>CAIXCS010000200.1 GCA_903918025.1 uncultured Actinomycetes bacterium
TAACCTTTGTCAGTTTTTGTGGCTCGTCGGCCATGGGGCTCCTTCAATGAGCTGCGATTCCCCATTCTAGGTTGTGGGTACCCTGACGATTCCCGGATTGTGGCTCCACGTTGACAGGACCCCTCAATTCTTGGGAGACTAGCGACATGGAGCACCGCCTTGAGGTACGAATTTCGAAATAGGCGCGTCGTTACTTCGCGCCGTACCTGCCGCCCTCTGGGGCGGCGTTGCTGTTCTCCGGGGCTCTTGGGCCTTTGACCGAATCGTGGAAAGAAGTGGGAAGACAATGCCAGCCTTAAACATTGCAGTCATTGGTGGAGATGGCATCGGGCCTGAGGTCACTGCCGCAGCGCTCGAGGTCATTGAGGCTGCCGGCGTCACCGTCAACCCGACGATTTTTGACCTCGGTGCTGCTCGCTACCTACGAGATGGTGAGGTCTTGTCGGAGTCGACCTTGGCAGAACTCCGTACCTTTGATGCAATCCTTCTTGGAGCCATTGGTCCAGCAATTGGTGACACGAGGATCCCTGGTGGAACGCTTGAACGCGGCCTCTTGCTGAAACTCCGATTTGACCTCGATCTCTACATCAATCACCGTCCATTTCATGGGCAGCCAGGCTCAATTGCCGAGGGTTGTGACTTCGTCGTCGTTCGTGAGAATACCGAAGGTTCCTACGCGGGCGAAGGTGGCGTCCTTCGGTTTGGGACCGAGCATGAGATAGCGACACAAGGAAGCGTGAACACTCGCTTCGGTGTCGAGCGGTGCGTCAGGTACGCGTTTGAGTTGGCAAAGAGCCGGACGCGCAAGCACTTGACCCTGGTGCACAAGACCAATGTCCTCACCTACTCCGGGAGTTTGTGGCAGCGAACGGTTGATGCCGTACGTCTTGACTATCCAGAAGTATCTGTCGACTACAACCATGTCGACGCAGCCTGCATCTACCTGGTTGAGCAGCCGCAACGCTATGACGTTGTCGTCACCGACAACCTCTTCGGCGACATCCTCACGGATCTTGCGGGTGCGGTATCGGGCGGTGTTGGGTTTGCCTCGTCGGCGAACTTGAACCCTGACCGGACAAGTCCTTCAATGTTCGAGCCGGTTCATGGTGCGGCGCATGACATTGAAGGCAAAGGCATTGCCAACCCGACTGCCACGATTTCTTCGGCCACCCTGATGCTCCGATTCCTTGGTGAGGAGACCGCAGCCGAGAGAATTGATGCAGCGATAGCGGCAGATTCGTCAGAACATGCAGGAGTTCCCCGGAAGACCACCGAGGTCACCCGGTCCATCATTGAGAGGCTGGTGTAACAATGCCGTTGACCCCAACGAAGAAGATTTGGATGGATGGAGAGATCGTGAACTGGGAAGATGCCCAGGTTCACGTGCTCACGCACACGCTCCACTACGGAACGGGCGCTTTTGAAGGCATTCGCGCCTACAAGACGGATCGTGGACCAGCGGTCTTCCGACTCCGTGAGCACATTGTTCGATTGTTCAACTCGGCCAAGATCTTCATGATCGAGGTTCCGTTCACCGTTGATGAGCTCGTCGAAGCCACCAAAGAGATGGTTCGAGTCAACGACATGGGCGATGGTTGCTACATCCGCCCGCTCGTGTACTTGGGCTATGGAGAGATGGGGCTCAACCCGCTTCCTTGTCCGGTGCGGGTTGCGATTGCTGTGTGGCCATGGGGTGCCTACCTTGGTGACGAGGGCCTCGAGAACGGCATCACCCTCAAGGTTTCGTCCTGGGTGCGTCATGACCCGAACGCCATGCCAACTGCGGCCAAGGGCGTTGGAATGTACGTGAACTCTTCACTCGCCAAGGTCGAGGCACTGAAGTCCGGTTACGACGAAGCGGTGCTCTTGGCCAGCGATGGTCAGGTGTCGGAGTGCACTGGGGAGAATCTCTTTGTTGTGCGTGGTGGCGTTATCTACACCCCTCACAGTTCCGATGCCGGTGCGCTTGAAGGCATCACACAGGACTCGGTCATCACCATTGCCAACGACCTCGGTTACGAGGTCCGACAAGGAACGATTCTTCGGACCGACCTCTACTTGGCCGACGAAGCGTTCCTCACCGGCACTGCTGCTGAAGTCGTTCCAGTGCGTGCGGTTGATGATCGCATTGTTGGTGAGGGTAGGCGTGGCCCGATGACCACCGAGATTCAGCGGACCTACTTCTCCGCAGTTCGCGGAGAACTGCCGCAGTACGAGCATTGGCTTGACCGTGTCGACAGCTAAACCCGGAGTCATTCACTCTCACGGTGGCCATGTTCACGGCCACGATGCTCACGGCTTTGACCTGCCTCCTCTTCCAGAGTCGGTGGAGATTTTTGACACCACGCTTCGAGATGGATCACAGCAGGAGGGGATCTCCCTCTCGGTTGAAGACAAGGTGCGCGTTGCGGAACAACTTGATCATCTTGGAGTGACGTTCATTGAAGGTGGATGGCCCGGGGCGAATCCAAAGGACTCCGAGTTCTTTGCTCGAGCACACCGAGAGTTAGTGCTCTCTCGTTCAACCCTCGTGGCTTTTGGATCAACCCGTCGTCCAGGCGGCAGTGCGGAGAGCGACGAAGGTCTCCGGACCCTTGTTGACGCCAACACACCGGTCGTCTGCATTGTTGCCAAGGCCTGGGATCGGCACGTTGAAGACGCGCTCCGAACCTCGCTTGATGAGGCAGTGGCAATGGTTGCCGACTCGGTAGATTTCCTCCAAGCGCATGGCAAGCGAGTGTTTGTTGATCTTGAGCACTTCTTTGATGGCTACCTTCACAATCCAGATTTCGCCAGTCGAGTTGCACGTGAAGCGGAGAATCACGGGGCTGAACGGTTGGTGCTCTGTGACACCAATGGCGGGACCTTGCCTGATCGATTGACGATCGTGGTCAAAGATCTGGTTGCAGTTTCAACCGTTGGCATTGGCATTCACTGTCACAACGA
>CAIXCS010000201.1 GCA_903918025.1 uncultured Actinomycetes bacterium
AGGTGGCACCGTTGCCGCAATGGCGAAGGAAGCAGGATTCTCCTTCCAAGCGGTCTTTACCGCTCCCGACCTCGGTTTCCCCTACGAAGGCGCTTGACGAACGACGCAGGAGGTACTCAAGCGAAGACAGCGACAGCCGACCGGGAGCGTTACCCCGCTCGTTGAGCGAATGCATCGAGAACACTCCATCGCCAGTCGAGAACTGCTTGGAATCGTTCCGCCGGGGTTCTGCCAAGTCGAACGAGCACGACATCAAGTGCCGGACAGACGGTGATCGACTGACCTTCGTAGCCCTGCGCCGCAAACGTTCCATAAGCATCACCTGGCAGCCAAAACTGCATGGAGTACAAGAGTCCATCGGGATCTTGGCTGAGAGGGGTTCGAGCCGCTTCAAGCGCAGCAGGTGCGATCACCTGCTGCCCATTGAAGACTCCACCGCGGAGCAGACACAGTCCAAAGCGAGCGAAGTCTTGGGCGGTTGCATGGACATACGACGAGGCAATGAACGTGCCTGCGTCGTCAAAGCCTGGTTCGGCTGACTGCATCGCCAGCGGACCAAAGAGCCGCTTCGCTAGTTCTTGTTTGTAGGCTTCACCACCACCGAAGTGACGAGCAATCGCACCAGAAATGATGTTCGTCGTTCCTGAGGAGTAGTTGTAGAAGGTTCCAGGTTCGTGGGCGAGCGGTCGATCGGCGGCAAAGTGGGCGACATCTGACCTACCCGATCCGAAGAGCATTTCAATGACATCTGACGTTGCACCATCGACGTAGTCCTCAATGAAACTGAGGCCGTCTCTCATGGCGAGTAGCTCGGCCAACGTGATCGCCCCTCTTGGGTCGCCTGGAGCCGACCATTCTGGGATCGCAAGCGGGGCATTGAGGTCGAAGACCCCCTCTGCAATGAGGGAGAACGTGAGCACTTGGAGCATGGACTTTGCCATTGACCAAGAAATCAGCGAACTCGTCGAGTCAATTGGTTCGGGCTCTCGATCAAAGAACTCGCGGTTGCCCGCATAACGCTCTGCAATGAGTCTGCCCTTATGGATGATCACTACGGCGTTCGTTGTTCGACACGGGCCGTCTGGATCAAATGCCTGGTCGAGTAGAGCGTCGAGGTCGAGACCCTCTGGAACCGGTCCTCGAGGCCAGGAAGCAATGGGCCACGCCGTTCCTTCGTCTTGGGGAGGAAATGGCGGTGTTGGGACAGCAATGGGCAGAGGAAGGGCCATAGGTCAAGCCTTACACGAACGTCCGCAGAACGTCGATCTTGGTTCAGGATCACTCACCAACGACGGAGGAACGCTTCATCAATTGATCCACGACGCAACTCGAGGGGGTTCCCGGAGGAACGACATCTGGTGGTCGGAACCGGCGTCGATCCGGTGACCTCACGCTTTTCAGGCGCGCGCTCTACCAACTGAGCTACCCGACCTCGGGTATCGAACGCCGTGGCGTTCGATGGCGGACCTGACGGGATTTGAACCCGCGACCTCCGCCTTGACAGGGCGGCGTGCACTCCAGGCTGCACCACAGGTCCGAGTTGGTGCGAGCACCGCCTCGGAGGAGAACAACGTTCCCCTTTGGAGAAGTCCAACACTAGCCGACCGCAGGTCAGCCCTCACCACGAAGGCTGATGCCACCCTCTAGAGGTCGGCAGCACCTCGGTAGGTGCCAAACGACCATTGGTTCCCTTCAGGGTCTTTGAACGAACACTCGGTGGAGCCATATTCCGTCGTATGCGGTGCTCGCAGCTCGGTCGCTCCAGCAGCCGTCGCTCGGTCGAACAGTCCGAAAGGATCCGGCTCGAAGAGGTAGATCCCAGCAGTTCCAGGCTGAAGCGCCCACTCAGCCGGTTCTGACTCCTGCTTATGAGATCCAAGCATGATGGCGCCGCCCTGTGGCCAAGCCAACTCCGCATGGTCAACCGTGGTTTCGTCGCCGTACCGAACGATCAGTTCAAAGCCGAAGGCGTACTCAAGAAAGTCAATGAGCGCCGGGGCATTTTCGGCCCGGAGCGTCGGCCAGATGGCATGGTGATTGATCACTGCTTGCTCCTCAATGGCTATCCTCCGCGCCACGCAATCTTCGGAGTGTGCCCCTCGCTCTACGTCGGAGAAGTGCCCGACTCTCTACTCTGGCAGTGAAGCCGCTCCATGGTCATGACCCTCGTGGTCGTGGTCGTGGTCGTGGTGTCCGTCTGACTCCATGGCGAAGAGACGCAGTTCGCTTGGCGCAATCCGCTGGTGCGCCGGGAACGTCATGGAAATGGTCAAGAGAATCGTTCCGTCGAGGAGAAGATTTCGGAAGGTACCGAGACGCGTTCCGCCACCGTAGATACCTGGGGCAATCAGCTGGAAGAAGAGGTACGCACCGAGCAGCGCCGCAACGACGAAGACGGCGACGGCAAAGAAACTTACGGTGGCAGCGTAGGTGCGGGCGACCTTCTTTGATGGACTGTTGGCATCGTCATCACTTGCGGCAATCTGCAGTCCGCGAGCGCGATGCAGTTTTGATGCCACGCCGGCAATCACGACGAGGAGCAAGCCCTCGGTAATGGTTCGAACATTGGCGTCACCTACTGGATGCTTTGGTCCCCCGAAGGCATAGGGCATGGAGCTTGTGGAGTGCCTTCCAATGAAACCAATGAAACCCGAGGCAATCCCAATTGCGCCGATGTAGGCCGCCCAGAGCGTTGCGAAGGCTCCAGACAGGAGGTATGCCGTCATTGGTCGTCGACCACTTGGGTCTTGGTCATAGCGACCAGCTCGGGCAATGGTCAAAAAGGCAATGAGCGCCCCAATGAGCAAGATGACGACAGCTCCAAGGATGAGACTTGGTCCACTTGAAAGACCTGACAACTTCGAAACACTTGGCATGGGTCCCCCCCAACGTGGTCACCAAAGTGGGACCATGACGAGGCTACCCCCGGCACCTTCACCAAACGTGGTATCTCAAAGGTGAGGTGGCGGTGGCGGCGGTGCTGGGTCACCCATCATGTTCTCCTTGGTGATGGCTTGCAGGCGGCGAAGTGAGTCCTCCATCGACACGATGTTCCCGTCAAGGAAGATGGTGTTGCCTTCTCCATACTTCGCAGCGTCAAGGATGGTCTCAGTCCACAGCGTGAAGGCAAGCAGCCCAGCGCCGACGCCGCTGTCTTCAAGCATTCGAGCGGACTCGGTCAAACCTTGCGACAAGGCGGTTCGGAATCCGGCCAATCCCTCACCTCGAAGCCGTGCCGCAGTCGCTTCGTTCTCTGCCGAGATTCGGATCGCCGCACCTTCGGCCTCTGCTTGTTTGGTGCGAGTGATGAGGAGTGCTTGTCCCTCAAATTCTGCCGCGGTCTGGGCATTGGTTGCTGCCACCACTCGACTCATCGATGCCATGACCTCGGCATCAAACGCGATGTCATTGATGGCGAGATCAATCAGGCTGTAGCCCCAACTTGCCAACTGTTCATTGAGGTTGTTCTTCGCGTGGCTCGCAATCTCGGTTCGAAGACCGAGTACCTCCGCTTGCTTCTTCGTGGCAACGAATTCACGAACCGCAGCTTCAACGGCCGAGGTCATCGCCATGGTGAATGCGCCAGGGTTGATGAACTTGAAGGCCACCAACTGGATGGTCTCTGCCTGGTGGTCGGTAACGGCGAAGATGATCGTTGCTTTGAAGTGGACTGCAGCTTGGTCACCAGTGATGGCAGAAAAGGTCAACTGGTTGGTTTGGTTCTGGACCGGAACCTTCCAGTTCACCTTCTCAATCAAAGGAATGACGATGTTGAGTCCGGGGCTGAGCACCCTTCGATACTTGCCAAACATCGTGACGACGCCTACGTGGGCCTGGTCAATGGTCTTGAATGACGTTGCAATGATCAAAAGGACCACAAGTCCAAGAACTACTGCGGTGATGGTACCGGTCATGGGAACCTCCTCTTCGGCAGGGTAGTTCGCTCTGACATCGTCGTGACGACCAGCGAACGGTGCGGCTACGTGCCGATGTGAAGAACCAATGGCCGCCGCTCGGTGGTTACGTTTCGATGGCCAAGGTTGAGGTGCCTGGCGTCGCTTCTAGGTCAATCTCATAGCGAACGAAAGGTGACAATGTTGCCAACTTGTCGTAGAGACGGCGGGCGACACCGTTGTCAGATCGAGTGATCCACGTGACCTCTGCGCAGTTGTGTTCTCGAGCACGCTCGACCACGCGTTGGATGAGCAAGCTGGCAACACCATTCGCTCGTGCAGAAGGAACCACGAAGAGGTCTTCGAGATAGCAAATTCCGTGATCAGCCCACGTTGACGTTTGAACGTGAAAATGAACAAGACCAATGACCACGCCATCACGTTCGGCAAGAAGGCCGAGGATGGTCGGTGGTGACGCCGTCAGTCGCTCCCAGACCAACTGAGTCGACGTGGCCGACCGACTGGTCTCGTAGAACGTGAGGTAGTCAGCGAAGAGCGACTTCCACACTTCCTTGTCGGTCTCACGAGGCGGCCTGATGGTGATGGTCACATCGCCAAGTGTTGCACTTCGTGTGTTCTCGAAGTAGTTGAGGGAGACCTACGGTGGGGCAGTGAGCGACCTTCCGAACTGCCCGTCTTGTTCTTGTGTCAATACCTATCCAATGGGAACGCTGCTCGTCTGCCCGGAGTGTGGACATGAGTGGATGCCTTCTGAAGATGGTGACAACGGAGAAGAGCGCGACGTCATTCGAGATGCCCACGGCCAAGTGCTGAGCGATGGCGACACGGTGACCATCATCAAAGACATGAAGGTCAAGGGAAGTTCCACCACCTTGAAGGTTGGAACGAAAGTCAGAAACATTCGGCTCATTCCCGGTCCAGGAGGTCATGACGTTGAGGCGAAGGTTGACGGCTTTGGGCCGCTCTACCTGAAGTCGAGCATCATGAAGAAGGTCTAATGACCTCGTCATTTCCTGGCACTTCTCGAACGACCTGAGCACATGCTCTGCCTGAGAGGAACCCGCGGCGAACTCAAGAATCGTGGCGCGCAGTGACCGGTATCCAGGCTTGCGCCACGAAGCGTTCTGGATCAGCCGAGGTTGGATAGCGCTCGAGGTGCTGACCATCTCTCGTTGACAGTCCGTGTCGTTCAAGTTCCACGTTGTAGACCTGTTGGTAGAACGCATCGAGTCCCTCATGTGTTCCTTCGTAGAGGAAGACGGCATACATGCCGGCCGCAAGGACGAGTTCTTCAAGTCCGGTCTCGTTGGAGGCGGCATCGTCAACAAGCACGGCTGCGACGTAGGTAATCAAGTGCGG
>CAIXCS010000202.1 GCA_903918025.1 uncultured Actinomycetes bacterium
ATTCCCTTTTGACTGTGAAACTTTGTCATGATGGCTTAAGATAGAGAAAAAGATTATCTGATTAGGAAGTCAGTTCTCTTTAACTATTCCGTTTTCTCTTCAGAGTCTCTAAACTCTTTTAAGGCAATAGTTCTCGCTAAAGAGGTAATCCTTCTCTCAGTAGAGCGGAATTTTACCGCAGAGAGTCCACCCAGAGCGAGCACTGATATCGTCGTTGAATAAAAGATTAGGTCTGCACCTCGCCCAATACCCAAAGCATGAGCTACTGTCTCACTAAATTGTGGCAATACAATAATAACAACCGCAAAGAGAAGAAATAAAACAAAGAATATCCGAGCGAGGGCCTTACCAATAATCCGGTCGTAATTCCTGATGATATACGCCATCGCGGGAAGCGAGAGTAGGAGTAGAAAGGAGAATGGTTTCATATTAACCAAGCATCTGATCGAAGAGAATTCGAACTGCGTTGATAAGAGGTTGCCCCTTGCCCTTCGAATAGTCGGTATAGACGATTCGGACGGGAACTTCGGTGTAACGCAGCTTTGCCCGTCTGATCGCATGGAGGATTTCGTCAGCGTGACCGTATCCCGGGACGGTGATGCGCACATCTGCTAGCGCATCCGCCCTGAACATTCTCATTCCATTATTCCGATCGGTGAGGGTTAGGCCGAGTGTCAGCCTTGCCAATTTGGCCGAGAGAGGCAAGAGTATTCGTTTCAAACGGGGAACTTGAGTTGAATTCTGGAGAAATCGACTGCCCAGAGCGACTTGAAGATGAGGATCGGATTGGAACGCCTTCAACATTATGGCGAGATCCTCAGCAGAATGTTGGCCGTCAGCGTCAAAGGTCGCAACGTAGGTGGCAGTAAGAAGACCTCGCCTGACTGCCTCAAATCCTGTCTCAAGCGACGCACCCTGACCGAGATTGATTGGATGAGAGATAACTTCTGCACCCGACGTTCGTGCAATGTCCGCTGTTGAATCACGGCTTCCATCGTCGATCAGCAGGACCCGGTACCCGATGCTCACGAGCGGGCCAATCACGTTACTGATTACTTCACTCTCGTTGAGTGCGGGAATGATGCACAGCACTTCACTGGGCTGGACCGTACCCTCTGAAGTCGTCACCGTACCGTTTTAGCACGTGTCGTAGTTGGCGTCACGGAAGTTTTCTAGATCTGACGCTTGCTTGCGGAGGCTCCAATGCTGTCGTCAATGGAGTTTCGGGCTTCGTTCTATGCTGAAATCGAATCGTTCATTTTGGCTGCTCCTGAAACCACCGAGTCTCTAAGGAGCCCGGTGTGATTGAGACGGAAGTCTGAGCCCTCCATGACATCGCCTAACAGGCAGTGCCCACAAGGAAGGTATGGAAGGGGGGTAGAACGTGGTGCCGAGTGATCACTCGAGCTACCGATGAGTTGGGACCAATTTTCAAGGTGACCAAAGTCGAACCAGATTCGCCACGTTACGAACGTGTAGCTCGAGGAAAGATGTAGGACGAGGATGTATGCACCATGATGAGTGCTGAACAAAGCGAACCACCACCGTCGCAGACGAGCCGGATTGGGCGGTCGACACTTCTCCTTGGTGCCGGACTTGGAGTGACAGGTCTAGGAACCTTGCTGACGATGGCGATTGGAGCCAGGGCTCTTCCTTCTCGGGAATATGGTGCCTTTGTCACTTGGTGGGCGCTCGCAACCTTCTGTGGCACGATCTTCGCGGTATTTGAAATTTACGTGGCACGTCACGTGGTCACCGCTGTAGGTGAGGGAAGAGCTTTTCAACCATCTGTGGCGACACTGTCCGGATCAGCTTGGCTTGTTGCTGCTGGGACTTCAGGTGCGCTTCTGGTATCCAGTCTTTGGCTTGCTCATCATGTCTTCGATGGCAATATCGCAGCGACCCTGTTGCTTCCTGTGTTTGTGAGCCTTGCGATGCTGCAGTGCCTCCAGCGCGGTGTTGGCATCGGGAGAGGAACCTTTGGTGGCAATGCGAGCCAGGGTATGACTGATGGGATCTTGCGAGCACTCTTTGCCGGCTTAGTTGCGCTGAGCGGAAAGCACTCGATGAATTGGTTTGCCGCAGCGGCATGCGCGTCGTCGGCATGCAGTCTTCTTGTCGTCCACAGGGTCGTGCCGGTATGGGTGCGCCCTCGGTTGAGTGGGACTCGGGTTCATTGGATGCCGCTGATGCAGTTATCTACCGGAATCATTTCTGCCATGTTGCTACTCAATGGTTCGATTGTCTGGTTGAGCGCCTCGAGCTCCGTATCGACGTATACGTTAGGAGCTTTCGCTGGTGCAATCACCTTGAGTCAGGTGCCAGCCCAGTTCGCATCGGCAGTTGCGAGTACTGCACTATCGAATCTCTCAATCGCGATTGATAGTGGGAAGTTCGACGACTTTCGCCGACTGCGCAACAAGATGCTCCGCTGGTGTGCGGTCGGAGGCGGCTTGTTCGTGGCTGCATTCGCACTTTTTGGCCAACTGGCTCTCTCTATCTACCTCGGCAGTAACTATCAGCTGCCTCGTGTCGATCTCATTGTCTTGGGAGTAACAAGCATGGTTATGTTGTTGGCGCTCGTCCAACAAGCTGCGCTGAGTGCGCAACGTCAGTGGAGACAGATCTCGGTCTCGTGGGGGCTTGGATGTTTGGGTTTTACGGCAACGTTCTTCTTGCCATTCGAACCATTGACCAGAGCTCTTCTTGCACCATTACTGGCAGCACTGATCGTTCTCGTCACAATGGCAGTAGTTCAGGCTACTGAGAACCGAAAGTGGAGCAGGGAAACGCTTGGCTAGAGATTTGCGCCCACTTTGAGAAACTGGTGAAGAGTCACGGTTCATCACGGTATTGAAGTCGGTGACGTATAGCCGGACACGAAGTCGAAATCATGACTAGGGTTTGAGCCGAAGTGTCTGCTGGCTGACTGGTTTACCTGATCGCATCGTTGTCCAAACGTACGACAGGGTCATTTCCCAACTCCAAGGCCGGCGGCTGGAGAACGAAATTAGGAGTTCTATGGCTCATCCTGAGCAACACGAGTTTATGAGAACATCGATTGACGCGATTTCGAGCAGCGATCTGTTGCGTCGAGTGATTGAGATTGGCTCGTACGATGTCAACGGAGACATGCGTTCCCTGTTCAAGGACATTCCGTTAGAGCAGTATCTCGGTATCGATCTCGTTGAAGGCCCTGGCGTTGACATCGTGGGCCTTGGTCACGAAGTGGATTTGCCAGAAGGCACGTTTGACCTCGCCTTGTCGGCAGAATGCTTCGAGCATGATCAGTTTTGGACAATCACACTCAACCGCATGATCGATTTGGTACGACCAGGTGGATGGGTGGTCTTCTCGTGCGCGGGAAGAGGCCGACCCGAACATGGGACGAGTCGCTCAGTTCCAAGTCTCAGTCCGGGAACGAGCAGCAGAGGATTCGAGTACTACAAGAACCTTACCGTTCGAGATCTCAAGGGGAGTTTCGATCTCGATAGCATGTTCGCTCAATATCAAGTGATTGAGAACCATAGGGTTTTTGATTTGTACTTCATTGGGCAAAAGGCGGAAGATAAGAATACGAAAACTCAAACTCTCTCGGTAATCGACGAAAGTGCGATTCGGCGAATCAAAGGCCAAACTTCGTTATCTCACATCGTGGTGCGCTTACCGCTGAGGTTGGTTTCCGCCATGATCCCTGAGCCGAGATACCAAGAATTTGCGTATCGATACTGGAAGGGTCTGAATTCGATCCAGGGACGCCTGTTCGGCTCAAAATTCACCCGAACCTCATAATTGGTAGCGACACAGAGTCCCAGGGTGCGGAATCTGCTGGTTGCAAAAGCAAAACGATGTTGAATGCACCAGTGACGAGGTTTTAGATTTCGAACTCTTTTCCTCAGCGAACCAGCGTGTGAGTAAGGCATTGCGGGATGCAACGTAAGCGACGCCAGACCTAGTCGAGCAATCGGTGATTGTTTGAATCTGGAGATCGCTCTTCGAGGAGTAGGAGTAATGGCAACCAGTATGACGACGTTGAATCGCACTGGGAAAGTTGGAGGCTCCAGACTTTGGAAACAAGGATGGAGCCATGGGAAACAACAACCAACGAAGAAGTCCGCAGTCGAGGCGCTACTCACCTGAGGAGAAGGCACAAGCTGTCCGTCTCGTGCGGACCTTGCGAGATGAACTCGGCACCTCACGCGGGACCGTGCAGCGAGTCGCTCATCAGCTCGGATACGGGCCTGAAAGTCTGAAGGCCTGGGTTCGCCAAGCCGACATTGATGATGGCCTCGTCGGCGGTGTCACGACAGCTGACAAACAGCGCATCTTCGAGCTTGAGCAAGAGAACAAGGAGCTCCGGCGAGCCAATGCAATCCTGAAGAGCGCTTCGGCTTTCTTCGCGGCGGAGCTCGACCGCCCACAGAAGTGATGGTCGACTACATCGACCAGCACAAGTCAGAGTTCGGGATCGAGCCCATCTGCGAAGCACTGCAGGTGGCCCCAAGCACCTACTACGCCGCAAAGACACGACCAATCTCGGCACGTGGCTTGAGCGACGAGATCTTGGGCCAAGCCCTCTGCGAGATCCACGCCGCCAACTTCTCGGTCTATGGGACTCGCAAGATGTGGAAGGCCATGCGCCGAGCGGGCCATGACGTTGGTCGAGACCAGGTGGCTCGACTGATGAAACGCCAAGGCCTCTATGGGGTTCGGCGGGCCAAGAAGGTGAGAACGACGAGGCGAG
>CAIXCS010000203.1 GCA_903918025.1 uncultured Actinomycetes bacterium
ATGCAGCGCATGCAGTGGTGGATGCGCCCGGGTCCAAGACGAGCTTGAGCAAGAAGGAATCCATCGCCCTCATTGCCAATCAGATTGGCCGCTGGAACTCGGACTTCGTCGTAGATGATCTCGGCGTGGTTCCCGAACTTCCCATAGGAGACTTCTGGATCATCCATCGAAGCAACGTCCCGAACAATGGTGACGCCTGGAGTCGTGACCGGGACGATGATCATGGAGGAACCCTGATACGGGTGAACATCGGGATTCGTTACGGCCATCACAATCAAGATGTCGGCGACGGAGCCATTGGTCGTGTACCACTTGTGGCCCGAAATGACCCACTCGTCACCATCGCGAACCGCACGCGTTTGCAACAACGTTGGATCTGAGCCGGCGGTAGCGGGTTCGGTCATCGAGAATCCGCTTCGAATTCGACCTTCAAGCAGCGGGGTCAGCCAAGGTTCCCAATGGTCAGAACGGCCTGACATCTTCATGCCAATGGCAATGATTTCGGCGTTACCGGAGTCGGGTGCATTGTTGCCGAACACCACTGGGCCGAGTGGAGTTTGGCCCAGAATTTCATGCATGAGCCCAAGCTTCAATTGACCAAAGCCTTGGCCACCAAGGTCATGGTCAAGGTGCGCTGCCCAAAGTCCACGAGCCTTGACTTGCTCTTGGAGAGGCTTGATCGCAACCAGAATCTGGTCGTAGTTCAGGTTGAGCGTCTCGAGTGGAAAGACTTCTTCTCGGACAAAGGTCCTCATCCACTCCAACTGCAGTTCGAACTCTGGTTCAGTTTCGAAGTCCCAGGCCATGTGCGCTCCTCTTCGTCGTGGAAGGGCACTTCCGGACACGATCACCGGCAAGTTTCCTTCGCGCTCCTTCTTCAACCTACGACAGTCGCGCAGGGTGCTCGTGACGTTTTCTCGACACCTGTCGCTACTTGACGCTCACTAGAACTTGTTCTAGTTTTGCTCTCGACGGCCAGTGCGGTCGCTTCGAAGGGGGACTTCATGGAATTCGGCGTATTTCTTAACGGATATGTACCCGGCCCGGCATCACGGGACACCAACATGGAGCACCTGATGTTCGAGCAGGAACTCCAATACGCGATCACGGCCGATCGCAATAACTGGAAGTACGCCTGGTTTGGTGAGCACCACTCCCTCACTGAGTACTCCCACATGTCCGCTCCAGAGCCCTTCATGGGCTACGTCGCAGCAAAGACTGACCAGATTCACATTGGCACCGGCATCAACTCCCTCTCCCCTCGCAAAGAGCACCCCACTCGGTATGCCGAGCGTGCAGCGATGATGGACCACTTGACCAACCGCCGCTTTGAGTGGGGCACCGGTCGAGGAGCTGGAAGCCACGAAATGGCACAGTTCAACATCTTGGACAAGGACTCAACCAAGCCCGAGTGGGCAGAGGTCATTCGCGAGATTCCACGCATGTGGGAACAGCGCGACTACCAGCACCACGGTGAATCCTTCACCGTTCCCTACCCACACAACATTCTCCCGAAGCCCTATGGGCCAGGGCACCCTCCAATCTGGGTTGCCTGCGGCAATCCCGGGACCTTCGCACAGGCCGGTGAGATGGGCATTGGTGCCATTGCGTTCAACTTCGAACCGGTCTTCGCTCTGAAGGGTCGTATCGACAGCTACTACGAGGGATTTGAGAACTGCACCGACCCAGTTGGCCAGTACAAGAACAAGAACGTCATGATGACCAACGCCGTGATCTGCATGGCCGATCGGGACCAAGCTCGAGCAATTGCCCTTCGTGCCTACCGCGGCTATCTGTATTCGCTCGTCTGCCTCTACCACGACACCATGCCGAAGCCCGAGTACGCGCCAGTGTGGCCGACTCCTCCAATCAATCCAGAAGGAATGGACGAGTCCGCACTTGATGGTCTCATTGAGGCGGGTTGGATTCTCTGTGGCAACCCAGAAGACGTCTGCGAGCAAGTCGAGAAGTACCAGACCGTTGGTTGCACCCAGCTCGTGTTCGGACTCCCTTCTGACGGCGTGAAGTACGACGAAGTCCTTGAGATGCTTGAAGTCTTTGGGACGAAGGTCATCCCGGAGTTCGACAAGGACCCAATCCACTCGACCACACGCATGCGTGCGGAGGCAAAGCCGAAGTACCAAGAGTTCAACTTCCCGATCGACGCGAATCTCTCGGTCCCTGGCCTTCCGGTCAACGCGTTGAAGCCCCTCAGCTAGGACATGAACGCTGGCCTTCCGCCTCTAGGGTGGAAGGCCCAAGCAGAGGAGCGATCATGGAAACCTTCGGCGTCGTTGACACGATGTTTGCTCGCTACGACATGGGCGGAGCCGCGCTCGACGAGCTCGAGTCATGCCCTGGCTATGGGGAAACCTTTACGGTGATCCGTCAAACCGTCCCAGGATTCAAAGACTTGGCCGTTGCGGCGAAGAACCTGATTGAGCAACAACACTGCACGATCGTCGTCGCCCTTGGCATGCCAGGAAGTGCCGATGTGGACAAGGTCTGCGCCCATGAGGCGAGCCAAGGCATTATGCAGGCGCAGTTGATGACCTCGACACCGATTCTTGAGGTGTTCGTCCATGAAGACGAATCGAATGATCCAGAGACCTTGGCCATGGTCTTTGAGAATCGCAGCCGAGACCACGCACGGAACGCGTACTGGATGCGATTCGACCCTGACCAGTTGGTTGCCCGCGCAGGCAAGGGGATTCGCCAAGGATTCGGCAACGCAGGTCCACTTCCGACCCGCTGACTACCTTCGGAAGCCTTGCTCCCGATCTGCCAATGCCGGTGAGTTGGTCGGAAGAGTCCTCCATCTCAACCAGCACACGAAACCACCGAACATGCTCGCTCCGCCGAGTGGAATGGTGAAGAGCAGCATCCAGAGAACGGCTCCGCTCCCACTCTCATCCCACATCGAACCTCCGGCACTCGCCGATCCGAGCCAAGCGGACACGATGGGCAGGATGGCTAAGAGGACGCCACCAGTACCAAAGAACAGTGCGGCAAATCCAAGCGAACGGCGGCGTTTGCTCACGCGTACTCCCTTACCACTCGGTGGTGGCGGTGGCGGCGACAACTCGCCAAAGTGTGCGTCCATCAACCTTCCAGATCTCTCGGTAATCCGAGAATTCTCTCGCCAATGATGTTGCGTTGGACGGCTTTGGTGCCGCCCCCAATGGTGAGCGCCTGAGAGTAGAGGAACCCGTGCGACCAGCCAAGCGCATCTGATTCCTTCGTTCCATGAGGGCCGAAACCCTGCAATTGACCAGCGAGTCCTGCGAGATCAGTCGCCAGCAGCATGACGTGCTGGCCGTGCTCATCGGCGAGCGCTTTGCGAACTGACGCTTCGGGCCCGAGTGTGCGACCAGCGAGAACTGAACTCACCAGTCGTTGTCGAAGCAGCGCGAGAACCTCTGCCTCAATGACGACGTCGACCAGCCGTCGACGAAGGCTCGGTGCCAACGGTCGAGGATCACTGCGGACGAGTTCGAGGAGGTCGTCAACCGTCGGCCCACGCCCCCAGAGCGCTCCTTCACCCGAGAGCGAAACCCGCTCGTTCATCAGCGTGACTTTGGCAAGGGTCCAACCCTCATTGAGTTCACCCACAAGGCACTCCGCTGGAATTCGAACCTCGTCGAAGAAGACTTCATTGAACGCATGGTCACCAGTCATATCGACCAGCGGTCGAATCGTGATCCCCGGAAGATCCATCGGGCAAACGAAGTAGGAAATTCCGTGATGACGCTCGACCTCGGAATTTGTTCTCGCGAGCAGGATCCCGTAGCGAGCGATATGTCCGTAGCTCGTCCAGATCTTTGAACCGGAAATGACAAATTCTTCGCCATCTCGATGCGCCGTCGTCCGAATGGCCGAGAGGTCAGACCCCGCGTCCGGTTCACTGAAGAGCTGGCACCAAAAGTCTTCGCCAGACAAGAGACGTGGGAGATAGCGGTCTTGCTGCTCGGTGCTCCCACCGGCGAGAAGCGTTGGACCTGCCCAGCCAATGCCAATGGGATTGATGGGTCGTTTGATACCAGCGAGTTTCAACTCGTCGTCGATGAGGAGTTGACTGAGTGGATCGGCATCAAGCCCCCAAGGAGCAGGCCAATGTGGGACGACGTAGCCGGCTTCGGCGAGATCACGACCCGATGGACTCGGATGCTCTGCAAGAAATACTCGGAATTTTTGGCGCACTGGGTGCGAAGCATCAGGCAGTTGTAAGTCCACTCGCCTAGCCTACGCAGAGACACACAGGGCTTCAGGGGGAACCGTGACAAGTTGGAACTACGCCGACATTTTTGACCTCGTGGCAGAGATCCAACCGGATCGAACCGCGGTGAAACAGGGTGAGCGGTCAACGAGCTGGAGCGACTTCGATTCCACGACGCGCGGACTCGGTTCGTGGATGCTCGAGGCTGGCGTTCAACACCAAGACAAGGTCGCGGTCTACCTCTACAACTCCCCTGAGTACCTCATGAGTGTGGCGGCTGCATTTCGAATCGGCTGTGTCCCGGTCAACACCAACTACCGCTATGGCAACGACGAACTCGCCTATCTCTGGGAGAACGCCGACGCAACGGTCGTCGTATTCCATGGGACCTTTACGAGCCAGGTCGAAGCAGTTCGCGCTCGAACACCAAAGGTGCACTCATTTCTCTTCGTCGACGACAACACCAGCCCTTGTCCTGAATGGGCAACCCCATGGGGCGAGGCTGTCCAGTCGAAGGGTTCAGGCGTCGCACCCTGGGGAAGGTCGCCCGATGACTTGTTGATGCTCTACACCGGCGGGACGACCGGGATGCCGAAGGGCGTCATGTGGCGCCAGGACGATCTCTTCTCTCGTCTCAATCCAGCAGGTTTTCGTAAATACGACCAAGAGGGTGGTCTCGATGGAGTCAGAGCCGAACTCGAGGCAAATGGCCACGGGGTAACCCTCCTTCCCGCCTGCCCGCTCATGCATGGCACCGGCCTCTTCACTGCGCTCGAGTGCTTGTCTGAGGGAGGGACCGTCTCGCTCCTGCCTTCACGACACTTCTCGGCTGACGAACTCGCAGCCACCATCGAGAGCGACAACGTGAATGTGGCCGTCATTGTGGGAGACCCCTTTGGTCGCCCACTGCTCCGAGTCCTTGAGTCAGATCCCAGTCGCTATGACCTCTCGAGTTTGTTCGCCATGATGTCCTCGGGCGCGATGTGGTCTGAAGAGATCAAACAAGGGCTACTCGCACTCCACCCCACCATGATGCTGATTGATGCGTTCAGTTCATCTGAGGCGCTTGGAATGGGGAGTTCTGTGTCGACGGCGAAGGACACGAAGGCAACCGCAGCCTTCTCGCTCGGACCAACCGTCATCGTGCTGACCGAAGACGGTCGGCGAGTCGAACCCGGGAGCGACGAAATCGGGGTAATTGGTGTCGGTGGTCGAAACCCTCTCGGTTATTACAAGGACGAAGCCAAATCAGCTGCGACGTTCAAGACCATTGATGGGGTGCGCTACTCGATCCCTGGTGACTTCGCCAAAGTCCGTGAGGATGGCTCAATCCAGTTGCTCGGACGTGGATCACAGTGCATCAACACTGCAGGCGAGAAGGTCTTTCCTGAAGAGGTTGAAGAAGCACTCAAGACCCATCCTTTGGTCGCTGATGCCTGCGTCGTCGGGATACCTGACGAACAGTATGGAGAGCGTGTGGTTGCGGCGGTTGAACTTCACCAACAAGGAACCTGCTCGGAACCTGAGCTGATCGAGTTTGTGAAGACAAGACTCGCCCACTACAAAGCGCCGCGCCAACTCCGACTCGTCGACACGATTGGGCGAAGCCCCTCAGGCAAGATGGACTACGGCCGCCACAAGCGAGAAGCGGCCGAGGTTTTCTCCAACTAAGTGGCGAGCAGCATTGCGCAGTCATCTCAACGTGATCTAACAAGCAAACTCAAACTGAGCGGCATGTTCCGGAGCCGCAAGAGTTATTGAACGCTTAGCCCCAAAAACTTGCACACGGTGGTCGCAAACTGACCGTAATCAGATGGCTCCTGTCCCACTGTTCTAATGTTCGGCCATGGACTTCAACTTGGCGACCCTCTTCGAGAATGCTGTCGACCACTTCCCTGACCGGGAGTATTTGGTGGCCGGCGGAAAGCGGCGTACGTACGCGGAAATGGAAGCTCGAGCTAACTCATTGGCGCATGCGCTGCAATCAATTGGCGTCGGCCCAGGTGATCATGTCGGCATCTACAGCTACAACTCGGTCGAGTGGATTGAAATTCTCTGGGCGACCTTCAAGATCCGTGCCGTGTGGATCAATATCAACTATCGCTACGTCGAAGATGAACTCCGGTACCTCTTTACCAATTCCGACCTCAAGGTGCTCTTCGTCGAACGAACCTTTGCCGACCGAGTCGCCGCGCTTGCTCCAGAGCTTCCAACTCTTGAGCGTGTTGTCGTCATTGAAGATGACGCCACGACGGACGATCCAACGCCAGACACACTGCACTACGAGGACTTCTTGGCGACTGGAGCGCCAAATCGTGACTTCGCACCTCGTTCAGGTGACGACATTTACATGCTCTACACCGGCGGCACGACCGGGATGCCAAAGGGTGTTGTTTGGCAGCACCGAGATGTCTTCTACGCGCTCGGTGGCGGCTGGGATTCGGTCACGAAGACGAGAATGTCGTCTCCCGATGAACTCATTGAAAAGGGCAACAGCGGCTTTGTCCTGACGCACCTGCCGGTCGCTCCGCTCATGCACGGAGCGACGCAGTGGTGCGTCATGGGCCAGAGTTTTGTTGGATCGAAGATTGTCCTCATGGCCAAGTTCGATCCATCCGACGTTTGGAAACTGGTTGAAGAAGAGCACGTCACCTCCGTCATGATCACCGGCGATGCCATGGGGAAACCGCTGATTGAACACTTGGCTGAAGACCCCTCCGCATACGACACGTCGAGCCTGTTCGCGGTGGTCTCTTCGGCTGCGTTGTTCTCTGCACCAGTCAAAGATCACTTCTTCGATGTGCTCCCGAACATCATGATCTCTGATGCCATTGGCTCTTCCGAAAGTGGCAACAACGGCCTCACTATGATGACCAAGGGCAACACGGCAATGAAGTCCGGCCCAACCGTGACGCGTCTCGGTGACACGGTCGTCTTTGACGAAGACTTCAAGCAGGTGCAGCCTGGCTCTGGGGTCATTGGAAAGATCGCAAGAAGTGGCGACATCCCCTTGCGGTATTACAAGGCCGAGGAGAAGACCCGTGAGACCTTCTTCGAGGTTGATGGTGTTCGCTACGTCATGCCGGGTGACTTTGCCACCGTCGAAGCCGATGGCAGTGTGACCCTCCTTGGTCGAGGATCGGTCGTCATCAACTCAGGCGGAGAGAAGATCTTCCCCGAAGAAGTCGAAGCAGTGGTTCGATCGCATCCCGGCGTGGCTGACGCCATCGTCGTCGGTGCTCCAGACGAACGTTGGGGCCAGACTGTTGCAGCGATTATTGCTCCACGGCCCAATGGCGTCCCGATTGATCTCGCTTCCATTCAGGAACACTGCCGCAAGCACGTTGCTGGGTACAAGGTGCCCCGCATACTCTTCACCGTTCAGGGCCTCGAGCGTTCACCTGCTGGCAAGCCTGACTACCGGTGGGCAGCAGACATCGTGGCAACGGCCACGCCGACGCCGTAACCCATGCCGATTGACCTCTCGAAGCTCTTCTCCGGCTCGGAACTGCGGCGAGGAAAGAGCGCTCCGGTCGCCGTGCTGACCATGGAACTCCAGCGTGGCGTCATTGGCGACCTCGCAACGTTCCCCGAGCTCCGAGCAGCGGTCGAGACCCGCGGTGCCGGCCAGGCGGCCGCCAGAGTTTGTGACGGCGCCAGAGTTCGAAATTGGCCAGTCGTGCACTGTCTCGCCGAGTTCAGGCCTGATTGGTCAGGTTCGGTGATGAACACCCCACTCCACACCGCGATGAGCAGGATTCCAGGACACCTCGTGAGCGGAACCGCGTCGGTTGAACTCATTCCTGAGCTTCAAGGTCACCCCGAGGATCTCGCCGTCGCAAGAACGTCCGGAGTCTCTCCTTTCCTCGGGACGGGCCTCGACCAACTCCTTCGGAATCTTGGCGTCAGCGTCCTCGTCGTCACGGGAGTTTCCGTCAATCTTGGCGTGCTCGGTCTCTGTATCGAGGCGGCAAACCTTGGGTACCAAGTAGTCCTCGCAACTGATGCCGTGGCTGGACTGCCGGCCAACTACGCCGATCACGTCATCAAAGAAACACTCTCGCTCATCACCACCTTGGCAACAGTTGATGAAATCCTGAGTGCGGCCCCTTTGGAGAACTAAGAGTCGGTAGCCTGTCTGGGTGCCGAATGATGATCTCCCTCCCCCACGTCGAGGGGGAGATCCCTACCGTCCCGTCGGAGGACGACCTGGTGGAAAGCCACCGGCCCACGGCAAAGCAAAGTCTGCGAAACGTCCACTTGTTGCAAGTTCGGCGAGTGCTCGACCAACGGCTCCAAGCGGCGCCGCAAGGAATCAACGTCGCCTGACTGGCGGATCGTCAACATCGAGCGGTCGGCCTCCACAGTCGCTTCGTGCTCCAGTCTCTTCAAGGAGATACCTGGCACGTCGTATTGGTGTCGTCTCCGCTGCCCTCGTACTCGTGCTCCTGATTGTTGGCGTTGGGTATTACTTCTACCTCGGCTTCTTGGTCAACCACACACAGGTCAATGGCCTCCAGGCAACAGGATCTGCCGAGAACATCCTGCTCGTTGGTTCAACCGACCGCTGTGCGTTGAAGGTGCAGCATGCCGAGTACGGCCTGTGTTCGCAAGGGGTGAACGGAGTGAATTCCGATATCACCATGATTGTTCACCTCGTACCGGCAACAGGCAAAGTGTCACTCCTCTCACTCCCGAGAGATGTCTTTATTCCCAATGCTCGACAAGAGGGCGCAAACAAGATCGACGCGGCGCTCTATCAAGGACCGAGCCAACTTGTCCGTGCAATCGAAGAAGACTTCGGCATACCAATCAACCACTTCGTTGAGCTGAATTTTGAGACCTTCGCCAAGGTCGTCGACGCACTCGGTGGCATCAACATGTGGTTTCCGCGCCCGATCTTCGACCAAGAGTCGGGTCTCAACATCCACCACATTGGCTGCTTCCACTTGGACGGCTTTCATGCACTGCAGGTAGTCCGGTCCCGCCACCTCCAGATTCAACCTGTTGGAGGCAGCAGTTTGCACTCGACGTGGCCCCAAGAGAATCAATCTGACCTCGCCAGGATCCGCCGAACGCACGAATTTCTTCGGGTGATGGGTGCGACGGTCGCCGCGAAGGGAATTTCTGACCCTGCGACCGACTTGAGCCTTGCTCAGGCAGTCGTCCCCAACCTCACGGTCGATCAGGGATTTTCTGAAAATCACATGATCGGACTCGCAACCGCCTTTGCAGGCGTCTCTATTGGAGCCGCTCCACAGTTGACCTATCCAGTCATTGTCGATCTCACCGGCGGCTACCACTACAAAGGTGGGAACTACGGCGACGTTGTCCTCCCGATTCAGCCAGGTGGATCAACGACCATTGACCAAGTCCTCGGCATCAATGCACGTCAGTCCACGTGGACGGGGGCAACCTTGCCACTCCCCGCTCAAGTCAACGTCTCGATCGCCAACGGCTCGGGGACTCCCGGGCAGGCTGGAACGATCGCTCGCGCGCTGCGGGCTCGAGGGTTCGCGGTCACGAGTACGTCCAATCGGACGCCAACTGGTCTTCTCCCTGAGACCGTCATCTACTACGGCGGCCCGCCACCCCCGAAGTCCGGGAACTGGTCGAGTGCATCGCTCGATGCCGCTGAACGCGTGATGGCCCAACTGGCTGGACCGGTAGTTCTTGGCTACAACCCGAGCGAAGTCGACCCCGGCGCGACCGTGACCGTCCAAACAGGTGCGGACCTCACCATCGCCCCAGTCGTGAAGGTCATCAAGCGCCACCGCACGACAACAACCCTCCACCAAGTCGTCACCGCAACGACGGTGCCTGACCCGGCGGCCGTTGCAAAGGACAATCGGCTCTCCGCCCCCTCCGCCACGGCCCAGCCGCTTGCTCCTTGGGATCCAACGGCTTGCAACCGAGCAGGGAACGGCCAGGGCAAGTAGGTGCAAAGCCGAAGCACTCTCTCGGCGAGTGCGGTCGCTCGCCACTGGTTGCGTCTTGGCTGCATTGGTTTTGGAGGTCCACCGGCCCATCTCCAGCTCTTGAGGCAACTCTGCGTTCTTGATCACGAGTGGCTGACGGAGGACGAGTTCTCCCATGCGGTTGCAGCAACGAGCATTCTCCCCGGCCCGGCTTCCACGCAGACCGCGATCTACTGTGCCTGGGTCGTTGGCGGACCACTTGGTGCCGTCATAGGAGGACTTGCCTTCATCCTTCCTGGTCTCGTGCTCATCATCGCTTTCGCCGCAGTCCTCCTTTCTTCCGCTCCTCCTCTTTGGCTCCTTGGTGCAGCCGGAGGAGCAGGTGCTGTTGTTCCTGCACTTGCTCTTGGGACGGGACGTTCACTCCTCGAACCAATGCTGCAGCAGCGCAGGCGAAGTGGAGGGGGTTGGCGCCTCTTTGGCTATCTCGCTACTGGAGTTCTCGCAACCGTCACGCTCGGCTCTTGGCTGGTTCTCGTTTTGCTTGGATGCGGAATGATCGAGCTGCTTCTCCAAAATCGACCCAAAGGTCTTCTGAGTCCCTTCACGAGTATTGGACTGCTCGGCGTTGTTGCGGGGCTGCCCGCGCTCGTCCTCACTGGACTAAAGGTCGGTCTGTTCTCCTTCGGTGGAGGGTTCGTCATCGTCCCGCTGATGAGAGCCGACGCGCTCCACCATGGCTGGTTGACCTCGTCGCAATTCTTAGATGCCGTTGCGCTCGGTCAACTCACCCCTGGCCCCGTCGTCCAGACCATTGCGGTCGTTGGCTATGGCGCACATGGTGTTGGTGGTGCCCTTCTCGCATCAGGGGTTGCCTTCGCTCCGTCTTTTCTCTTCGTCCTCATTGGTGGAAGGACGTTCACCGTCATTCGAACGAACCCAACTGCTCTGAGTTTTCTGCGTGGAGCCGGCCCAGCAGCCATTGGCGCAATCATGGGAAGCAGCATCTTGTTCGCAGAAGGAATCACGGAAGTTTGGCAATGGTTCATTGTTGGCATCGCCACTGGCTGGATACTGGTTGCTCGTAAGACTCCCGTCTTCATGCTTCTCGAAGCGGCCGTCGCGGGCGGCTTTGGTGTTGGCCTTGGCTGGCTGCCTCACTGAGCACCGCTTCTGGAGGTTGCTCGGTTGCCCATCGGAGTAGATTCAACCGAGCAACGGGGGTGGTGAAATGTCGGAATTTCCGACCATGCAGGAACGGGTACTGAGCCTTAGTGGGGACACTCGCGTCGGACTCATTGGTCCACGTGGCGAGGTAACCCATGCCGAAGTCGTCGCTCGCGCAGCGGCACGTGCGGCATGGATGCTCTCGCAACGCCTCGATGGGCCATTTCACGTCGCAACCTTGCTCGACGTCAGTGACGAGTACGTCTACGCACTCGACGCAGCGGCACTCGTCGGCGCTGCAATCGTGGGTGGAAATTCGACCCATCGGGGTGCAGATCTTGCTCGAGACCTCTCACATACCGATTGCCAGCTACTGCTCACGAATGAGGCTCTGTTCCCACTCGTTGATGGACTGAGTCTCGGTCATGCGATCGGCACCGTGTCTCGCACCAATCCTCGTGTCATCATCGTCGACAGCGAGGCTGGTCAAGCAACCTTCGCAGCCTTTGACGGCACCTCTCCTCACGACGTCGCTGATTCTTCGGTGACTCCTGCAACGCTTGCAGGTCTCATCTTCACTTCCGGCACCTCGGGTGCACCAAAAGCCGTCAAATGCAGTCAAGGCCGTCTTGCGATGATCGGCGGCATCATGGGGCAGATGTTTGGGCTCGGGCAAGACGATGTCTTCTACTGCTCAATGCCGCTGTTTCACTCCAATGCACTGATGGCGTGTTACTCCCCTTGTCGAGGAGTGAAGGGTGCACTTGCTCTTCCGTCCCAAGGTCGCTTCTCGGCCTCGAATTTCCTTCCTGATGTCATCGCAAGCAGCGCGACGTTCTTCAACTATGTCGGGAAGCCCTTGGCCTTTATCCTTGCGTCGCCGCCGAGCGAAGACGACAGGCGACACCAACTCAAGCTTGGCTTCGGCAATGAAGCGAGCGCCGACGACCGTCTGCGTTTTGTTGAACGCTTTGGCTGCCCAATTGTTGACGGCTATGGCTCAACTGAAGGCGGGCTCTCCGTCACGAGAACGCCCGACACGCCTTCTGGTGCACTGGGAGTAGCGCCCGAAGGGACTTCGGTACTTGACGAAGACGGCAAGGAGTGCCCACGGGCAGTCTTTGATGCTGACGGCAAGCTCCTCAATGGAGAGGAGGCGACTGGTGCACTCGTCTCGCCACCGAACTCTTCATTTGAGGGCTACTACAAGAACCCTGAAGCCGATGCTGCTCGGATGCAGGGCGGTCGCTTCCATACCGGCGACCTTGCCTACCGAGATGAAGCGGGATTCTTCTACTTTGCTGGTCGAGACTTTGACTGGCTTCGGGTCGACGGAGAAAACTTTGCTTCCGCGCCAGTCGAAGCAATCCTTACTCGGCATCCAGACGTCGTCGTTGGTGCCGTGTTCGCCGTTCCGGATCGAGTGATTGGCGATGCCGTTATGGCTGCGCTCGAACTACGACCAGGTGCCGTGTTTGATGGCGCTGCGTTCCGAGCATTCCTCAACGCGCAAGCGGACCTCGGAACCAAGTGGGCGCCAACCTACATTCGAATCTGCGCGGCACTTCCCATCACTGCAACCACCAAAGTCTTAAAGCAGTCACTTCGAGCAGAAGCATGGAACACGAGTGATCCTGTGTTCTTCGCTCCGTCGAGAACTGACAGTTACGTCCCCTTCGAGAGCAGCCATCGAGACGAGCTCAACACCGCTGTTGGCGATCGACTTTGATCACCTAGCCACACCCGCTACCAACCAGCCCAGAGGATTGGCTAGCCGCATGCCACATTCCTTATGGCTGTCGCCGCGATGCTCGACACCACTTTCGTGGAACTGACTTCAGGCGGATTGGGCTTTTGAAAGAGTCTCTTCGCTCGACACTTCGATGCAACCTAGGGCGCAAAGCAGCCGGCTTCAGTTGAGCCGGCCCGCAGCACCGAGTTGGAGCGCTTCTCGACGTCGAATGGCCAGCACATTGCTGCAGCTGTCATCCACCCATTTTGGAGACGTTGATCGCCGGAATGAATTGAGTAGTGCACTTCGCAAGTTGTCCATGCACCAACGGTACGGGTCCAATATTTCAGGAACGTCACGAGTCCATGACTACTGGACGAACGCTCCCGATCACTTTTGTTACGGACTTCTCGCCATGTTCGAGCCAAGTCTGTCGACTCCAGCCAGTAGTTCGGCGTTCATGTCGTTCCTTTGTGACGACCCTCCTGCAGACTTCCACCATGGCAACCGACGAAGAAGTGCTCGCGCAACTCCTCCCGTTCAACGACCCTGCATGGGGAAAGTTGTGGAGTTCCATTGAGGCGTGGCGCATGGACCCGACCCCATTCACTTGGAAAGGACTGAAACCCAAGCGGAGTGGCATGCAGCAACAGCCCTGGGTCGTCTATGACGAAGCGTTCGAAACCACCTTCCGGTCGCTTACCGAAGTCGGACTCATGCTCCCGAATATCAAGTGGCAACCGCTACACGGAAGCTACCAAGACCAACAGCTCAGTGTTCCCACTTACTCGCTCGCCGAATGCGCTCGCTGGCTCACGATGGTTGGTTTAGGTGATCGCTTCAGCGAAGGTTTCATGGCTGGCACCCTCAAGGATGGGTCCTTCCTTTCAGCTCTCGACAGGGCACGTTTCCACGTTGACGCTGCCAACAAGAAGGAAGGCGACTTAGACGTCCTTGCCGAGGATGAGTCCTGAGGTCGGGACACCGGTGCCGGCGGTGACGAGCACCTTCTCTGCACCTTCAACTTGGTTGTAGGACTGACCGCGAAGGAGGCGAACTCCTTCGGCAATGCCATTCATCCCATGCAGGTAGGCCTCACCGAGTTGCCCACCGTGGGTATTGATCGGGAGCTCTCCACCGAGTTCGATCCGACCGTCTTTGATGAAGTCCTTTGCCTCACCCTTCCCGCAGAATCCGAGCTCTTCGAGCTGGTACAGGACGTAAGGGGTGAAGTGGTCATAGAGAATTGCCGCATCGATATCTGAGGGCTTGAGGCCCGACGTCTCCCAGAGTTGCCGAGCGACCACGCCCATTTCCGGGAGACCACAGAGGTCATCACGGTAGTAACTCGTCATCATGTCCTGGCCCTTGGCTGAACCTTGGACTGCAGCGTCAACAATGACCACGTCTTGGCGAAGGTCACGTGCTCGCTCAACAGAGGTCACGACGATTGCTTGGCCCCCGTCGGTCTCCTGGCAGCAGTCGAGCAGATGCAGTGGTTCCACAATCCATCTCGACGCTTGGTGCTCCTCCAAGGTGATCGGCTGCTGGTAGAACCAAGCCTTTGGATTCGTCGCCGCGTGCTTCCTGTCAGCAACGGCCACGCGACCAAAGTCTTCAGACGTCGCACCAGTCGAGTAGAGATACCTCGCCGCAGCCATCGCAACCCACTGCGCAGGCGTCAAGAGGCCGACTGGTATGTAGGAAGCCAGGTGAGCATTCTCTGCATTCGCAATGGGGGCACGACCCTGGACTCCAGCACCGAAGCGGTTGCCAGAACGTTCGTTAAATGCTCGATAGCAAACAACGACATCGGCAACACCAGAGTTGACGGCAAGGGCTGCCTGCTGAATGGTCCCGCAGGCTGCTCCTCCACCGAAGTAGATCCTCGAGAAGAAGGTGAGGTCATCAAAACCAAGGCTCCGAGCAATATCGACATCAGGGTTGGTATCGGTGCCGTAGGTCACCGTCCCTTGAACTTCTGAAGGATGAATCCCGGCATCATCGAGCGCAGCTTTTACCGCTTCGACAGCGAGCCGGAGTTCAGAGCGCCCCGACTTCTTTGAGAACTCCGTGGCACCAATTCCGGCAATTGCGACCTTTCCAGCAAAGGCATGGCTCGTCATGAGTTGGCTCCCATCGACACCGTGAGGCGCACCGTTCCCGTCACGTGGTCACCAAGCCCATTTGCGCCACGGATCGACACGGTCACCGTTGCGCGTCCACTCGTTGCGTCGGCTTCCTCCACCGAGGCGACTTGTCCGGTCAGCACCATGGTGTCGCCTACGTAATTCGGAGCTCCGAGACGAATATTGACCTCTTGAAGGTGGCCAGTCGGACCAGACCAGTCGGTGACGTACCGGCCGACCAGACCATTGGTGGTCAGGATATTCATGAAGATGTCCTTGCTCCCTCGCTGTTGGGCAAGGACATGATCATGATGAACATCTTGATAATCCCTGCTCGCGATCGCGGTCGAAACAATCAACGTTCTCGTGATCGGAATGGAAAGTTCCGGCAATTCGAGTCCAACCTCAATGGTCGACGCAGTAACGGCCATCTCAGCGCCCTCCTGCTCCAACAGGGCGAGCGGCAAGGAGCGCTCCAAGTGCGGCGAGCTGAATGCTTGGACCACCGAGCATGAGTTCAATCTGCTTGCACCAGAGGAAATAACGGTGCATGGGGTAACTGATGTCGGCGCCCATTCCCCCATGGAGGTGCTGGGTGGCGTGCACGACGCGTTGTCCTCGTTCAGACGCCTGCCACTTCGCCACTCGAACCGCCTCTGCGGCATCGTGTCCTGCGTCGAGCAACCACGCGGCATTCCAGGCCGTCACTCGAATCGCCTCGAGGTCAATTGCGGCATCAGCAAGGCGAAGCATCGTTCCCTGGAACGTCGACAATGGGCGCCCAAATTGCTCACGCTCATTGAGATACGTCGCCGTCTGGGCAATTGCCGCCTCGCCCGCTCCAACGGAGATCACCGCAAGTCCAGTCATCGCCGCTTCGAGCATTGCCTGAACGACTGCAGTTCCTCGATCGGGACCAGCGAGGATCTCGTCTTCACCGATCACCACGTCGTTCAACGCCACATTGGGGTGCACTTCACGATTGGTCGTCACTGCCCGCTCAAGCGTGACTCCTTCGAGTTTCGAATCGACAATGGCGACAATGGTGTCGCCTGAAGTGGTGACTGCCGGAATGAGCATGAAGCCGGCAAGGTGGGCATGAGGAACCGCCGCAGCCGTTCCAGTGAGCTTGTACCCGGACGCAAACTCGGTCGCAAGAATCCTTGGGCGACCAGTCGTAGACAGCGCCACCTCGGTTAGCGCTGCTGTCGCTGGAGTGGATCCATCGCCAACGCCAGCAAGGTACCGAAGTTGTTGTTCTTCAGTTCCGAAGTTCACGATGGGCCACGCTCCAAGAACGAGCGTGGCGTGCAGTGGAATCGGTGCCACCACTCGGCCCTGTGCCTCAAGGAGGAGACACGTCTCAAGAAGTCCGAGACCGTCACCACCGAGGTGTTCTGGCAGAGAGAGCGAAAGGAGGCCAGCTTCGGCCAATTGCATCCACAGTTGTTGATCAAACCGGTCCTCTGTTGCCTCTACTTCGGCAACACGGTCCGGCGTGACCAGTCCGTTGAAAACCGATGCAGCTGCCTCAGCAACGGCTTGCTGAGCCTCATTAAAGGTGAAATCCACTAGTCCTCCTGCATATCGTCGTGGTGGAAGAACGGGAGCGAAAGCTCGTCATCGAGCGCCCTGATCTCTGCGGTTACTCGTTGACCAATGGCCCATGACTCTGGATCGCCCTCGAGGTTGGCAACGATCCGTGTGCCTTCATCCAGCTGGATGAGTCCAATAGGTAGCGGGTAATCAAATGCCGGAACTTGGGGGTAGTGGTTGACCACCATTGAATAGATCTCGCCCTTGCCTGCGGAAAGGACGTAATCCCAGTTGAGGCTGGTGCAGGATCCGCACCCAGGAAGCGGAGGATGACGAAGGGTTCCGCAATCGGTGCAGTGCTGGATTCTCAGTTCTCCTGCACGGAGGCCTTCGAAGTAGAACGCATTGTCCTCGGTGATTGCCGGACGAGGGCGTGGGGGCTTTGCCACTACTGCGGTGGCCCCAGTTCCTGGGCGGAACTTGAGAATTCTGAATCGCATGGTGCCAACGAGTTCAGCCTGCGAAACGAGCTCCTCTGCCGACACACCACGTTCGGCGACCTCATTTGAAACGGCGAAGAACTCCATGAGCGAGGTTGCGAATCGGCCATGACCAAGACCTGTCTGCTTCGGATCAGAAATCGCTTCGATTGACGATCGGACAAGCAGGCGATCACCGAGATACAGAGGCCGAACGTAGGACTGGTCGCAATTGGTCGCAACGACGGATGTCCGACCCTCGTCATCAAACAGCGCCATCATCGTCGAGTTGGCATCATTGGATGCAACCGTTCCAGCGGCCCGGGCGGCCTCCAAATCGAGCGTGTGGCGAAGACCCTTCATAATCCACGCTTGCAGCATTGTTTGCGGTGCAATCACATCTCGATAGCCAGCTGCTCTTGCTGCTTCACGATCCAAGTAGACGGGATTTCGGTCACCCATTGCTTCGACCCAATGGCGAATCATGGCTGAATTCACTGCCTCGGGAGATAGTTCAACCGGACCTGATGGCTCGCCAACAAGTTTGGCGAGCGCGTCGGAATGGTCGGGAAACTCTGTCGGCATCAGCGCGCTCCGCGCTTCATGCCAAGTCCCGCCATCGCCAGGATTTCTCGTTGGACTTCATTGACGCCGCCACCGAAGGTATTGATTTGCGCTTGTCGACCAGCCTCTTCTAGGCGGCCACCGAGGAGTGATCCCGGTGAACCAGCTGAAAGGTAGCCAGCAGCGCCAGTGATGCCAAGGAGCAGGCGGTAGATCTCAATGATCCGTTCGGTTCCGTACACCTTCATGGCTGACGACTCTGCTGCCGTCACCTGATCATTGGCAACGTTGACCGCCATTCTCCAGTTGAGTAACCACATCGCCTCGAGTTCAGCATCGACTCGAGCGAGATCCATTTGGACCCATCGTTCATCAATCAAATACGTTCCGCTGTCGGTCTTGGTCGTCTTGGCAAAGTCCATGACCTGACTAAAGAGGTGGTGGCCAAGTCCGGACCATGCGGCGAGCCCAACTCGTTCGTGGTTGAGCTGGGTGGTGATCATTCTCCAGCCCTCATTTTCAAGACCAACAAGATTCTCGGCCGGAACCACCACATTGTCGTAGAAGGTTGCCGTCGTCGTGTTGCCACCAACGGTCGTGATCAAGTTCCATTCAAAACCAAGCGACGTGGTTGGCACGCAGATGATTGAGATGCCCTTGTGCTTGGGTGCATCCGCATCGGTTCGACATGCCAACCAGATGTAGTCAGCCTGATCTGCTCCGGAGGTCCAAAGCTTCTGTCCATTGATGACGTAGGTATCGCCGTCTCGCACCGCTCGAGTCTGCAGTGAAGCAAGGTCCGTTCCCGCACCCGGCTCGGAGTAGCCAATGGCAAAATTGACTTCCCCCGACAAGATTTTCGGAAGGAATCGGTCCTTCATCTCTTGCGAAGCAAAGTTCATCATGGTTGGGCCCACCGTGTTGACGGTCACGAACGGGAATGGAGCACCCGCTCGACGGGTCTCATCAAAGAAGATGAACTGATCTGTCGCTGGGCGACCTTGGCCGCCGAACTCGGTCGGCCAGCCAATTCCGAGCCAACCGTCTTTGCCCATGGTCCGAACGGTCTCTCGCCAGACCTCGGCACCGTCACCTTCGTTGGCGAGTGCTTGGCGAACTTCTGGGGAAAGCAAGTCGGCGTAGTACTTCCGAAGCTCGCTTCGAAGTTGCAGCTGGCCTGGGGTTTCCTCGAGGTGCATACGGTTCCCTCCACATCGGGTAGCGACTCGCGCAAAACTGTAACAGGTTCCATTTAGGCAGTCCCAGTCGAACTATGGTGGCGACACGCCAGACCGGCAGGGAGAATTAGCCCACCGGAGAAGTGCTTTGAGGGGGAGTATGCGGTTCCACCAGGCAACGTCGTTTCTCGACGCCACCCAAATCATTGACCTTGCAAAGGTTTCCGATGAACTTGGCTACGGCGGCATGTACGTCTCGGACCATCTCTTCAATCCGAAGAATTTGGCGAGTCGATATACCTATTCAAAAGAAGAAGATGGTTCGCCGATGTGGGAGAAAGAAACCCACTGGCCGGACCCCATGTGCACGATCGCCGCAATGGCAGGAGCCACAACCCGGCTCGAGTTCACGACTGGCGTCTATATCGCTCCACTTCGTGATCTCATGACTGTTGTGAAGTCGGTTGGGACGACCGCCGTGCTGTCGAACAACCGCCTCAACCTCGGTGTTGGCGTTGGCTGGTGCCGCGAAGAATTCGAGCAAACTGGCCAAGACTTCACCAACCGCGGCCGTCGACTCGATGAAATGATTGCCGCCTGCCGGGCGCTATGGAATCCAGGCTGGGTGGAGTACCACGGCAAGTACTACGACGTGCCTGAGTGCCAGATCCTCCCTGCACCTTCGAAGCCAGTTCCCTTCATTGGTGGCGGCCACTCAGAAGTTGCCCTTCGCCGCACGGCTGAACTGTGTGATGGATGGGTTGCTGCCGGTGCGTACACCGAAGATGAAGCGTGGGTGCATTTGAGTGAACTCAGGGCCGCCCGTGAAAAGGCGGGGACTGCGGATCGCAAGGACTTCCGCATTTTCCTCTCCTTGTTCGAAATGCCGTCAGTGGAGCTCTACGCACGATTCTTCGAAGCGGGCGTTACCGACTTCATCTGTGCCCCATGGATGATGGTTGAAGAACTTGCCGGTGAAACACCAGAGCAGTTGATGGCGCGCCGCCTCGATGAAGTACATAAGTTTGCTGATGAAATTGTGTACCCCTGTGCGGAGGTTGCTCGATGAGTGGATCGCTCAAACTTGGACTGCAAATGGGCTACTGGGGGCGTGCAGCGCCTCCCAATGCGATCGAAACCATCCTTGAAGCCGAACGTCTTGGCTTCGACTCACTTTGGACCGCGGAGTCGTGGGGTTCAGATGCGTTGACACCACTCGCGTGGTGGGGATCGCAAACGACCACGATGCGACTCGGCACGTCACTCTGCCAGCTCTCCGCCAGAACTCCAACCGCCATGGCGATGGCAACCATCACGATGGACCATCTGTCCAACGGTCGTTTCGTCTTGGGGCTTGGCGTGTCTGGCCCGCAAGTCGTTGAGGGTTGGTACGGTCAGGACTTCTCAAAGCCACTGGCACGGACTCGTGAGTACATCGACATCGTCCGTCAGGTCTTGCATCGAGAAGCCCCAGTCAGAAGTGACGGTCCGCACTATCCACTCCCCTACCCAGGTGGCATGGGGCTAGGAAAGCCGCTCAAGCCAATTACCCATCCGCTTCGCAGCGAGGTTCCGATCATCCTTGGCGCCGAAGGCCCAAAGAACATTGCCCTTGCCGCAGAAATTGCAGATGGGTGGTTCCCCATCTTCTTCGCTCCTCGGGCAATGGGGTCGTTTCAAACCATGCTCGATGAGGGATTTGCTCGACCCGCCGCTCGTCAGACCAAGGAAACCTTCGAAGTGCTCGCCTTCGCACCGACGATTATCCATGACGACGTTGAAGTCGCGGCTGATCTCTATCGACCAGCAATTGCGCTGTACGTCGGTGGTATGGGTGCCAAGGAGATGAACTTCCACTTCGACGTTTTCTGCCGAATGGGTTGGGAAGCCGAAGCAACCAAGATCCAAGAGCTCTACCTTGCAGGTCACAAGGAAGAGGCTGCTGCGGCGGTCCCGACCAAAATGGTTGAAGACATCGCGCTCGTCGGACCGAAAGAGAAGATTCGAGATGACCTTGAAATGTGGAAAGAGTCAATGCTGACCACTTTGTTGGTCAATGGCTCGGTTGCTGACCTTCAGACGTTGGCGGAACTCGTTCTGTGACAACCGTCCTCGTCGGAGGTGTTCCCGGAGCGCTCGACCGGCTTCGACGTGAATTTCCTGAGGTCGACGTGATCGACCTTCGGAACTACAGCGGACCAATTCCCTCCGATGGCATCCTCTTCGCCAGCCACCTCTCGGAAGAAGCCCTTGCAGCAGCTGCAGAGGGAGTCGCGTGGGTTGCTCTCCCCTATACGGGCATTGACAGCGCACAGCCAGAGTTGTTGAAAGCGCCAATCGTGACCTGTGCACGAGGAGCGCTCGCCGGACCAATTGCTGAATACACCCTTTGCGCGATGTTGACGAAGGTGCGCAACCTTCCAGCGTTTTGGTTGGACGGACCGCCGTCGGGTAAGTGGGCCTGGAATATTCAGGAAGAATTACTCAGCGATGGCCGAACCCTCCAACCCGAGTCGCTGGAGGGGCAACGACTGGCGCTCTTCGGTTTCGGTGGAATTGGTCAGAGGGTCGCGCAACTTGGCCTCGCCTTTGGCATGGAAGTCGTCGCAATGCGTCGAACCGACAAAGCGAGTGAGATCAACGGCGTTGAACTCGTTCAATCACTTCAAGAACTCATACGAGATGCCGACCATCTCGTCATTTGTGCCCCGGCAACAGCTGCCACGGCGGCAGTCATCGATGCGAATCTCCTGAAGGAAGCCAAACAGGGCCTCCACCTCATCAATGTTGCGCGTGGCTCACTCATCGACCAAGACGCACTCAAAGATTGGCTCGACCGCGACGAAGCAGCACGTGCAAGTTTGGATGTGTGCGAACCTGAGCCGCTTCTTGATCCAGAGCACTGGCTCTATAGCCATCCTCGAGTGTTTCTCACTCCACACTCTTCATGGATGGGACCTGCTTATATGTCCGGCGCACTCGATCAGTTCTGCGAGAACCTTCACCGCTACCTCCGAGGTGAACCACTCGAAGGCCTCATTGATCGCGAGCAGGGTTACTGACGAGAGTGTCTTCAATCTCATGAGTGCAGTCGACCTCCGCCGGTTCGGAATTCCTCGTCCCACCTCGAACAAGGTCCCAGCCATCACTGCTTCGTTCTGGGGCATCAAGTTGCTCACCACTGCAATGGGTGAAGCTGCCTCGGACTGGTCAGTGCACACGATCAATCCTGTTGTGGCTGTTGGCATTGGAGGCCTGCTGTTTGCGTTCGCCCTCTACCTTCAACTTCGCTCGAAGACCTTCTCGCGGCAGAGGTACTGGTTCGCCGTCGCGATGGTTGGTGTCTTTGGCACCATGGTTGCGGACGTCTTACACGTCGGGCTTGGCATTCCTTACGGCATCACCTCTCTTGCCTGTGGCGCCACCCTCGCAATCCTCTTTACGGCTTGGTATCGCATTGAAGGAACGCTTTCAATTCACTCCATCTCGACAGAGTCGCGCGAGCTGTTTTACTGGTCGAGCGTCGTTGCAACCTTTGCCTTCGGGACAGCAATTGGCGATCTCACTGCCATCACGTTGCACCTCGGATATGCAGGCTCGATTGTGTTGTTCGGCGTCCTCATTTCCCTTCCTGCTTCGTACTTCGCCGTCACGAAGCGCCATGAAGTCCTGATGTTCTGGACTGCGTATGTGCTCACCCGACCACTTGGCGCGTCGGTTGCTGACTGGATTGGCGTGTCGAAACCACGAGGTGGGCTAGACGTCGGGCCAGGAAATGTGGCACTCGTCGGAGTTCTTGCCATCATCGTGCTCGTGTTCGCAATGAAAGAGCCGAGCATCAGTTGATGGGCAGCTAAATAACTTCTCTTGCGTGTCATTTCGATTTTTCGAGTTCGCATTAGAAATTCAGCATTCGATTTCCGTTGGTTCACTGGGGTTTCGTGGTATGCCGTCCACACCCGAATCCATAAGCATTCGGAACATTTGCTGACGGCATTCCTGGCGTACTGCTGAAATTTGCGAGGGAAAAAATTTCTGCTTCGCAAGGAGTCCAGCGCTCATTGACCCATCAAGGGCAGAATTTCCTCCGAAGGGTGCCGTTGTGCGTAGTTGCCCCTTCTTGAACAATTTCGTGTCAGCAATCGCTCATTGACACTGACGCTCGAACTCCAAGGTGCGGAAGCTCTCCCGGTCTCTTCTGACGACCCGCGCCATCCCACGCAACGCCTTGCGCGCATGACCCCTTTTCTGGAAGTGAACTCGTCAACTGCTGACGGTCTGCCGTGGGAGACCTCGGGGCAGTCGATGAGAATTGCCGGCGTCGAGGCTGCAGCCGAAAACGTTGTCGGTAGGTGCATTGTCGAAGACGTCACCTTCACTCCTCCACCCACATCAATTGGTCGGGTCTCCAGACTCCTTGAGCAGTCGAGGAGAAGACAGGGTTCGTGTACCTGCCGACGATGTCGAGTGCATCATCGAGATCACCGGCAACATCAAGCAGCGAGCGCTCGGCTTCACGTTGATAGCCACGGTCCCAAAGCTCCCGGTCAGGGACGACGAGGCGATCCGGAACCTCGAGTGTGCGTCGGGCGAATTCCGACTCGACCGCGCGACGTTGATCCGCTGCGGCTATCGGCGCTTGCGTCACGATGGCAACGAGGTCGACGAGGTCCTTGAAGCGAGTTGACGGCCGCTTCGATGGGCCGTGGAGTTCGTACATCGCCGCGAGCTTGTCAGCGACATGGTCGACCAACGGGTAGACCCGATAGGGCGGTTGTCCAACGTCTGGGATCATCACTCGGGCGAGGGCCGGAACGATTTCGACATCTCCGGTCATGGTGACTCCCGAACCAACAATGTCAACGTGGAATCTGGACCAAGTGGTGGCACCGATCTGAGCAGTGATGGGAAGTCGCAGACCCCCCACGCCATCGGAGACCGACGTCGCCGAACCAACATCGAAGGTAAACCAATCATTGAGTACAAGTGCAGCAGCGCGACGAACCTCAATCTCGGCTTGCGCTGGTTCGACCAGACGCAGAAGGTCAATGTCCGTGGTCGCTCGAACTCCCAACTCCCGAGCAAGAAGTGCCGTCGCTCCTTTCACAATCCATCCTTGGTCAACAAGATAGAGACGCTCGAGAAGGCGGTCGTATGCGAACTGACGTTGGAGATCGTGCAGTGTCCACCGTCCGTCCTTGGCGATTTCACCTAGGCGAGCGGTCAGTGCGCTTCGAAACGCTCCCGCAGTCGCATATCTGGAGCTGGGCGTCTCACTCACAAGATGTTCGACGACTTTGAAGGTGGATCCCGCAGCGCGTCGATCTGAAGGGCAACGCGCGCCATTTGCAGCCATGTGTCGATAACCGGATCTCCGACCAGTTCGAGGAGCCAGCGGAGAAGGCCCAGACCATCACCCCGTCGTAGACCGAAGTTCAGCGCATGAGGTGCAAGGCTTCGCGCCACGACGTCGGGCTGGTCAAGGTCACGGCGAAGTGCGTCGGCAATCAGGTGGCCTACCGCACCAGGATCCTCACGCTCTGAGAGGAGATCAGCGGCGATCCTGGCAGGACGAGTGAGAAGCAGACCTTGATGACGTTTGCACTCTTCGGCTTCATACCTGCGGAGATGGAGTCGGACGTCAGGACGACGAGTCTGGCGGCGGCGTGAGACCGTGAACTCATGAGTTTGCTCGGGCAGGTGGCCGATCTGAAAGACGGCAGCTGCAGAGCGATGGGAGACAACTCCCTGCTCGAAGGTTCGTTCGTAGGCGAAGGTGCCCGGATCGAGCTGCAGCCAAGCCGCCTTGAGTGCGAGGTGCTCAGAGAGAGGCGTCCCTGCCAGCCGATACACCCCGCTTGCGATGCGAAAAAGCGGCCGTCCCGGTGCGCTGAGGTTCTCGAAAGTCTTGCGCGTCACGCCGAGTCGCTCGGCCTGTCGACGCGTCACGACACCCCACTGATCTTCCGCAACCGATCCGATGAGTTCGAGTGGTGAAACGCCGATCATGTCTGCATTCTACCCCCTATGTGGGTATTTCGCAGCACTTCTTTTGACTTTATACTTCATAATACCCATATAGGGAGCATTTCACAGCATAGAGAAACCCAGCTTACGACTGGCTTAGCGCGGAGTTGACGCAGAATCCTCGCTCCCTTCTGTCAGATGGGCCAACTGAGTACGGACCGCGATCAAAACCTCGGCGGTCCTCGAATGTGCCCCCATAGCCGACTCCAATCCGAGACATACGCCCCCAAGCCGAGTTCGCGAAGGATACGCGGATGATCACCAGCTGCGCCGCTGCGAGCATGGCAATGGCGGAGCCCTCGAATCTTTTGGAGCGTCGCAATTTCACGATCAATGACCACGTCGCCTAGTGAGTTGTGCCCACTTAGGAAAGCCTTCAATCGATTCAGACTCCCCTCGACTGACTTGCCATCTTCACGAATTGGAAGAAGTTCATCTGCGATGACGATTCTGTCGAGTGAATCTGCCAGGTCACTGATGCAAGTCTCAAACCGTTCTGGGACTCTGCCATGCCAGCAAGCCCTGCAGCGTCTGTGAATGTCGAAGGTCACCGCACTGACCTGCGGCCTTGTGTGGTGGGCCGTACAGGACTTGACCTGTGACCCCTTGCGTGTCGTGTCACGGGCTTGGCGAGTTGCTCGGGTTCTCACCGAATCTTTACCTGCCACCAACCGCCTTTTTACCTTCATCAACCACACTGATCTTGGGCAAGTAGCCCAGACCGAGAGGAGGTGAAGGTATGTCCTACGCAGTGATGTTTCTCGCCACGGTGCTCGCTGTTCCGGTAGCACTCGGGCCAATCCTGATTGGGTTTCACCACCAACATCGGCGGGTGAATCCCTTCACAGCGGCGGGTTAGACCCGTATTCCCCCAGTACGACTAACCGGTCGGTTGTGCCTTTTCCCCTTTGGCACAATCGACCGGTTAGTCGCGTTTGAGGCTCAGGCGCTGGCGAGCGCCGCACCAATGGTGCGAAGTTGATCGGTTGGTCCACCGAGGGTCACGAGCAGTTGACGCGTCAGCATGAAATACCGATGGAGCGGGTAGTCCCGGTCCACCCCAACGCCGCCATGCACGTGAACGCAGGCATGCACCACGCGGTCGGCGCCTTCTGACGCCCAGTACTTCGCCGCAGCGATCTCCTTGGTTGCTTCGAGGCCCTCTGCGATTCTTGAGGATGCCTGAAGCGCGGTAAGCGAAATTGCCTCCGCGTCAACGTAGGCATCAGCCACACGTTGGCCAACGGCCTGGAAGGTGGCAATCGCCTTGCCGAACTGCTCGCGGGTCTTGGTGTAGTCCGCCGCCAACTTGAGCGACGCTGCTGTTGCACCAGCTTCGAGGCAACACAGCGCAACGGTGTAGCGATCAACCATCGACGACACAATCGCTGATCCATTTGAAGAGGAACCACCGAGGAGTGCGGCGGATCCAACTTGAACACCTTCGAGAGCTATGTGCGCTTCTTCCGTCCAGGTGGCCATCTGCTTCGTGACGGTCACGCCCGGCAAGGTCGTGTCAACGACGAAGACGGTGACCTTCCCATCGAGCGTTGCAGGGATCAGGACAAGGTTGGCCCGAAGTCCACCGGGAACACAGGCCTTCACGCCATTCAAGAGGAACCCATCGCCGTCTCGGGTTGCCGTCGTCTTTGGAGCGACCGTGCCGCGGTCGACGCGAGCACCTCGATCTTCCATCAAGGCACCCGTGCCGAGCACGGAACCATCAAGAAGGCCGGGCAAGTAGGTCGCTTGCTGGTCAGCCGTGCCAAACAAGTAGATCGGGGCAATGGCGAGCTGTGTCTGCTCGGAATACGGGACGTAGGCAGCTGTCAAACCAAGCTGACGAATGACTTCGGCCGTTGCGACGAAATCAAGTCCATCTCCACCTTGAGCCTCGTCGACCTCGAGCCCGAGAAGGCCTGCGCCAGCAAGTTCCTTCCACAGGCGCGTGTCAAAGGGACCGTTCGGGTCGCGATCGAGCTCCATGGCTCGCATGGATTCGTGGGTAGCGATCTCCGAACTGAGCCTTGCGCTCAGGTCCTTTGCCGCTTGCTGCTCTTCAGTCAGGGAAAAGTCCATCGTCGCTCCTAGCGTCCGAGCCGCGGTAGGCCAAGGCCAAAGGTCGCGATCAGGTCTCGTTGAATCTCGTTGGTTCCGCCACCAAAGGTCAGGATCACCATTGAGCGGTAGTACATCTCAAGTCGGCCGAGCAGCACGGCTTGCGCTGACTCACGCTGAAGGGTGCCGGCTTGACCAACCACTTCGGTGAGCGCCTTAAAGGCGCGAAGGTAAAACTCCGTGCCGAACACCTTGATCGAACTCGCATCGGCAACGTCCAGGTGCCCTTGCGTTGCCTGCCAAGCGACCTTCCAGTTGATGAGTCGCAGATACTCCAATTCGGCGTAGACACGACCAAGGTGGACTTGCACCCACTCTTGATCGGCGACCGCACGACCATCCTCGAGCTTCGTTGCCTTTGCCCATGCCGTCACATCACCGAGAATTCGGTCAATGATTCCGGGGGAACACAAGGTGACCCGCTCGTGGTTCAACTGATTGGTGATGAGGGTCCAACCATTGTTCTCACCGCCAACGAGATTGGCTGCTGGAACCCGCACGTCTTCATAGAAGACGTAGTTGATGTCATGGGTTCCCATGAGTCGCATTGGCACGATGCGAATGCCGGGAGTGTCCATTGGCACGATGATCATCGAAATGCCCTTGTGCTTCTTTGCATCAGGGTCGGTCCGGACAGCGAGCCAGCAGTAGTCGGCGCCATTGGCAAGCGACGTGTAGATCTTTGAACCGTTAATGATGTACTCCTCACCATCACGAACGGCCTTCGTCTGGAGTGAGGCAAGGTCAGTTCCAGATTCAGGTTCGGTATAGCCAATACAGAAGTGAATATCACCTGCCAAGATTCCAGGCAGGAATCGTTGCTTCTGCTCGGGCGTACCGAACTGCATGATCGTTGGTCCAACGGTATTGATGGTGAGCATCGGGACTGGTGCACCCGAGCGCATTGACTCATCAAAGAAGATGAATTGCTCAATGGCAGAACGACCCTGTCCACCCCACTCTTTCGGCCAGCCAATGCCGAGCCAACCATCGGTAGCCATCTGCTTGACCACACTGCGGACATCTGGACCAATGCCGTGACCTTCCGACAACTTCGCCTCAACCTCTGGCGTGAGTAGCTCGTCGTAGTAGGCCCGCAACTCCGTCCGGAGTGCTTCTTGCTCCTCGGTGTACCCGATCTGCATCCCAAATCCCCCAAGTGGCAATCCAAGGCATTTGCCCGGAAACGAGAACACGTTACAGTCACCGCTACCCCCAGTACCACTGGCCTCCCTGAGGCCCCGCGTAAGTCGCTACGCTTACCCCCGGCGTCCAATGAGGACGACCCCCAAACCTCCGAGGAGTCACCATGCCTGAAGCCGTCATCGTCGCCACGGGACGCACCCCGATTGGCCGAGCCGTCAAAGGCTCACTCAAGGACTGTCGACCCGACGACCTCGCCGGTCTTGCGGTTCGTGAAGTCCTCGCCAAGATCCCTCAGCTCGACCCAAACAGCGTTGAAGACCTCATCCTTGGCTGCGGACAGCCCGGTGGCGAAGGCGGCTACAACATCGCTCGCGTCGCTGCGATGTTGGCCGGTCTCGACAATGTTCCCGGCGTCACCGTCAACCGTTACTGCTCATCGTCGCTCCAGTCGATCCGCATGGCCGCTCACGCAATTCGTGCGGGCGAAGGTGACGTCTTCGTCGCCGCCGGTGTTGAAACCGTCAGCCGTTACTTCAACGGCGCCGCCGACACCGGCCCACACAACCCATTGTTCGCTGAAGCCGAGGCACGCACCGCAGCTCGTGGCAGTGCCGTCACGACGCCATGGACGCCTCCGGGCCACATGGGTGACATCTACATCGCCATGGGTCAAACTGCCGAGAACGTCGTCGAGTTCGAAGGCGTGACCCGTGAAGAGATGGATGCATTCGCATTCCAGTCCCAGCAGCGTGCCGCAGCGGCAATCGCCCGTGGCTTCTTTGAGCGAGAGATCATTCCCGTCACCTTGGCTGACGGCACCGTCGTTTCAACTGACGACTGCCCTCGTCCTCAAACGACCCTCGAAGGTCTTGCCGGCCTTCAGCCAGCGTTCCGTGCTGGCGGCTCAGTGACCGCAGGAAATGCCTGCCCACTCAATGACGGCGCTGCCGCCGTCGTCGTCATGTCCGACAGCAAGGCCAAGCAGCTTGGCATCAAGCCACTTGCTCGAATCGTTGCTTCAGGCGTTTCGGGTCTCAATCCAGAGATCATGGGACTTGGACCAATTGAGGCCATCCGTCAGACGCTTGCACGCGCCGGCATGACCATTGACCAGATCGACCTCGTTGAAATCAACGAAGCCTTTGCTGCTCAGGTCATTCCTTCGGCCAAGCACCTTGGCATCTCAATGGACCGGCTCAATGTGAACGGTGGAGCCATTGCGCTCGGCCACCCATTCGGTCAAACCGGTGCACGCATCATGACCACGCTGCTCAACGGTCTCGAAGACTCCGGCAAGCAGTACGGCCTTGAGTCAATGTGTGTTGGTGGCGGTCAAGGAATGGCGATGATTGTTGAGCGCCTCAACTAAATCCTTCTGCACCCAGTCGTGAGCAAAGGCCCGGACCATTTGGTCCGGGCCTTTGTGCGTCTCGAACTCTTGAACAAGACGTTCTTCCAATTCACGCGTGCGATGCAGCTCAACCTCGAGCGACGGCCTGCTTCATCTCCACAATTGCAGGGACGGGGCCCGGGTCAATGCCAACGTGCCTCGCCAACGCGAGGGAGATGCGGTCACTCAGGCCAACAAGGTCCATGAACTGATCAAGCTCGCCCGATCCTGTTGCTTCCAAGGTGATCCGATGGGCAACTAACTCGTCGAGCATCTCGGCAAAGACCTTCCTCCGGATGGCATCTTCAGGGGCTTCAGCCGAAACGACCACCTCAATGGCAGTGAAGACTTGTCGGGTGAGATCTCCACATTGACCAAACCCCGCAACGGTCGAATAGGCAATGCCGGGATAGCCGAGACTCAACGCAAGCGTCTTGGCATTTTCTTCGATCTGTGCGGCAAGTCGTTCTGCTGCAACGACGCCGAGCGGTCCGCTTCCGAGCGTGAGGATCAAGGTTCGGTCGATCTGTCGAGCGATCTTGTCGAGGTCTTGGGTTTCAGCTTGGTACCGCACCCGTAGTCGTTCAATCCCGTTATGGATCTGAAGGTCCAAACTGGCTGCCTCGATTGGTTCGAGCAATGAAGAACAGGCAGAGAGCGAAGAGAGCACAGTTTGTAGATATGCCCACCGCGGCCCAGGGGCTGCGCCATCCAGAGGGATCACGCGACCCCCACGTTGAATGACCTCATCCACCATTGGGCCACGTGCAGCCAGCAGAACGACGGTTGCGCCGCTCGCTGCAGCCCGTCGCAAGTGCGCACCTGTCTCGGGCGTGTCACCGGCGAAGCTCACGCCGAGCACGAGCGCTGTCGAAGGAAAGTGCACGAACTCGTGCCCACGCAAGCGAACAATTGGCAGTCGAACTCGAGGGCTCAGCCAAGCGGTGACCGCATCGAGCGCTCCCCCGAGGGCGCCTGTACCAACCAGATACAGCGCAGTTGGTGGTCGCTCAACGGGAATCGGCGCAACGGTTCCAAAACTTCGCTCGAGGAGCGACGCGAGTTCGTCCACGTACTTCTCGCAACCAAGACTGTCTTGAGGCTGCTCCATGATCCTCGAGGTCAGTGCGAGCTAGGGCCGTGAGAAACCGACGCGCCGGTCTCAACGCCCTTGCCCTTTGCAATGGCCGCATCAAGCCGTTTCGCCGTTTCATCGTCGACGTCAGTCGCCTCGCTCGGCAGCAGCACTGGAATGGTGCCTTCTACTCGAAACGACTTCTTGAGACGCGGGTTGTAGAGGAGTTCTTCGGCTTCGAAGTAGCGGAGGGGTTCCTTATCCAATGGGCAAGCGAGAAGGCCGACGAGAAATGGGTCGAGTGGCATGGGAACTCCGGAGTTAGTTGGGGTTAGAAAGCAGTGTACGGATCATTTCTTGGACTTCCTTCACGTGGAGGGAGACCATCTCCGGCGTTGGGGCTTCGAGATTCAGACGGAGGAGCGGTTCGGTATTTGAGGGCCGGAGGTTGAACCACCAGTCGTCATACGTTGCGGTGAGCCCGTCGAGATGATCAAGGATGGCGTTCGTTCCTTGAAGGTGCGCCGCTACTGCAGCCACCGCTGCAGAAGGACTCGGCACCTCGGTATTGATCTCGCCTGATGCGCTGTAGCGGGCATAGGGCAGCGCGAGTTCGGACAACGACTTTCCGGTTGTTCCCATGAGTTCGAGCACCACCATTGCCGTGATGATCCCCGAATCCGCATTGAAGTTGTCTCGGTAGTAGTAGTGACCTGAGTGTTCTCCACCGAAGATGGCACTCGTCCGCTGCATCTCTGCCTTGATGAAGGAGTGGCCAACGCGCGTCTTGACGGCGGTTCCGCCCTGGGCCTCGACGACCTCCGGAACGACCTTGCTGCAAATCAGGTTGTAAAGAATCGTTGCCCCAGGGTGCTTCGTCAGCATCGCATCGGCGACCATTGCCGTCGTGAGTGAACCTGAAACACCTTCAGCATGCTCATCAACGAGGAACACCCGGTCGGCATCGCCATCAAAGGCAAGCCCAATGTCCGCACCGCGTTCGAGCACTGCTTGTTGCAAGGCAACGAGATTTTCGGGCTGAATTGGGTCGGCGGGGTGGTTCGGAAACGTCCCATCAAGCTCTGGATAGAGGATCTCGACCTCAAAGGGAAGTCCAGCCATCACGAGTGGGACGACAAGACCGCCCATGCCATTGGCGGTGTCGGCAATGATCTTGAGCGGCCGCAGTGCCCCAACGTCAATGAATGAGTGGACATGCTTTACCCACTCCCCCAAAAGATCACGCTCCGATACGTCTGGAATGGCATGTGGGGGCGGACTGGCGAGGAAACCTTCGGTGAGAGCCTGGATCTCCGCTAGTCCGGTGTCTTGACCAATTGGACGAGCACCTGCGTAACAAAGTTTGACGCCGTTGTACTGGGCTGGGTTGTGACTTGCCGTGAACATCGCCCCAGGCGCATTGAGGTGTCCGGCAGCGAAGTAGAGAAAATCGGTCGAGGCCATTCCGAGGTCGATAATGCCAACGCCTTGTGTCGCGGCCCCTTCAGCGAATGCCGCCGTTAATTCGACTCCAGAGGCGCGCATATCGCGTGCCACCAGCAGCGTCGGGACCGCACAGTGCTTGGCAACGGCGGCGCCAAGTGCTCGGATGAGCGTTCCGTCGATCTGGTCTGGGTAGGTCCCCCGGATGTCGTAAGCCTTGAACACCGCGTCAGTTCTCGCCACGGCGCTCACCCTAGTTCGCATGCTGAGCAAAGCGGAGTCCTCCCTCGTGCCTCGGAGGCCCATGGGTGCCGAACTACGGTGGCACCGTGATGTTCCAACGTTCCGCACTCATCGTCTCGCTCCTCTCGGTGGCCTTCCTCGCCTCATCGTGTGGTCAGACTTCCGCCTCGGCCACGGTTGGAAAACTCGAACAGGCAGTACTTGACGCAAAGGCCGTGACGATTGACGACGTCGCAACGCTCTCTGGATCGACTTCCACGCTGGCGGGGGTTGTCGGAACGTCAACGACCTATGTGTCGCTCACCACGAGCCCCACTGGCGGCACCGTCCGCATTTTGCATGTGGGCAACCGCTTCTATGTCTCGGGTCAACCCGCGGCGCTCGCAGCACTCCTTGGAAAGACCGCTGCTTCCTACGCTCCGCTCAATGGGGAGGCGGTCGCGCTCGAGGCAAGCGACTCTCCCTACAAGTCACTTTCCTTGAGCCTGAGTCTCGAAGGTCTGGTGAACCCGTATTTGGCCAAGGTGCCACACCTTTCGAAACTTCTTGCAACGGCCAGTTCGCCTGCGTCAACCGTGCTCTCGGGTCCTTGGACTACTTCGGGCCCGACGAATGGGTGGAAGGGTTTGACCTCGCTCAGGATTGACCCTGATACTTCGCTTCCTCGCAGCGGCCTTGTCGAACTGCACCATGGAAAGGGCATTGCCACGAGGGCGGCCGTCTTTCGTGCTTGGGGAACAGAGCCAAACGTGACGGCACCGACGATTTCAGTTCCCTTCGGGAGCCTTCCCGGATGACTGGACTGACCGTTTGGCTCACCGGACTCCCAGGATCGGGGAAGTCAACAACTGCCGATGGCCTGCTCGACCGCTTGAAGTCCCTTGGCATTGTTGGAAGCATTCTCGACGGCGATGATCTTCGTTCTGGGCTCAATGCCGATTTGGGATTTAGTGACCATGATCGAAACGAGAGTGTCCGACGGGCAGGTGAAGTCGCCATTCTTCTCGCCAATGCCAATGACCAAGTGGTCATTGTCTCGTTGGTTTCACCGCTCAAGTCAGCACGAGACGCAGTCAGGTCTCGTCACGAGCAAGCTGGTGTCGACTTCATCGAGGTGTATATCGCTGCATCACTGGAAGTTTGTGAAGCGCGCGACCCAAAACAGCTCTATGCCCGCGCTCGACGCGGAGAAGTCCTCCACATGACCGGCATCGATTCTCCCTACGAGCCGCCAACGTCTCCTGAGGTCACGCTCGCAACCGGATCGGTCGAGGCAGCAACCTCAATTGGTGAACTCGAGCGCTTTGTTCTCTCTCGTCGTCGCTGACGGCGGCTGACGACTGCCGAAGTGACAATCCCGACAAGCGCCAACAGGGTGACGGTTTCACCGAACCAGTTGGCTGGCGTTGCTCCGTAGGTCAGGGCGACGTGACGAGAGGTTGGAACAACGACCATGAAGTTCGGCGTCACCCGGAATGGTCCGGTGGCGCCTGACACCTTCCAATTCGGGAAGAAGGAGATTCTGACGAGAACCGGCTTCCCGATTGCCGCCTTGTCAACGTCGAACGTCACCTTGTCCATGGACATCTTGACGTGCGTGACTTGGCCAGGATGATCAACCGGGACATCTGGGGCGACACCATTCGCCGTGACAGGCCAAGACTCCGGTCCTGTTGAGGCAAGCGGCGTTGACTCGCTCGTTGCGGTGTCATACCAAGCCGTCGAGCCGTTCTTCCACGACGACGCGGAACTTCCAAGACCTGGAACAACTACTGGAAGATGCGTGAGCGGTACGACAACGGGTGAGTCCGCGACTTCGTAGATATGCCAAGTGAGTGCCGAACCTGTTGGTTGGGAAAATGGTTGCGTCACTGCAACTTCACTCAAGAGCGGATCTGCTTCTGCTTGCAGCACCAAGCTCGGAGCACTGACGAGGTAGTACCGCACCCCCATGACTTGAAGCTTCTTGACACCTTCCGCCACATTGGTCGGGTGGTAGTTGAGGCCGACCTGTGCTTGTGATGGGGCCACGGACAAGAGTGACTGATTGAGGAAGTGATACGGGGTCGTCGCGGAGGACTCAAACAACAGACCCTCTTGGCTCGCAATGCACCCATGGGTGAAGTGCGGGAGGAGCATGAGGGCCATGGTTGTTCCAAAACGGTCCTGGTTTCTCTCGTACTCCCAGAACATTCGACCGCACCCAATAGTCGCTCCAACCCGGTTGGCGGTCGACATGATCCCTCGGAACTCCGCCCAGGACGCTCCTCGGCCTTCCATGCCACTGAAGTTGTAGGACGCCCAACCAGCGACGGCATCTTGGGCAATGCCGTCGTGGAAGGTCGTCCCAAACACTGCATTGACGGGAGCAAGGAGGTACTTGTTGATGTACTCCTGCGGCGCAGGGAGCGCTCCTGCCACGATGGCGACCGAGACGACCAGTCCAACAAGCGCTCCAGAGAGACTCCCTGGCCGCCGAAGGAGCTCACGTGGACGTTCTTGTTGTTGCGGCATTCTGGCAAAGCGGGCAAGTCGCAACCGCCGCACCCATTGCATGCACCAAATCCACCCAACCCCCAAGGTCCATGCCGCTGCCAAGTAGAGCGAGAGGTAATAGAGCGGCAGGAGCCGATCATTGAAGATCGCTCCCTGCGGGTCGATCCGGTACGCCATGGCCGATTCAATGGTGAGCACGGTGATGAAGATGCCAAAACGACTTCGCCGAAGGATTGCAAAGACTCCCCCGAAGAGAGCCAACACAATGGCGTAGCGATCTCCTGCAGGAAAGAGCGCCCGAATGAAATCCGAACTGTTGTTGTACCCCATTGGATTGGCGTACCGCTGATTGATGACGAAGGGAACAAGCCACCACGCCATTGCACCAAGACCGAGTCCAACAACTGCGGCCACCCACATCACAACCTCTTTGCGGGTTCGTGCCCTCTCCGCCAATGGCAAGTGGACGCCCCGAAGCGCCCCGAGACCGTCGTCAGCCATTGCCCCCGGGCGACCGAGTTCCATGAGCAGCAGTACGCCAAGGCCAACGAAGCCAAGCAAGAGTGGAAGAACGTGTGCGGCAAGGCTCACCGCCAGCAACGTGGCAGCGAGCGCGATATGCCGTCCGGTTTGAATACCTCTGGCAACGACGGCCAGGAACAACACAATGATCGACAACGAGAAACTGAAGCTGTACTCACCAGCAAGGGTGGAGTAGAGATTTCCGCCGTTGATCGTGTAGCTCTGCTCAAACAAGAACAACAGCGAACCTGCAGCAAGCAACTCCGGGAAGGGGCGGCGGAGCCTGAAGCCTCGTCCAAGGAGATAGCAAGCAACCGGAAGAAGCAACGACCCAGCAACGGTCGCAAGTTTGAAGGCGACGTTGTAGGCAATGACGTGACTGGCAAGGGCAACGAGCAAGTCCGGCAGGACAAAGTAGAAGGAATAGAGCGGAAGTCCGTCGTACCAGCCTGGGAACCACCCAGTCAGGTGTCCATGGGACACGAACTCAGAGAGCACTGCAGGCATCATGTAGTGCGCCCCGGTGTCTCCACCCGTGGTCGTCGTGTTCGACAGCAACGCGTGAAGACCGCCGAGTTGCCACAGAATCATCCCGAGCAGCACGATTCCGCAAATTGCGGTGACGGCCTGTGGCCATTGGTCGCGACCGGCCATGGCCCTCGTCAACCACTCGGGAGATCGTTGATCCTTCGAACGAGTTCTCATGCGTGTCCTGCAATCAAGACGGGAATGACCGCACTCGCGTTGAAGGCCGCGTGAGCGAACACCCCCATGCCAAGCCGACCAGTTCGCATGGACAACAACTGGAGCAGCGCTCCAAACAGCGAAAGCGCCAATAGCAAGTGCAATTGCCCATGCACGATTCCAAACAATGCCCCGTCCGCAAGGGCGACGAAGACAAGCCACCAGGTTTGAAAACTTCGGCTCGGACGAGCCATTGACAAAAGACCTCGCCCGAGGAGCCCTCGGAAGAGCGACTCTTCGACCACGGGCACCACGAACATGAGACTGAGGCAGATCACGATGAGGCCACCGCCGCTGAATCCAGCGGTCCACTTGGTGGTGTTCGAATTCGTGTGACCAAAGACGAGCGTGGTCAAGCCCGATAGTGCAAATTGAGCAACAAGGCCGATTGCAATTCCGGCTAGGTCAATGAATCGAAACGACAGACCAATCGAAGGAAATGCGGGCCGTTTTGTCGTCAAACGAACCACGAGGACGACACCGCCGATAAATCCAGCCCACTGGCCAATTGCGGTCGATAACGTGAACCACCAAGGTCCGTTTCCACCATGCACCGCCGTACTTGCGGCGCCTGAATCTCCGAGCAGGAGACCAACAATCAGCCCAACAGCCACTCCCGAGAGTTGGCTTCCAAGGAAGACGAGCACCGCTCCCATCACCCAACGACGCGCAATTGCGACGCTCATTGCAGGAATGGCAGTTCCCGCGACGTAGGAGTTCGAGGACCCAAATTCGTTGGGAAGAGCGTCTCCAGCCACGCCGGAAGGCTAGTTGCCCGCGCCCACAAGAGAGGGGCGAGACAAGAACAGGGCACCCTCCCCCTAACATGGTCGAGTGCCACGTCGAGAAGGTCGCAAGCTCCCAACATCCAAAAACTCCGCTCCTGGCGAGGTGAAGTCGTCACCGCCATCGAAGTATCTGTGGCCTGCTGTCGTCGGCATTCTTCTCGTCGTCCTCCTCTTCTCCGCAACACACAAGTCGGCGCCCACCAACCAGCTCTCGTATTCGACGTTCCTGAAGGATGCAAAGTCCCATCAAATTCAAACTGCCGACATTGACAAGATGACCGGCAACATCTCTGGGACAACCACCGCAGGCGTGACCTACACAACGACTGGTCCGAATCCTCCGAGCGACACCGATGTTCGAGGGCTTGTCGCTGATGGCGTCAAGGTGAAATACGTCCAATCGACCGACTTCTTTGCCCAATATGGCTACTTCATCTTCATGGCGCTCCTCTTTGGTGGGCTCCTGTTCTTCATGATGCGGATGAGTCGCAGCCAGATGAACGGCATGATGTCGATTGGCAAGTCCAAAGCCCAAATGTTTGACATGGACAAGCCAAAGAAAACCTTTGCTGATGTCGCTGGCTATGTCGGAGTGAAGCGGGAAATTTCCGAAGTCGTTGACTTCTTGAAGAACCCTGGACGCTTTGCCGAAATTGGCGCGAAGATTCCGAAGGGCGTTCTTCTCGTTGGCCCTCCTGGAACAGGAAAGACGTTGCTCGCCCGAGCCGTTGCCGGTGAAGCGGGCGTTCCTTTCTTGTCAGTGAGCGGTTCAGACTTCATGGAGATGTTTGTCGGTGTTGGCGCCAGTCGCGTTCGAGACCTCTTCCAGACTGCTCGCAAGCATGCTCCAGCGATCATCTTCATTGACGAGATTGACTCCATTGGTCGCAAGCGCGGGGCGGGACTTGGTGGCGGCCATGACGAGCGCGAACAGACGCTCAACCAAATGCTGTCGGAAATGGACGGATTCGCTCCAACCGAAGGTGTGGTCCTTATCGCAGCAACCAACCGTCCAGACATTTTGGATCCAGCGCTCATGCGTCCAGGTCGCTTCGACCGCCAAATTGTGGTGCCGCTTCCCGATCTCGACGAACGCCTCCCAATTCTCAAAAACCACGCCGATACCACCAAGCTCGGCCCAGATGTTGACCTCGAGAAAGTAGCGAGAGGGACTCCTGGCATGAGTGGTGCCGATCTTGCAAACCTCGTCAACGAGGCCGCACTGCACGCGGTTCGTCGCGATTCACTCACCGTTGCGATGGAAGACTTCGAGTCTGCGAGAGATCGCGTGCTCATGGGCGCCAGACGGGAGTCAACGATCCTGTCACCAACAGAACGTGAGCGAGTGGCGTATCACGAGTCAGGACACGCGATTCTTGCCTACGTCCTTCATGAGGCCGATCCTGTGCACAAGGTTTCAATCATCCCTGCGGGCATGGCCCTCGGCGTGACGATGCAGCTTCCAATGGAAGAACGGCACATTTATCCTCGCCAACAAATCGAAGACTCGATTTGCGTCCGCATGGGTGGACGAATTGCCGAACTCCTCATCTATGGAACCTTGTCGACCGGTGCCTCAGACGACCTCCAGCGCAATACCGAACTCGCTCGCAGAATGGTGCGGGAGTGGGGAATGTCTGAGGCCGTCGGTCCCATGGCTTGGGGTCAAACTTCCCAGGTCTTCCTCGGTGAGGACCTCATGCATGGCAAGGACTACTCGGAAGACCTTGGCAAGCTGATCGATGAAGAGATCGCGTCAATTCTTCGAACACAAGAGCAGCGTGCCCGTGACCTCCTCGAACTCCATCGTGATGGCCTCGAAGCCGTAACGCGTGCGCTCTTGGAGCACGAAACCATTGACGGCGCCATGGTCGGTGCATTGGTCGATGAAGCGCACGGCAGCCCTGTCTATGACGAGCAGGTCATCGTGCCTTCGTTTTCGAGCGCTGTTTCGCAAACGAGTAGTTCGACGCCGGAAGCCACTGCACCGCCGACCTGGCCCGCACCAACGTGGCCAGACCAGGCATCGCCTACCGAACCGAACTAGGGCGCTTCGCCCTTTCTCGTCGTCGCTAGTTGAGGGACACGGCGACGTATCCGACCTCGGCTCCACTTCCACCGGGAATGGCTCGAGAGCTCATCGCCACAGAACCAGTGCTCTCGAGAACAATTCCTCGCGTGCCTCCGGCCGTATCAATGCCTCCATTGATCGAAACAAATTGGTGCGGTCCAAGCACGAGTGACCGGTACGCGTTGTCTCGACGTGACCCGGCCCCGATCGTAGAGAACGTCAGCGTGACCTGATGATCACTGAGTGACTGAATGCCAAACGGGCCGAGGATTGCTCGTCCATTGGTCAATCCGACCGGAGCGGAGAACAACTGGCGGCTCAGGGTCGAAAGACCTCGTGCGGTTTCGACCGACCGAAATTCGATACCTCGGGCATGAGCAAGGTCGAGACGTGCTGCAAGGACTCGGCCTCTATCCGACGTGGTGAGGGTCAGGGAGAAGGGATACCCCTTCGGAATTCCATTGAATGCGGAAACCGGCACCGAAGTGATCGAACGGGGAGGAAGCGACATCGACTTCGATGGAAGACGTCCTGATGGAAGGACCACCGAGAGCCGAATTTCCGCAGAGGATTCCGAGAAGTTCGCGAGGTCAAACTGTTGCGCCTGACCAGTTTCATCAACGACATACGGAATGATGCTCGAAGTTGGGAGATCAACTTGACCAGGCACGACCGTTACGACCGACGAACGCTCCAGACCTAGTTCAACAATCGACGCCACCACACGACCAGAAATTGCGGAAACCTCAGTGGCAAACTGCGGTTGATGGAGCACATACCGGCCAAGGGAGAGCGTCACGGTGGAAAGCGGCGGAACG
>CAIXCS010000204.1 GCA_903918025.1 uncultured Actinomycetes bacterium
CCACTCGAAGGTTCCAGCTGAATGGATCGTGCCCTTCCTTCACCAGCGTTACGACGACGCAACTCCGCCGTCGAAGGACTAGGTCACCGCACTGCGGCGTCTCGACGCAGTTGCGCCAAGAACGCCACCACCCCTGCGGTAGTTGCCGTACATCGCGGGGAAGAAAAAATGTCAAACGCATGCTGCGCGAAGGGCAACTCCACGTACGCGCACCGCGCCGTTGCCGTCGCTCGGTAGCGACTCACAAACTGGCGTGCCACCTCAACTGGAACGAGGGTGTCATTACGACCCTGGAGCACCAGAAACGGCGGTGCGGTAGGCGTCACGCGGTGAAGCGGTGAAGCTCCTTCAAATTTGGTGCGTTCATTTGCCAAGGTCGTCTTCATCACTTGCCGCTCAAGGAGATGTAACAGGCCATCACCGTGGCGACCGGAGCTCTCCTTGTCACCCGTCATTTCAAGGACGCCATAGATCGAGATGCATCCCTGAACCGCGGTATCCGCACTCTCAAATCCAGGCTGAAATTCGGGTGCACCGGGCGTGAGCGCACAGAGCGAGGCGAGGTGTCCTCCTGCAGAACCTCCAGCGAGGACGATCAGCGATGGGTCACCGCCGAACTCAGCCACATGGTCCTTTGCCCAGGCAATAGCCCGTTTGCAATCAACGACGTGCTCGGGCCATGTCGCTTTCGGGCTGAGGGAGTAGTTGACCGAGAGACAGAGCCAGCCCCTCGCAGCCAATTCAAAGAGCATGGGTTTGGCTTGCTCTCGCTTATCGCCAATGAGCCAAGCTCCGCCATGGATGTAGAGCACCACCGGCCGGGGAAGACCATCGGACTCACGCTTCGACCGATACACATCGAGCCGGTGCTGTTTGCGTCCATCGCCGACGTAATCAATATTCGTCAACAGTTCGACACTGCGAAGGGGCAACGGAAACGCAAGCGTCCGACGAAAGAAGTTCCCGTAGTTCGGGGCCAGATGGCTCGGATCGAGAGCAATGGGCTCTGGAGTTGCCGACCGAAGACCTTCCTCCACTGCGTGCGAGGACCGATGAGCGATGACATGAAGACAGAGGTCTCCAACAACGGCACCTGCAAGTAGGAGTGATCCAGCGAGAGCGAAGACACCATGAATGCCAACAGTGAAGGCAACAACGAGCCATCCACCCGTCAGAACCAAGGCCAGTTGCAGCGAGAGTTCGCTGGTCAACCATCCAATGGTGAACACGAACGAGGAGACCAGATCCCGCCTCGGGGGGACGTAGGTAATGACCGTTCCAATGGCCGCGAACAGACCAACGATGAAGATCGCAATTCCCATTGACTTCGCTCCTCTCAGCCATCCAGCCTACGCACCGCTGCAACCAGTGCTCCGAGGGTGTGGTCATCAACGTGATGAGGAATGAACAGCGACAGGCGATCGGCCAATCCACCGAAACGAGCACACAGCCGCCGTGCAACCTCATCGGGCGTTCCGACGCTGGCGACGGCTGAGACGAGTTCTTCAGGAACGAGCGCAATCAAACTCCCCCAGTCACCAGCGCGAACTGCCAAACGGAGGCTGTCGTGAAGTTCTCCGAGCCCCTCTGCTCGCAAGACCTCCGCATACGCAGGAGTCGAGCCATAGAAACCGAGCAGTCCGCGGACACCGAGATGTGCGGCTTCAAGAGAGGCGTCGTCAGTCCCAACACCAACAATGGTGCCGCAGACCATCTCAAAGGGACGACCTTCCGCCCGTTGTCGGCCACGTTCAAGCGCAGGAAGGGTGATTGCCTCAAGAAGACGCTGGCTGTGAAAAGGAAGTACGAGAAGTCCGTCGGCGATCTCACCGGCCATTTCAGCCATCTTCGGACCTTGCGCGCCAAGGAGGAGTGGCGGTGGCGGGAGGTCCATGTCTGGCGGCGTGAACATTGGCGTCATGAGCTCGTGGCGGTAGAACTTCCCCGAATAGGACAACGGGGCTCCGGTTGACCAGGTCGTGGTGATCGCTCGAACAGCTTCGACCACTTCACGCATGCGCTCAACCGGCTGTGACCAGGTGAGGCCGAATCGACGTTCAATATGCGAGCGAACCTGTGGTGCGAGTCCCAGTCTGAATTTGCCTCCTGAGAGTCGCTGTAAGTCAAAGGCCGCATGTGCGAGGTGAATTGGGTTACGAGGAAAGGCAATCGCCGCGTTGGTCATCAGCGCGAGATCTGAAGCAATGCCTGCAGCCACAAGAGGAAAGAAGACGTCCGCGGGCCCCTCGGCGGTGAAACACCCGTCAGCGCCGAGGGCGCGAAGTGTCGAGGCGCGTTCGCCAACGGCCTCGAGCGGCGTTCCCATGAGTGAGAGGTCGAGTTGCACCGCCCCACTGTTACACCTGACGGCGAACTTGACCGCGAACGGGCGCTTGTAGGGTGAGGTTCAGACGGCCACAAGGAGAAAAACAATGCCCGAGCCGATTCTGCGTTCACCATTTGACCAACTCAAAGGAACCATTGGCCTTTGGACATTCGCTCACGAGTTCGTCGAACCTCGAGCTTGCGGTGAGTTTGCCAAGAAGATCGAGGATCTTGGCTACAGCGCGTTGTGGTTTCCCGAGCTCATTGGTCGCGAGGCGTTCACGAGCGCAGCGCTGTTATTGGCCGGTACGTCGTCGCTTGTTGTCGGGACCGGAATTGCTTCGATCTATGGGAGAGACGCACTTGCGACGGCCGCGGCTGGACGAACGCTCGCCTCCGTAAGTTCGAATCGTTTCATTGCGGGGCTTGGAGTGAGTCACCGACCAACGGTCGAAGGGTCACGCGGGCACACCTATGAGCCGCCACTTGCTGCAATGGAGAGCTACCTCGATGCTCTCGGATCTGCCATGAGCTTCTCTGCTGAAGCAAAGTTTGATCTACCCGTTGTGCTGGCGGCGCTTGGCCCGAAAATGCTCGCCCTTGCTGGAGAAAAAGCTGATGGCGCCTTGCCCTACCTTGTCACCGAGGCACACACGGCAACCGCTCGAGAAGTACTTGGACCTGATGCATTTCTGGCCGTCGAGCAAGCCGTCATCTTGAGCGACGATCCAGACGAAATTACGCGCCTCTCAAGAGAGCACCTCGAGATCTATACCGGTCTCGACAACTACCGCAATAGTTGGCGCCGGCTCGGTTTTGGTGAAGCTGACTTTGTCCGAGGAGGGAGTGAAGAACTCCAACGGGCACTCATTGCTGCTGGCGACCTCGAGCAGATCAGCGCCAAGATCTCCGCACACTTTGCCGCCGGAGCGGACCACGTCTGTCTTCAGGTGCTCGGTACTGGTCTGACTGGACCGGCACCAATGGAGCAGTGGGAGTCGCTCAGCATCTTGACGAAGAGCAGGTCATGAGCCGGATGAGCAGGCGATTCACGCGCATCCGAATTTCCCAGACCTTGGAAGTACCTCGCCAAGTGGTTTGGGAGGAGCTCCGACAAATCGACCGTCACGTTCTTTGGATGAAGGACGCAGTCTCGATCACCTTTACGACAGACCAACATGAAGGTGCTGGAACTGCGTTCATCTGCAAGACAAAGATTGGACCATTCCGAACAAACGATGAAATGACCATCACTGAGTGGATTGATGGCCGTCAGATCACCGTTCACCATCGAGGACTGATTACGGGGGCTGGACGCTTCTCGCTCCGGGGTGAGCATGGACGACACTGCGTGTTGCGCTGGGAAGAACGGCTCGAATTTCCCTGGTGGCTTGGTGGTTCATTGGCCGGAATTGTGGCGAAGCCAATCTTGAAACAAGTGTGGATTCGTAATCTCGATCGCTTTGGCGAACTCATTCTCAGAGGAAGAGAAAAGGGTGCCGACGACGATCAGCGAGCGGAAGGGCCTCAGAACCCCGAAGGCGAGTAACGCTGTTCAGGACGGCGTTCCTCAGGCAGTGAGACCACTCCTGAGTCAGATGGCTCAGCCGCCTCTGTCTCCATTTCGGCCAGATGCACGTCTCGTGAGGCAACATCAAGCTCCTCAACTGCTACCGCTGCACGCGACTCGGCAACCGCTGCCTTCGCTAGTGCTTTGGCTTTCTTGGCATCTCTTTCTGCTGCTTTCTTGGCCTTTTCTTTTGCTTTCTTCTTCGCTCGCTTTAGTTTGGCTTTGGCCTTTGCCTTTGCCTTCTTCTTGGCTTTCGCTTCTTGCTTGACGCGGTCTTTTGAAGATCGGACGATGACGACGAGGTGTTCGGGTTCATCATCCGCCATCACATCCGGAGCAATCGACGGGACATCAAATGCTTCCAAGAGTTCATGCCAAGCCTCGTCATCCAACTGCCGGACTAACTCCGGATCAATGGGCTCGTCAGCCAGGTTTGCGCTCTCTTTCCAACGCCGAATGAGTTCGCGGGCTTCAGTCAGTACGTTCTCATTCCCCTCGGTCAGAACCTCGAGTAAGGAAATGCATTCGGCGTAGGTGGCTTCCAAGATCCGATGCCGCTCAATTTGCGCCTCTGCGTTCACCGACGCAACTTGGCCCTGAGCTGACGTCAGGAGAAGCTGTCGCTCAGTATCAGCTTCTTCCATAATGCGCGCACACTCCACCCGAGCAGCCTCAACGAGTCCACTGCTCGCTTGTCGTGCCGCGTCGGTGATCGCGGTTGCTTCTTCTTCGGCTTCCGCGAGGACTTCAGCCGTAATGGGCTTCAGGCGGGTCATCGCCTCCTCGAGAACACGGGCGGCGTCAGCTTCAGCCTCGAGACGAACTCCCTCGGCAATCATCCGTGCCTGTTCAAGCGCTACGGCTTGGTCCTCCTCGCTCTCACTCTCTGCGGAGGCGAGGACACCCTCGGTGATTGTCCGTGCTCGCAATAAGGTCTCAAAGCGAACCCGTTCGGCATCGGCTTCGGCCTCAGCCATAATCCGGTCAACGATCCTCGATGCTTCGGCCAAACGTTCGGCCGCCTCTTCGGCAGCTGCTTCCGTCAATTTCTCGGCGGCAAGCTCAGCCGCCGTTGCAAGATGTTCCGCCGTAGTGCGAGCTGCAGAGGTCAAGTCGTCTGCTTCGTGCTTCGCCGCTGTAGCGACGGCAAGTGCTTCTCGTCGAGCAGTTGCCTCGATTGCCAATGCCTCAACTTGGGCGGTTGCGAGTACGAGGCCAATAGCGGTTGTTGTTTGCTCGACGACATCTGCTTGTTCTGTGCCATCTTCGGGGAAGACTTCAGCCTGGGAATCTTCACGTTCAGGTTCTTCCATCTCGCCGACTGGTACGCCCTCGACATGGTTCATGTCGTCGGTTGCACCACGGTCACCCGCAGGACTGACGACATCTCCAAGTTCTGTCATTGCCGAGTCATCGACATCTGAGATAAGGAGATCAGCGTCTCGGGGGTTCATTGCGCTCACTCGGGCGTGCGAGTGAAGTCGATTCTCACGTTCGATTGCCCAACCTCGAAGTTCCACCATCCGACGAGAGTCCGCAGGCTCCCATTGATTCTTGATGATGGCCGCCATGAGGGCATCGAGTACCTCAGGGTCAACTTCCGTTGACAACAGTGGCCGAAGTTCTGAACTGAACTCGGCCACGCCTCGTTCCGCGATGATGTTGATCGCAGCCACTCGATTCTTTGGATTTTGGTCCCGAAGTGCGGACCGAACTCTTCCAGCACCTCTTGACAGATAGACGAGTCTCCAAAGTAGGACAGCGACTACCAGCACCGCCGCACCGACGACCATGGCGTACTTGATCGTGTTCGACATGAATTGCCTCCGTGACCGACGTTCACACGCAACTATGCGTGGAGGACACCAAAATTTACCAGACGTCCATCAAGAAATGGCCCTTCTCCCCTACAGTCTCGCCACAGAAGGGATGGTGACGTGAACCAACGAGATGCGGACCAAGCACTTCAGGCGACCTTTGATGCGTTGACCGCCGAAATTGTGGCGCTCAAAGCGAAGGTCAAGGAGCTAACCGCAACGAATGAACAGCTCTCGCGTCAGGCGAACGACCAGCGGTTCGAACGCCCGCCTCACTATTGATCGGTCCATCGAATTCGATCAGCAACAATCTCAAGAGCGCGTGGAAACCAAGGATCAACAAAGGCGTCGAAGAGGCTCCACTTGGCGATCATGCGAAACACGTCTTCGGGTGGAATAAGCGATCCCCTCGAGCTGCTCTCTGCATGGATCATCCGAACCAGTGAGGCATAGATCGTCGTCCTCCCGATTGTTGCCGCGCGGAGGCAGAGATCAATGTCATTGCCAACAACGGCCAGCATCGTGTCGAGACCACCGAGTGCGTCCCAGAGTTCTCGGCTCAAGAGCGTGCACGCACCGGTGACCGCCGATACTTCCTTTGTCGCCTCAAGAAATCCGTCAGGGCGTGTGTAGTTCTGATTGCGACGCAGGTGCTGAGGGTACGGTGCAATGGCAATTCCCTCATGCTGTGCGGTTCCATCAGGGTTGTCGAGGGAGCAGCCGACGATGCCAACATTCGGAAGCGTTGCGATAGCCACCATCTGCTCGAGCCAGTCAGGCGTGGTGATCGTGACGTCGTTATTGAGGGTGACCACGAACGCGCTCTCGGTGGCCGCAATGCCTGTGTTCACAATTCGCGAGTAGTTGAAGGCTCCTCTCGCGCGGACGACTTGATGTCCGCAATTTTCGAGAAACGAAAGCGTTGCCGGCTCCACCGAGTCATTATCGACGATCACGATCTCAATGTTGGGGTAGGTGGACGCTTCGAGCGACTCAAGACACTGTTGCAAGAGGTCGAGGCGATCGCGCGTTGGAATCACGACAGCCACCTTGGGAAAATCGCCTTCGGTCGATGCCACCCACGAGATCGAACCATGAGGTCCTACCGACACGTGTCCTGCTTTGCCGAGTCCGCGGAGCGTTTGCTCCGTCCACACAACATGCTCAGCGAGCACACTCGGCGTTCTCACAGGTGCAATTGCAAGCAGACCCTGGGAACGATGCACGGTTCCTCCGGCCTTCAGAATCTGAGCGGCAAGATCGTGAAGTGCCATTGCTGGCAGCGTCCGATCCATTGCTGCCCTCTCGCTCATGACGGCACGACGAATGCAGACAACTGGACCAACTGCATCCCAACTCATGAGGCCAACCGGCCCGAGCATTGACGGCCGGAACACCCCGAATACCCCTTCGTCGGTGCGTTCCAGATGATCACCAAACGTGAGGTCGGCATTCGTAGCTTTGGCAACGTCAACGAGCATCGATGCCGCTCCTGGCAGGAGGGTAACCCCAGGAAGAACAAGGACGGCATGGGTCTCGCAGCGAGCAAGGTCGGCCTCGAGTGCGATCCACGCTTCTCGTTCGCTCGTCGACGGGATTTGCAGCACCTGGACTGGATCGGCTCGCGGTGCCAACTCAAGGAATGCACCTGCGGAGAAGTGATCGGGAAAGTGGTGGGCGCTTGTCGGGGTAACGGGGGCCGAACGGAGGCCGAGCCGTCGAAGCCCCTGCAGGATCGGTCCGATCACCGAAGTCACGAACTTGAAGGCAGTCGAACCTGGGCGAAGGAAGTGCAACAACGCGCTCCGACCCCGTTCGCCCCTTGCTTCAGCCGTGACCTGCCAAATTTCCGCACGAAACGCGTCCCACCGTTCGTGGGCTGCTTGCAGAGATTGCGCAGTCACCTCTATCGGGTTCGGTACCACGACGGGCTGTACTACTCGATTCCGGTATAGCCAGGGCTGACTCGCGGTGGGTATGCCGGCTCCCAGAGGGGATGACTGAGTGACAGGTTTGGGTTGTAGTACGGGTCTCGAACAATTCGGTCGAGCCAGCGGCCACGAAGTCGCTGGACCTCACTGTAGAAACGAACTAATGCAGGGCCTTTCTCATCGAGACCTCGCGAGACCGATTCGTGATGGATCAGCTCAGCCAACGGCGTATAGGCCACCTTCTCGCCGGCCTCGGTGAGCCGAAGGCAGAAGTCGATGTCATTCCACGCGATCTCAAAGGACTCATCGAGCCCACCGAGTCGCTCCCACGTGCTCCTTCGAACGGCCAGGCAGGCAGCAGTGCAGGCAGTGAATTCCGAGGGTAAGTGGAGGCGACTGAAGTACCCAGGAGCATTGCGCTCTTCGAGTTTTCCAACGTGATCCGCCATGCCAACAGGACCAAGGACGACGCCCGCATGTTGAATTCGTCCATCGGGATAGAGGAGTTTCGCACCAACTGCACCATTTCCCGGTTGCAGGAGGAGCGCCACCATGTGCGAAAGCCACGACCCGTCAATGACTTCGGTGTCGTCATTGAGGAGAAGGAGAATTTCACCGTTACAAGACGGAACGGCCCGATTATGGAGCGCCGAGTAATTGAACGGGCTGTCGTCCCGAAGAACCGTGATGGCGTCCCCAAGCCGCTCAAAGAGCGCTGCAGTTGAGGCTTTCACCGATCCATTGTCAATGACGATGATCTCGAAGTTGGGGTACGTCGTCCTCTTGAGAACTGAGGTGAGGCAGGTTTCAAGCAACCGCCCGTCGCGGGTGGGAATGAGAAGCGAAACGAGTGGAGGTTCACTCGGAAGTTCATAGTGAACTCGGCAGAATCCGGTTTGACCAACAGCCTCAATTTCAGCCGCAACACCTCGACGACTGAGTGCCTCCGCCACCGCTCTCGATCCTGCCTCGAGCGCCCATGGTTTCGCCGATGATGCCTTCGACGTCGACTCGTCGTGGCTCCTCCAGTGATACAGGATCGAAGGAATGTGGACAATCTCGTCTCGCTCAAGCAGCTCGGTAACGCGCAAGAAGAGGTCCCAGTCTTGGGCTCCGTCAAACCCACTACGAAGTCCTCCAACCTTGGTCATGAGGTCTACTCGAATTGCACTCAGGTGACAGAGGTAGTTCTGTCCAAGGAGCAAGACCGGGTCGAAGTCCGTTTTGAAATGTGGCGTAAATGGGCGTCCAACTTCGTCAATCTTGTCCTCATCGGAGTAGATGAAACCAACCGACGGCGTCGTCTCGATAGCGAGAGCGATGCGAGCCAAGGCATGACGGACAATGGTGTCGTCGTGATCCATCAGGACAATCCACTCGCCCTTGGCCGCCTCGATGGCAGAGTTCGTGGCTGCAGAGATTCCGCCATTTTCGGGACGCTCGATGAGGCGAATTCTTGGATCCCGAGCCGCATAGCCTGCGACGATCGCGCGAACTTCGGGATCAGAAGAGCAGTCATCGGCGATGACGAGTTCAAATCGGTCGTAGATCTGCGCTAACACGGAGTCAATCGCTTCTCTGAGGAACTCGTGGTTCGAGTTGTAGGTCGCCATGACCACCGAGAGCATTGGAGTGGTCGACATCATGGTGAGCCTTCGACGGAGCATCACCTCGCCCACCGGGGTGAGACTCCCAAACTGCTCGAACCAACGTTCATAGCCAGACTTCGGTCCCTCTGCGTGGCGATGCTGCTCTGGATGGCCATGGAGGATGACTGAAAAAGCTTGGCCAAGTTCCTCCACCCCTCGGCTGAAGACTCGAGCGAGGCGCGCGGGGAGTGGCCCTCCAGGCTTTTCCACCGGCTCTGCCGGCAGCGCCTCACCAAAGGAAACTGGGGGAAGTGCTGCGACTACAGGCAGTTCATTGCGACGGAGGAGTCGCTTGAGGAATCGCTCTGCCACATTGGACGTTCGAAGAACGAGCATCGCAAGTGGGTACAGCCTTGAGCCAGCAAACAGTTGCTGTTCTGCTGCTTCGAGCTGCACTCCAGCAGATGACAACTCGTAGACCCGGAGGACATCTTGGAGGACGGCCAACCTCTGCCGTTCACGCTCACTCGTACCATCATCCACTGCTCGCGATGGCATGGTCGGGTCAGACACGTCGGGAGCTTCCTCTCGCTCGATGAACCGGAGGATTTCGGTTCTTGCCCAGAGAACTTAGTCTTCATGCTCCGGTTGGCTCGGGAGGGCGCTCGGCGAGTTGCTTCCCTGCAGGGAACCTCGAGAAGCGACGCGCGAGGAACTCACCTGAGCGTTGTGCGTAGTCGCCCGAATAACTCGAGATCGCAACAGTAGACTCGCCCGATGGCGAAGTCCCGA
>CAIXCS010000205.1 GCA_903918025.1 uncultured Actinomycetes bacterium
GCGGTAGCCAAGAAGGCTGCAGTGCCCGTGAAGAAGGCAGCGGCCCCAGCCAAGAAGGCTGCAGTAGCGGAGAAGATCCCAGCAGCGACAAAGGTGGCGACAAAGGCTGCCCCTATCAAGGCCGTTGCTCCTCCGGCTCCGAAGCCGAAGGTCAACCCTTACCTCAAGCAGCCCAAGTTCTTGGAAAAGATTCGAGGACTCCTCAACAAGAAGAAGGACGAAGAACTCGCCCTGGCTGCGTACCTTCGGAGTGAGGCTGACAGCATCACCTCGAGTCGCGAGGCCGGAGATGACACTTCTGACGAAGCTGCCGGTGGAGAGGGTTCGACTTTTGCCGTGGACCGGGCAGATGTGCTCTTCAATGCAGAGCAGATCATGGAGACCGTGGATGCCATCAATGAAGCGCTCTGGAGGATTGATCGTGGGGGTTGGGGCATGTGTGTCCAATGTGGCGATCCAATTGCTAAGGACCGCCTAGAAGCCATTCCCGAAGCGACGATGTGCGTGGCCTGCAAGTCCGGTGGACTCCTCCGTCGTTGATCGGCGCCGGCGAGGTCGTCCTGGCATTCGAGCGGCGGCCGGTGTCGTTGCAATTGTTTCGCTTGCCGCGGATCATCTGACAAAAGTCTTTGCCATGCATCACTGGGTAACACCGGTACACCTCATTGGGCCGGTGACCTTGGCAACGACGTCTAACGCCGGAGCGGCCTTCTCCATCTTTCAGGGCCGCTCCGTGCTCTTGGCGGTACTTGGAGGTGTCCTCGCTGCGGTTCTTCTCGTCGTGCTTTGGCGAACCCAAACATGGGGAATTGGGTTACCAATCGGGCTGCTACTTGGGGGAGCGCTCGGCAATGGGCTCGATCGGGCGTTCTCTTCGAACCACGAAGTGACCGACTTCATCGCAACGGGGTTTTGGCCGGTGTTCAATGTTGCCGATGCATGCATTACGGTCGCTTGCATCTGGTTGGGGATTTCCCTGGCCCTTCGCGCGAGGAGCGACGATGGCGTCTGAGGATGCTGAGCAGGTTGATGTCGAGGTTCCAGCACTCTTGGGCGGTGTCCGACTTGACCGAGCCTTGTCGATGTTGACGGGGATTTCGCGAAGTGAAGCTGCGACACTGATCACCAGTGGGTCAGTCGCCGTCAATGGACGCATAGACCGACCAAGAAGCCATGTGCTCTCAGAAGGCGATCGTCTCGAAGCTGTCCTTGAGTCGTCGGTCCCCGTTGGCGTCGAACCAGATCCTTCGGTCAAGGTGGACGTCATTGCAGAAGATCCTTCGTTTCTCGTCATTGATAAGTCGGCGGACCTCATCGTGCATCCGGGGGCTGGTCATCGCACTGGCACCATGATTGGTGGTCTCCTTGCGAGATATCCCGAACTCGAAGGTGTCGGTTTAGAAAGTGGCGGACACCCCGATCGGCCAGGAGTCGTTCACCGGCTTGACCGTGGCACCTCAGGCTTGCTGGTGGTTGCGAGGACTGAAGAGGCATACCGGTCGCTCGTTGGGCAACTCTCGGCGCGAGACGTCGACCGCTGGTATCTGGCACTCGTTCGCGGTGTCGTCGCGGACGAGCGCGGTGTCGTCGATGCCCCTATTGGCCGATCGCTCAGAAGTCCAACGATGATGGCGGTCTCTCGAGATGGACGCCCAGCCAGAACCGCCTATGAGGTAGTTCGTCGCTTTGAAGGCACCGCTCCGAGAACGCTGCTCCGATGCAAGCTCGAGACGGGAAGAACCCACCAAATCCGGGTGCACCTTCAAGCAATTGGCCACCCAGTCGTGGGCGACGCCCGCTACGGGCGCTTGATTGATGCTGAACTTGGCCGGGATCGGTTCTTCCTCCACGCCTACCGGCTTGGATTTGAGCACCCAGTGACAGGTGAGCAGGTGAGCTTTACCTCACCGCTACCCGACGATCTCGTCCGACTTGTCGGAAGCGATATCGACCTTGATCGTTAGTTGAACGAAGCCTCGGCCTCATCAGGTCGGTAGACACCGAGGACATCGACGTCAACCGCCAGTGTGGCAAGTGCTTCTTCCTCTGCACGACGAACTCGGCGCACACCAATTCCAAGGCTCTCAGCAGTTGACTGCAGCGAGGTTGGGTCTGCGCCATCAAGGCCGAAACGCATGCGGATCACCGAACGCTGGAGATCCGACAGGCGCCCAAGAGCCTCAGCCAGGCGGTCGTCCATCATCTGCTGGTCGACCGCATCGTAGAAGTTGGTGGTCTCAGGAGCGACGAGGTCGCCAAGAACCGTAGAAGAGTCGCTATTCGCAGGTTGGTCAAGCGACGCCGTGACGCCAGCGAGACCCTCGAGGTTCTTGCGCTCTGCAGCGTTCATGCCCGTTGCTTCGGTGAGTTCATCGTCGGTTGGTGGACGCCCGAACAGACCAGTGAGCTCTGCGTTCGCAGCCTCAAGACGCTGAAGTTGTTCACCAACTTCCAAGGGAATCCGAATGGTGCGCCCGTGCTGTTGTACGGCGCGCTGGAGCGACTGACGAATCCACCACGTTGCGTAGGTCGAGAACTTGAATCCTCGCTCCCAGTCAAACTTCTCGACTGCTCGCATGAGGCCAAACGTTCCCTCTTGGACGAGGTCGACCATCTCAACGCCGCGATCGGCGTAACGACGAGCCCAGTGCAAGACGAGACGGAGGTTGGCTGCAACCATTTGCTGCTTCGCTTCGGTGTCGCCCTTAGCAACACGCTTCGCGAGCTCGACCTGCTCGTCGTAGTTCGGCATGGGGTACTGGTCGAGGTCCCGCATGAGCAGGCCCAGAGCATCCGTTGATGACGACCACGAAGTACGAGACATCGATGTTCCTCCTCGAGCAGGCGCTACTGCTCTCGTTGGTTGGCGCAATCAGGATAACGCCAATCCTGATTGGAGTATTCCCCAATCTACAAGAAATTCCTCAACTTGCCGTGACGCCCTGGGCCCGGACGACCATATCGGCCAAGGTGTAGGACGAAAGACGAGTTCGAAGGAGTTCACCGACTTCGGACCACAGTGCAAGAAGCACGCACTGGCCCTCGTGGTCACATGCCCCATCTTTGTGGGGCTCGCCGAAATCTCCAGCCGCGATTGGGCCATCGACCGCAGACACGATTTGGGCGAGGCTGATGTCTTCTGGGCTCCTCGCAAGGACATAACCACCACCAACGCCACGCTTCGACCGAACAATTCCTGCGCCTTTCAAGGCGAGGAGGATCTGCTCCAAATAGGGCTGAGGAAGACCAGTCCTCTCCGCAATGTCTCTGACCGACGTCGGCACCGACCCATTGGCGTGAAGCGCTAGCGATAAAAGCGCACGACTCGCATAGTCACCTCTGGTGGATACCTTCACGTCAATAGTCTACCTGTCTGGTCAGGTTTTCCGGGGCCGCTTGCGAGAGGGAAGTGGCAGACTGCAGCCCATGACGAACCCATTGCACGATTCTGAGGTCATTGCGCCCGACGAGGTCTTCAACTCTGACGAGGCGACCGGCGACTCCATTGGCAACTTGGCGGTCACGGAGACGATTTCAGAGCCCGCCAAGGTGATGCGTATTGGCTCGATGGTCAAGGTACTCCTGGACGAAGTTCGAAGTGCGCCGCTCGATGAGGCCGGCAGGAGGAGACTCAAGGAGATCTACGAACAATCACTCGCAGAACTTCGAACTGCCATCTCTGATGATCTTGCTTCTGAACTCGACCGAATGGTCTCTCCATTTTCAGCCGAAGCGCCGTCAGAGGCAGAGTTGCGGATTGCTCAGGCGCAGTTGGTTGGTTGGTTAGAGGGACTCTTCCATGGGATTCAAGCCACGCTCGTGGCGCAGCAGATGGCCGCACGGGCCCAGCTCGACGAGCTTCGTCAGCGGACGTTGCCGCCGGGCTCGAGCCCTAGCGGTGAGCGTCCGGGCAACTATTTGTAGGGATTTTCAGCGTCCTGTGTCGCCCTCATGAGGTCGCGCTATGGTCGAACAACAAGGCTGTAGTTCGCCTACCGATTCGTCCAACCATCCTGAGGAGCGGCAGTGCCGTCGAGTTTCACCCACCTGCATACACACACCGAGTTCTCGATGCTCGATGGTGCAGCTCGTGTTGATGCCCTCGTCGCGAAGGCAATTGCTGATGGCATGCCCGCAATCGGCATTACCGATCACGGCAACATGTACGGCGTCCTCGATTTCTA
>CAIXCS010000206.1 GCA_903918025.1 uncultured Actinomycetes bacterium
ACATCGGCAGCATCAAGCCTTCCAAGATTGGAACCCCGGTCACGGTCTGGAACGCTGCATGGTCGAGCATCGAGAGCACCCGATTGGCAACGATCATCTGATCGGCTGCTGGGTCGTCAGGTGACGCAAAGGGATTGTCCTTCGGCAACTCGGAACGAATCTGGAGGGACTTCAAGGCAACGATCCCAAGATCGTGAAATTGGACGTGGGGGGTGATGAGAAAAAGGTTTCCCCTTCTCCGTTCAATGAAGTCGCAAAGGCTTGGATTCGTATAGAGCGCCGTCATCTGCTCACCCAATTTGTCCCAAGCTTCGGGACTGATGAACAGGGAGATGAGCATGTCGAGCAGCACTGATCGCAACTGAGTGATTTCGCTCTTGCGTTCCGGTGGCTTCTCGAACACCACGCGGTCTGGACGGAAGATTCCAAGATTCCAAGGGTCAGCATCACGAGGTCGAAGCTGAAAACCATCAAGCCATGAACCGACCTCGGCTTGAACCTTCAGCGAGTCATACACATCGTCTTCGGTGAACTCTCCACGAGGTAGGCGCAGGTCCATGGAGCTCCCTTCGTTGCTTGTGCCAACCCTACGTCGAGCCGTCGAGTTTCGCTTGGTTGCCTAGGCCTTGGTGAAGCGAAGAGGGAGAACCGACGGTCCCCAAATACCGAAGGTAGGCGGCTTCCATTCGACCGGTCCTGCGAGTTCAACGGTTGCAAAGGTCGACGCGAGTACCGACAAGGCTTCCTGCAACTCGGCCCTTGCAAGCGCTGCACCGAGGCAGTGATGAATCCCCGACCCGAAGGTGAGGTGTTTCGTTGTCCGTTCGGCCAAAAGATCGAAATCGTCCGGCTGGTCGAAGAGTTGTGGGTCTCGATTCGCTCCAGCGAGATTGACCGAAACAATGGTGCCTTCCGGAAACAAGATGTCGCGGAAGACCACCGGCTCGCTGGCATAGCGAAGTGTGCCTCGGACCGCACCGAGGTAGCGCATTGACTCTTCGACCGCCCGCCCGACAAGCTCTGGCCGTTCCCGCAAGAGGGCCCACTGCTCTGGGTTCTCGGCGAACAACGCCATCGTGCAGCCAAGTTGGTTACGAGTCGTATCCGTCCCAGCCATGAGGACCGCCTCAGCCAGCATGCACAACTCATCGGTCGAAAGCCGGTCGCCGTCTTCTTCGGCTGCAATCAACGCGGAGAGCAGGTCATCTTTCGGTTCAAGCCGTCGGGCTGCAACAAGGTCCGCGATGTACCTTGCCAGCGCTTCGCCGGCCGCAGTGATCGCTGGAAGATCCTCTTGAAGATTTTGGTTGAAGATTTTGAAGATGTCCGTCGCCCAGGCGCTGAACTGCTCCCAGTCTTCTGATGGTGCACCGAGGACTTCACAGATGATTGGGATTGGATAGGGCTCACACACCGCTTGAACCAACTCGAGTTCCGTTCCCTTCAGATACGGAGCCAGGAGATCTGTAAAAACTTCGCGCATCTTCTCTCGATGCCCATCGGTCGCCGCCGGGGTGAATGCTGGCGCGACAAGTCGTCGGAGTCGAGTGTGACCCTCACCTTCCATGGCAAGAATCGACTCACGCTTCGCCGGACCAACACCTTCTTCTTCCTCAACGCCGTTGATCTCCCGCAACAGGCGAATCCCGTTGAAGAACTTTCGTTCTCTGAGCAGCGAGACCGCCTCGTCATAACGGAGCACGGTGTAGCCGAGTTCACTCTTGGCCAACCATGAGGTCTTCGCCATGTCAGCAACAACTGCATTCGCCTCAACGCGAGGCATCCCGAGCACATCTAAGTACGGCAGATCCAAGTCTTCAAGGGCAGTCGGCATAGTGAAACCTCCGCCTGAGACCCTACCGAGTTGCGAGCATGGCCCCAATTCTCTTTGCGCTCACGAAGGAAGGCTACGATCGGGCGTCCGACCAGTCCGGTGGCACCGCCGGCACCTGACCCTTGGAGCAGCGATGCAGACCGTTGACGCCATCATTGAAATTCCCCGTGGAAGCCAGAACAAGTACGAGTACGACCACGAGTCCCACGCCATCAAACTCGACCGTCACTTGATTGTCTCGATGGGCTACCCAGCCGAGTATGGGTTCATTCCAGACACCCTCGGAGGCGATGGAGATCCGCTCGACATCCTCGTGCTGACGGAGTACCCAACCTTTCCTGGCTGCCACATCGAGGTAAAGCTCATTGGCGTCTGCCAGATGGAAGATGAGAGTGGCCAAGATGCCAAGCTCATTGGTGTCCCGACGTATGACAAGAAGTGGAAGGACGTGTCAGACCTCACTGGCGTTCCTCAGCGTGATCTCGATCGAATTCGCCATTTCTTCACGGTCTACAAGGACTTGGATGAGGGCAAGTGGGTCAAGGTGACGGGCTGGGAAGGCCCGGAATCGGCAGAGCGCGAGCTTGCGGAATCAATTGAGCGCTTCAAGGCGACCGCCTGATGGCTCTCGATAGCGGTCCCACGCAACAAGGCGACGTTTCGTTCACCGTGCAAGGCCACATCGGAACGATTTGGCTCAATCGACCGGAGAAGCGAAATGCGGTCTCTCTCGAGAGTTGGGCCGCACTCCCAGGAGCTGTCCATGCATTGGAGAACAATGACGACGTCAAGGTCATGGTCTTTCGGGGAGTTGGGGATCACTTTTGTGGTGGAGCCGATATCGCCACCATTGGCGCTCAACTGACTGATGGTGATGGACCGAACAGTTACCGCCAGATCAACAAGGTTGCCGAAGAGACCATTGCTGCAGCAACGAAGCCCACCATCGCCATGCTCAGAGGATTTTGCGTTGGCGGAGGTTGCCAAATTTCACTGGCATGCGATCTCCGTGTGGCGGACACGACCGTGAAAATGGGCATCACCGTTGCAAAGTTGGGCTTTAGCTATCCGGGATTTGCGCTTGATCGATGCGCTCGACTCATTGGTGCGTCAAAGACCCGCTACATCTTGTACTCGGGCGACATCATTGACAGTGACCTTGTCGACAAGTGGGGTATGGCCGACTTCGTCGTTGCTCCCGAGGAGCTCGAGGCCAAGGTTGAGGGGATCGCCAACATGATTGCATCCCGATCAATGTTGACGATTCGTGCAACCAAGGAGCAACTCGCCTCCTTTGATGCAACCTCATCAATCAACGATGATGTCACGGCAAAGTGGGAACACGAAGCCAAGCACGGCCCTGACATCACCGAAGGCGTGGAGGCGTTCATTGCGAAGCGAACGCCGGTGTTTACTTGGACGCATCCAGCCTCAGAGGGCTAGCACTCAAGCAGGAGCGGTGACCTTCCTGGCAGCCCGATAGGGCATCCAGGTTCCGGTGTCGAAGTTGTAGAGCTTGCAGATCTTTGCATTGTGCCGAAAGTCGCCAAAGCGAAGTGGCGCATCATGCACCGTGTCTGGATAGTGCGCTTCGATCGCCGCTGCCGCCAGTTCTAGGTGGTACATCGGGATCCGCATGTCCACATGATGCGGGGTGTGCACCATGATCCAGTGAAAGAAGAAGTTGACGCCCTTCGGGACACGAAGGACCGTTGTTCCTTCCATTTGTCCACGAAACTTGGTCCACTCTCCTCGCTTCCACCATCTGATCGTTGGCTGGACATGGTGCACATGCACCAAGGACCCAATCATTGAACAGAAGAGAAGAAATGGGATGACTTCGACACGAAGGATCATCCACGCAACGCCAAATACTGAATGCGTTTGAACCCAGCCAAGGTAGCCAAGGACCGAGGCAAAGGCGACGCCGAAACCTAGAACGATGAAGCGGTCACGCCGAACTGCCTTGCGCCAGCGTGACGGTGGCTGACCAACAACCATCTTGTGCCACCAAACTTCGCGAAGGTAGTACGCCCCCGCTCCCATCCACGACCACTCAAATCGGTGACGGAGTTTGCCAACCCAGGACATCTCTTGAAATTGTTCGACCGTATAGGGGTGCCAAACAAAGTCGTAGCCCTGGCGAACCGTGTACGAGTGGTGAATTCGGTTGTGGCCGAGCACCCATCCTTCATAGACATGCCAACTTGGCAACATCGCAAGGTGCCCAACAATCGAGTTCATCTTCTTTGAATTGAAGAGCGCTCCGTGGGCTGCGTCATGGCCAATCACGAAGAGTCCCGTTGTGACGAAGACGAGAACCGCTTCAATTGGGATGACCAAGAGTGGATTGGTGACGAAGAACAACAGCGCCAAGAGTCCGAAATAACAGGCTAAATCTCGTGCGAAGTATGAGAGCCCCCGCCACGTCGGGCGTTCGTAGGCTTCTTTCGGGATGATATCGATGACCGGCTTCAGTGAGCCAGCCGCTGGACCGCGTGACTCAGGAACGTCGTCGAGCACTTGCTGAGTCATTTGGCTCCTTCGAGGTAGAACCCCA
>CAIXCS010000207.1 GCA_903918025.1 uncultured Actinomycetes bacterium
CACGTCGCATTGACGCCGGGCAAGGACTTCGGGGCGCAGGCAGGACATCGTTACGTTCGCCTCTCCTATACGGCGTCGCTGCACGAACTCCGTGAGGGGCTAGCTCGGCTCGGGGGGTTTGTGAGGGACCTGCGACCATGACAGAAGGAGTCTGATGGCAATACGTGGCGCGATGTCAAGAGATGTTGATCAACGAAGCGACGTTAGTCGAATGGACCAAGGGGGCGAGTCGTGGTCTCCGCGTTGGGTCGTGACCCAGGTGGGACCAACGTGGAGAAAAGTAGGGTGACAATAGTCAATCAAATCTTTGTATGTAGACGAGGAGAGAGGTCGGCCATGCGAAGGGGGCGGTGCTGTCGGTTTAGAGTTGGACACTCGGTTGACAACAGTGCTCACCGCCCGGAGGCTCGGAGACAGCCTCGCCTTTAAATTCGAAACTGTCCAGTCCCATTAGTTGACATTTCGGATTCTCCAAGACCTTGGCGCTGCTGTCGGTTTAGTTGACATCTAGTTTCCAGAGACGTGGTCTCTGGGGAAAGATGGAGACATGGCACAGCGATACCCCAAGGAGTTCCGTGACGACGTGGTCAAAGTGGCCCGTCTGCACCAAGCTCCCATGACCCAGATTGCGAAGGACTTCGGCATCTCCGCAGCGACGCTCTATGAGTGGATCAGAAAAGCCGACATCGATGACGGGGCTCGTCCGGGCGTCACGTCGGCCCAGGCCGAGGAGAACCGTGATCTGCGTCGGCGCAATCGTGTGCTCGAACAAGAGGTCGAGATCCTGCGTCGAGCGACTGCCTACTTCGCCAAGGGCCTCGCCCCAAAATGACCTACCCGCTCGTCCGCGAGTTGGCCGAGGACGGCATTGCCGTCTCGGTGACGTGCCGGGTCCTGAAGTTCTCCTCCCAGGGCTACTACCAGTGGTTGAAGAAACCATGCTCGAAGCGCGACTACGACAACGCGCATCTCACCAACGCGCTGATCGACCTGCACCGCGACGATCCGGGCTTCGGTTACCGCTTTATGGCCGATGAACTCGAGTTGCTCGAGGAGTTCGTCGGTGAGCGACGAGTGTGGCGACTGTGCTCAGAGATGTCGATCTTCTCGGCCTTTACCAAGAAGGGCAAGGCCTCGAAGAAGCCCGGTGCTGCGGTCCACGACGACTTGGTGCAGCGCAAGTTCAGCGCGTCACGGATGAACGAGCTCTGGTTCACCGACATCACCGAACACCCCACTGGTGAAGGCAAGCTCTACATGGCCTCGATCGAGGACGCCTTCTCGGGGCGCATCGTCGGCTATTCGATTGGCCCACGCATGACGAGGCACCTGGCCTGCGCGGCCCTGCGCAACGCCATGGCCCTGCGCGAGCACCAGGGAACCATCTGTCACTCTGACAGGGGATCTCAATTTCGAAGCCGGGACTTCGTGTTGATGTTGAAGAACAACGGACTCTTCGGCTCCATGGGACGAGTGGCCGCCGCGGGTGACAACGCTCGCATGGAGTCGTTCCACTCATTGCTGCAGAACAACGTGCTCGACACGAAGAAGTGGGAGACCCGAGAGGAACTCCGCTTGGCGATCGTCACCTGGATCGAGCGGACCTATCACCGCCGGCGCCGCAAGCGCAGTCTCGGCCGCATGACGCCAGTGGAATTTGAAGCCGTGTTTCAGGTCGTTGACGAAGTCGATGTCGCGGCGTGAGATTATGGAAAGAAACTGTCAACTAAACCGACAGCAGCGCCGCGGTGAACTCGTGAAGCGCCTCGAAGCCAAGTCCATGGTGCTGCTGCGCCATCACTTGAAGGCCCTACGACTGCCCACCATCGGAAGTGAATGCGAGAAGATCGCCGCACAAGCGGCGAGTGACAACGTCGATCATCTGAGCTACCTGTTACAGCTCAGTGAGCTCGAGTTGCTCGAGCGCGAGCGCAAGGCGGCCGAGCGTCGAATGAAGGCGGCCAAGTTTCCGACCACCAAGTCCCTCGCCACCTTCGACTTCTTGGCGCGACCCTCGGTCAACAAGATGATGGTCCTGGAACTGGCGCGCTGTTCGTTCATCGACGAGCGAGAGAACGTGCTCTTCATTGGAAACCCCGGCACCGGCAAGAGTCACCTCGCGACGGCGATCGCCGCCGAAGCCTGTGCCAAGGGCTACAAGGTCCGATTCTTTCGGGTGACCGAGTTGGTGACCGCGCTCATCGAGGCGAAGGACCAGCGCACGCTCGCGCGGCTCAAGACGCAACTGTCGAAACTGGACCTCTTGGTGCTTGATGAACTGGGTTACGTGCCCGCCACGAAGGTCGGCGCGGAGTTGCTCTTCGACGTGATCGCCACCGCCTACGAGCGCTCGAGTGTCATGGTCACGACCAATCTGCCCTTCGAGAACTGGACCGAGGTACTGGGTTCCGAACGCCTCACCGGAGCCACCCTCGACCGGCTGACCCATCGCTGCAAGATCATCGAGACGAAGGGAGAAAGTTACCGGCTTCAGGACGCCACCAGGCGGTCCCGAACCAGAAAGTCCTGAGTGAAAGTGGCGTCAGCCACGTTCCTGAGGCAGACTTACACATCAACCATGTGTGGCTGTTTTCGATGCGCACGTGTGGCTGTTTTGGATGCGCGTTGACAGTTCGGCGTCTTCATCTTCATCGCGACCTTTCCGGCGACGGCAGTGATCTCGTTAACTCGCCACATTCGACAATCGCTTAATGGTACTGACCGCGACTCAAGACTTAACTCACCTAGTCCACGTTGAAAGATTCAAGCTGCCTTGGTGGTGATGAATCCCATTTTCGAAGCCTCCACTCGGATTGTGCACGTCG
>CAIXCS010000208.1 GCA_903918025.1 uncultured Actinomycetes bacterium
AGGACTCCCGGCCGAAGAGCATTGTCAGACTCGGTCTGCGTGGTCTCAAGTGCGTCGGTCACGACCACCTTCTTTCTGTTCGGACTATCACCCTCAAAATTGAATTGGAAATCGAAAACTACCAGAGCCCGATTGGCTCTCATGATTTCAGGCATCGAGTCCAGAATGGGGGAGCCTCCGAATTTTGGAACCCATGTGAAGAGACTCGAAACTTCCAGAAACGGTAGATTTCACCCGTCCACTACAGCAGTCGGGGAAGAGGGGCGGTACTCGTGAAGAAGTGGGGCCCCCTCGTGATCTTGGCCGCGGCGTCGTTCCTTATGACGCTCGACCAAGCGGTCATGAATGTTTCCATCAGTCAGCTCGTTATTGACCTTCACACCAGCGTGACGACGATCCAGGCGGTCATCACGCTCTACTCCCTCGTGATGGCCATGTTCATGGTGATCGGCGGGAAGATTGGTGACCTCATTGGTCGCCGCCGGGCATTCATCATTGGTCTCGTGATTTACGGCTTCGGTTCCGCCACGACCGCGCTCGCTTCGAATGTCGTGGTCCTCGGGCTTGGTTGGTCGGTGCTTGAGGGCCTGGGAGCGGCCTTAGTGCTTCCAGCCCTTGCAGCGCTGATTGCCGGCAACTACGAGAACCGCGACCGGATCACTGCGTACTCCATCATTGGCGGAGTTGCTGGAGCAGCTATTGCGGTTGGACCAATTGTTGGTGGCTGGGCCACAACGCAGTTGTCGTGGAGGGTTGTCTTTGTCGGAGAAGTTGTTGTCGTGCTTGCAATCCTTGCTTCGTCACGTCTGCTGAAGGATTCGCCGAGCGATGGCGCCAAACCAAAGCTTGACGTTGTTGGGGGCGTGCTCGTGGGCCTCGGCCTCGGTGCAGTGGTCTTCGGCATCTTGCAAGCCGGCACCTGGGGTTGGCTGCAACCAAACAATTCACCGATTACACCTTTTGGCTTCTCGCTTTCCCCCTTCGTTATTGCGGCCGGAGGACTGCTGCTGTGGGCCTTTGTTGGTTGGCAGCGACACCGAATGACGGCGGGCAAGGATCCACTTGTCCACCTCAAGCTCTTCAGCATCAGCACGTTGCGATCTGGCCTCGAGACTGCCCTTGGGCAGATGCTGATCTTGATGGCGGTCTTCTTCACTATTCCGCTCTACCTGCAACTGGTCTTGGGCCTCAATGCGCTTCAGACCGGCACCCGCATGCTGCCGGTGTCGATTGCGATGTTCCTTGCGTCCCTAGCCGGAGCGCGACTCACGACGGTGCTGTCGATTCGGACGATTGTGCAACTTGGCATGGGTGTCGTCGTCCTGGCCACGCTGCTGCTCGTCGGCACGATTCAACCGACGCTCGATGGCGCGATGTTCGCCACGTCAATGGGGCTTCTCGGGATTGGCATGGGGCTGGTCGCGTCGCAACTTGGCAATGTGGTGCAATCATCAGTGAATGCATCGGAACGTGGTGAGGCAGGAGGGCTCCAGTACACGGCCCAGCAGCTTGGGGCCGCACTCGGCGTCGCGCTCATTGGTGCGATTGTGCTCTCAGGGCTGGTGTCGAACTTCACCGCACAAGTCAGCAGCGATCCTCGAATCTCGACCGAAGTTGCCCAACAGGTCGGCATCGCAGTGAGTGGCCATGCAAGTTTTGTTCCCGCTTCAGCAATTACAGAAGCAGGGAAGAAAGCCAACCTGCCGCCAGAAACCATCCAAGCGCTCGTTGACGCCTATAGCGAGGCACAACTCCGTTCACTCAAAGTCGGACTCCTTGGCACGGCGGCAATCGGACTCGGATCCATTGTCTTTACGTCCAAGTTGCCAAAGAAGAAGCTGTCGCCGCAGCCGGTGAGCGCATGAGCACCTCGACAACGTTTCGCGGAGCCCTCAATGAGCCTGAGGTTCGCAAGTTCATTGAGGAGACAGTGATTCCGCTCAAGGTGTCGGTATTGACCGAAAGTGGTTGGCCACTGCTCTGTTCGCTCTGGGTGATTCAAGAAGGTGACTCGCTCCTCCTCGCCACACAACGAGAGGCGAAGGTCGTCCAATGTCTCATGAATGATCCGAGGTGCGCCTTTGAGCTTTCCAGTGAGCAACCGCCCTATGTAGGTATTCGAGGACGAGCACTTGCAGAAATTGATCAGCAACGTGGTGCGGAGATTCTCGACCTGGCCCTCACTCGCTACCTCGGTGGCCTGACGAGTCCATTAGCGAATCGACTTCGGGCAAAGGTTGCGACGGAAGTTGCCATCGTGCTCAAGCCAACCGTGATCTACTCCTGGGACTTCACCGAGCGAATGCGGTTGAGCGCAAAGGCGTAGTCCCGCAACACATCCTCTCCCTCGACGATCTTCTTTCGCAGAAACCTTCCTTCCTCCATGGGCTTGACGGAATCACTAATTTCTATTAAACTACTATTTAAGTAGAACTGATGGAATACATCAGAGAAATTGATTCGCTAAAAAGTCTGGCCAAAGGTCGGCAAGGAAAGGTGAAAGAGACACCATGAAGTTCGTTCGATTGAGAACAGCAGTAACGGCGGCGATTGGGACCTCGGTGCTCTTGGCTGGTTCCGCAGTGATCTCAGGTGGCACGACGGTCCGGAGCCACGCGACCGTGCCACTTCGTTTGGGGTACTTGCCGAACATCACGCATGCCACCGATCTGATTGGCATTGCCGGTGGATACTTCCAGTCCGCTCTTGGACCAAGTGTTGCTCTTTCGACGACAGCGTTTACTGCGGGACCCGATGTCGTGACAGCACTCTTTGGTGGACAACTTGATGCAGGGTTCATCGGGCCCAGTCCCGCGTTGAGCGCCTTCACCGCATCACATGGTGCGTATCAAATTGTGGCTGGTGCGGCTTCTGGTGGCGCGGCGTTTGTCGTCCAGCCTGAAATTACCAACGTTGCTCAGCTCAAGGGGAAGACCATTTCTTCACCGCAGCTCGGCAACACCCAAGATGTATCGCTTCGGATCTGGCTGATGTCAAAGGGTCTCAAGACGACCACGGTGGGCACTGGTGACGTGACGATCCTCCCGCAATCAAATGCGAACATCGTGACGGCCTTCCAAGCGAAGGCGATCGCCGGAGCCTGGGTCCCTGAGCCAAATGTGCAGGCCCTGATTGCTGCTGATGGTCACGTCCTCATCAATGAAGCAACACTCTGGCCAAAGGGAAACTTTGCAACAACCGTCCTCGTCGTGGCGAAGTCCTACGTGAAGGCGCACCCGGCGGTCATCAAGGGGCTGCTCCAAGGTGAACTCAATGCAATCAGCCACCTTCAGTCGAACAAGGCCAACGCGGAGACCGAGATCAACACGGCCATCAAGGCAGCTACTGGCAAGCAGTTGTCGTCGGGCATCCTCCATGCGGCAATGGCGAACGTGACGTTGACCTATGACCCGATTGTGTCGTCAATTACGAAGGACGCCCAGAACGCCTTCAAGCTCAAGTTCCTCACGACGCCGTCGACCAAGGGTCTCTATGACCTGAGTCTCCTCAACGAAGTGTTGAAGAAGGCGCAGTTGAAGCCAGTGGTGACGAGTTGAGCGGCACCTTGGGAGTTCATGAACCCCTGCAACCGCTCGTTGAGTCTGCTGTTTCCCTTCAGCAGGTAACCAAGGTCTTTGGCGCCGGTCAAAGTCTGGTCGTCGCGCTTGAAGGTATTGACTTGGAGGTCCCGACCGGCAGGTTCACCTGCTTGGTCGGGGCTTCAGGCTGTGGAAAGAGCACCCTGTTGTCCCTCGTTGCAGGCCTTGAGAAACCTTCCGCGGGCTCTGTAGCGGTTGTCGGAAGGACAGCGCTGATGTTTCAAGAGGCGGCACTGTTTGGTTGGTTGACCTTGCAGAAGAATGTGGAACTCGCGATCAAACTTCGAGGTGAGAGCAACCGGCAAGAGCGCAAGGCTGAAGCAATGGAGCTCTTGGAGCTTGTCCGGCTGGCTGACTTTGCTCACCACCAACCTCATGAAGTATCCGGTGGGATGCGTCAGCGGGCGGCGCTTGCACGTTCTTTGGCTCAGAAGCCAGATGTCCTCCTCATGGACGAGCCCTTTGGCGCACTTGATGCGATCACTCGAGATCTTCTCCATGAGGAGTTGGAGTCAATCTGGCGGGCGCAGGCAATGACGGTGCTCTTTGTGACCCACAACGTGAGAGAAGCAGTTCGACTTGGCGATGAGGTCATTGTTCTCTCGAGTCGGCCTGGACGCGTGGTCGAGCGCATTTCGGTTGACGTGGAACGTCCCCGGCGAATTGAGTCAGCTGCTGTCGCTGGGGTTGCGGCGACTATTGCGGACCGACTTCGAGAAGAGGTACGACGACATGGCGATCACTGATCATTCGCTCGATACGGCTCTTGCCGGTCTCGATGCACTCGAGCTAACCGGAAATGGCACCGCTCGGGGGAGGCGCATTGCCGCCGCGGTCCTGCCGAAGGTGGCAGCAACCGTGCTCTTCTTCGCCCTTTGGCAGGCGCTCGTCGCGTCGAAGTGGAAACCTGAATTTGTTGTCCCGAGTCCGTTCACCGTCATCAAGTGGATGGGGCAGCACCCGAGCGACCTCCTCCACGCGAGTTGGGTAACGCTTTCGAGGGGCCTTCTCGGCTTTCTCGTCGCGGTCGTCATTGGTGGTGTTATCGGCATTCTCAACGCAAGTGTTCCTGTGGTGCGCTCGGCTGTTGGGTCCATGATCACTGGCCTTCAGACCATGCCGTCCATTGCCTGGTATCCGCTCGCCATTGTCTTCTTCGGACTTGGCGAGCACGCGATTCTCTTTGTGGTCGTCGTTGGCGCAGCACCGTCGGTTGCCAATGGAATTATCAGCGGCGTTGACCAAGTACCGCCCCTGCTCAAGCGCGCCGGTCGGTCCATGGGTGCCAAGGGATTCTCACAACTGAGGTCAGTCGTCCTGCCAGCGTCGCTCCCGGTCGTGTTCTCCGGCCTCAAGCAGGGTTGGGCCTTTGCCTGGCGAAGCTTGCTTGCCGGAGAGATCATCGTCGTGGCACTCAATAACCGCGGCCTAGGCACGCTCCTCCAACAGAACAAGGACTTCCTTGATTACGTCGGGCTCTATGGCGTCATGGTGACGCTGTTTCTTGTCGGCGTGCTCGTGGACAGCCTCGGGTTTGGGTTGGCTGATCGTGCGATCAGGCGGCGTTGGGGACTGGTTGAAGGTCGCTAACTCCAGGGTGCGTTCAAGAAGCGAACGCCACGCGGACACTGCTTGCTTCGATCACGCTGCCGTCTTTGGCGGAGTAGGTCCGAAAGACCAGCGTGCCCGCATGTTGTGTCGGCTTCGGGAAACTGAAGGAAGCGGTAAATGGTCCCATCATGCCCATGGAACCACCCATGACCGTTGTGGCGGCAATGGGAACGAGGGAGTTGTCCTGGTAGAGCTCCACATTGACCACTGCTTCAAAGGCGGTGCTCATCCCACTGAGGGTGACCGGCGAGCTGATGGTCTCGAGAGCCGCTGGCTTGGTCACGTGAATGTCCGGAGCAGCGGACCCAAGCACCCACCACGAGGAAGCACCGGAAAGTTGGCGAACCAAGATTGAGGTCGAGGTCCCACCAACATGATTGGAAACCAGTACCTCTCCCGATCGAGCATCACCTTGCTGGAAGGTCCCAACGACGGGACTCGTGTAGCGGAGGAACGTCGTGGCATAGCTACGAGCGGCGCCAACGGGCGTCATGAATCGGTTGGCCGTTGAAGCGAATGGCCACGCCGCCTCTGCTGGTTGATTTCCTGGAATCGTTGACGTCGTGCTCGTTGGCGACGTTGTTGACGTCGTGCTGGTGGTCGTGGTTGTTGTTGACGGTGTCGTCACCGTGGCGCGGCCAATGCCAAATCCAAGGCCGAGCGCAACCACCAAGGCAAGGGAACTACTCACCACCACCGTCGTCTGCTTCATGGGATCTCCTCGTGGCACCAAGGTGCCGTAGAAGCACCGTACGCCCGAAGTGCAGAAAAGTCTCTGGAAACTTGCCCGGTGGCTAGGGTCACCTCGGGCGGTCACGTGATCGCGAAGAAGGGGTGGGGCAGATGAAGGCAGCGGTGTACTACGGCAATGGCGGACCTGACGTCTTTCGCTACGAGGACGTAGCTGATCCAACCTGTGGCGCCCACGAGGTGCTCCTGAAGGTTGAAGCAGTCAGCATTGAAGGCGGCGACACGCTCAATCGCCTCGGTGGACCGCTCACGACCGTCCCGCACATTGTTGGCTATCAGTGCGCCGGGACCGTGTTGGAAGTCGGCGAACTCGTCACCAAGGTGGCCGTTGGCGACCGAGTGGTCACGACGGGAACCGATGGGTCACACGCGGAACTCCGTGTCGCCGGTGAAGCATTCTGTTGGGTCATCCCAGAGGGACTCGCGACTGATCTCGCCGCTTGCGTCCCGGTTGCCTTCGGCACCGCGCATGACTGTCTCTTTGAGTTTGGGCGCCTGCAGGCTGGCGAAACCGTGCTGGTGCATGCTGGTGCGAGTGGAGTTGGCCTCGCCGCCATTCAGATGGCAAAGCGCGCCGGAGCGACAGTTCTCGCCACGGCATCGAGTGATGAGCGGCTTGAGCGCCTCAAGGCTTACGGGCTTGACCACGGCATCAACTACGTGACGAATGACTTCGAGCAAGTAACCCGAGAGCTGACGGGTGGCCGGGGGGCAGACGTGATTGTTGACTCTGTTGGTGGCTCAAACCTTCAGAAGAGTCTCCGTGCTCTTGCCTACCGTGGGCGGTGCCTCACCTTTGGTGACGCTGGTCGTGATGGTGGAGGGTTACTCGACATCTCAACGCTTCGGGGCAATAACCAGGCGCTCATTGGGTACTTCCTTGGAGCGGAGTTATTCCTTGGCACAAGAGCGCACGCGATGATTTCCGGAATCTTGGGCGACGTTGCCAAGGGCGAGCTCAAGGTGGTCATTGACAAGAAGTTCTCACTCGACCACGCCGGTGAAGCCCATGCCTACATTGAGGATCGGCTCGCGTTCGGTCGCGTCGTGTTGACTCCCTAGATCCCGAGATCGCGTCGCTGAAAGCGCCAACCGCCAAGTAGTCCGAACGCAAAGGTGAGGGCGACCAGCACACCGACATGCGTGAGTGAAAGCCCGTGATGCAAGGGATCGACGCCAAGCGCCTGATACCAAGGTGACAGCGGTCGAACATGGCTCATCCAGGCGATGAGGTTCGCGAGCGCACTCACGAAGTAGCTCGCCACAAGGGCAACGGCGGTCACGCCGAGGCTAAGCCCTCGTCGTCCCGTTGCGGCACCGAGAGCGAGACTTAGCGTGCCAAAGAGGCACGTGAGCAGTGTCATCGCAACCATGGCACCAGCAAGTGCTGCGCTGGCAATGTGGAGATGAACGATCGGGCTGCCGAGCCCGAGGACGAGGCCAAGGCACGCAGTGACGATGACCGTCATCGTGACCAGTGCAAGCCATTTCTCAGCGAAGACCCGTCGCCGAGTGATTGGGTTTGCCAGCAACATTTCGAGCGTGCCGCGGCCTTCTTCGCCGGCAAGAAGATCGGCACCGAGCAGCACAGCAAACAGCCCAAGGAGCAGCGGCGCCATAAACGAGAAGATCTCGGCGTTGAGATACCCAGCGGGGCTCGTGGAGTCCGACAGTGAGAACAATTTTTGCAGTGCTTCGGGATAACTCTTGAGGAGCTTTGCGAAGTCCGCATTGCCTTTGACGCTCGGGTAGAGCGCAAGCATGACCGAGCCGTAAGTGACCATACCCATTCCCCATCCAACGAGTGATCGGGCATGGGAATGCAGCGTCCGGGGAAAGAGTGCGCTCAGCCGAAACCACGACCTTTGGGACTTATGCATTGGGCTCTTCATAGAACGCGAGGAACTCATCTTCGATGCTCGGTGGTCGAATTGTGCAGTCAACGAGGTCAAGTCGACTGAACGCGGCAAGGACTCCCTGCAAGGGACCTTGGACTTCCAAATGGATGGTGAGTCCGCTGGTCCCGACGAGGCGCACGCCAGGAAGCAGCAGCTGTTGCGCATCGAGCGGTTCCTTTGTCGTTACCTCAATGCGGTGCAGTTGGGCTCGGCGGAACTCTTCCAATGGATCAACGCTCACGAGCTTTCCGTCCCGAATGAAACCAATTCGGTCTGCCATCTCACCAACCTCGGCGAGCACATGGGAAGAGAGAAAGACCGTTCGACCTTCAGCTGCTGCTCGTCGAACCTCCCTGTGCACCTGCTGCTGGACGAGTGGGTCAAGACCCGTCGTTGGTTCATCCAAGACGAGAAGTTCCGGGTCACCCATGAGTGCGGCAACGAGGCCGATCTTCTGTCGTCCACCCTTGGAGAGACTGCCCGTTGGACGATCGAGGTCTGCACGAAGTCGTGAAGCCACACCCTCATAAGAAGATGGTGCCGAGAGGCCGCGAAGGGCGGCGACGGTATGGAGCACCTCGTGGCCAGTGAGCCTCGGGTCAAAGGCGAGGTCGCCGGGAAGATAACCCGTGCGACGACGAACCTCGAGAGAGTCTCGTTGTGCATCGAGACCGAAGATCGACAAGGTGCCGGAGTTCGGTCGAATGAGGTCGAGCATCAGGCGGATGCTCGTTGACTTCCCTGCACCATTGGGTCCGAGAAAGCCGAACACCTCACCTTGTGCGACATCAAAGGTCAGTTCTTGAACGCCTCCACCTCCGGCGTAGCGCTTCGTCACCTGACTGAAGCGAACTGCCGGGGTCTTCTCCATACGGCCAACGTACCCCTAGGGAGTGGAACTGCCTCATGGTCCATTCGAGGGGCCGGAACATTCTCCCCGTAAGGTTTCCGAGCATCACTTCGATTGGAGTCACCGATGACGTCGGCATTTGATGAAGTCTCCTTTGCGCACGGACCAGCGATGAAGAACCGGTTCATGTTGGCGCCACTCATGAACGAGCAGAGCAACGCCGATGGCACGCTCAGTGACGATGAGTATCGGTGGCTCACCTACCGAGCCAAGGGTGGCTTCGGCCTCACGATGACCTGCGCCAGTCATGTGCAGGCAATTGGCCAGGGATTCCGCGGCCAACTCGGTTGCTTTAGTGATGATCACCTTCCGGGACTCGAGCGCCTCGCGACTGGTATCAAGGACTTCGGCAGCCTTGCGATCATCCAGCTCCACCACGCCGGCCGTCGTTCACCAAAGGAGTTCATTGGCCAAGACCCGGTAGCACCATGCGCTGACGCCGACACTGGTGCGCGGGCACTCTCGACGGTGGAAGTCGAAGCATTGATTGAGGATTTCATCGCCGCCGCCGTTCGAGCCGAACGAGCAGGATTTGATGGCGTGGAACTCCACGCCGCGCACGACTACATCCTGTGTGAGCTCTTGAATGGAACCTTCAATACTCGCGAGGACCACTACGGGGGCTCGCTCGAAAATCGCATGCGGGCACTGCTTGAAATCATCGATGGGGTCCGCGCTGCCTGCCGGCCGGAGGTCAATCTTTCCGTCCGCTTTTCACCTGAACGATTCGGACAAGCGACTGCAGACATTCTCGAGGTCTACAAGCGCATCGTCGATGGCGGCAAGGTTGATTTCATTGACCTCTCAATGTGGGATGTCTTCAAAGAGGCGGCAGACGAAGAGTTCAACGGGCGTCCGCTATTGGACCTCTTTGCCGAACTTGATCGAGGGAACGTCAAGATGGCCGTTGCCGGCAAGCTCTACCACGGTGCCGATGTCGACCGTGCGCTCGATGGCGGTGCCGACATCGTCGCAATCGGCCGGGCAGCGATCACCAATCACAACTTTCCAGAGATTCTTCGAGCAGACGCAACCGCGGGAATGCGGGAGCTGCCGGTAACCCGAGCGATGTTGGCCGAAGAAGGTCTCGGCGAGTCGTTCATTGACTACATGAGTGGGTGGCATGGCTTCGTCGAGCAGGTTTGAGGGAGACCCCATGACTCTTGAATTTGGTCTCGACACCTTTGGCGACGTCACGACGTCACTCGATGGAGCAGTCCTCAGCCAGGCGCAAGTTCTTCGTAACGTCCTTGACGAGGCGATTTTGGCGGACTCGGTTGGCGTTCACTGCTTTGGTATTGGCGAGCATCACCGAGAAGACTTTGCGGTGTCGGCACCTGAAGTCGTGCTTGCAGCGATTGCAACTCGAACGAAGAACCTTCGGCTTGGCTCGGCGGTCACGGTCCTGAGTTCTGATGACCCAGTTCGTGTCTTTCAGCGATTTGCCACTCTTGATGCACTGTCGGGTGGACGGGCCGAAGTCACGCTTGGTCGTGGTTCGTTCACCGAGTCGTTTCCGTTGTTTGGCTTTGAGTTAGCTGACTATGAGGTGTTGTTCGATGAGCGACTCAACCTCTTCGCTCAGCTCGTGAAGCAACAGCCAGTCACGTGGTCGGGAACGACGAGGAGCGCGCTGTCGAACCAGATGGTCTATCCCTTGACAGAATCCGGCCATCTTCGGACGTGGGTTGGGGTTGGCGGGAGCCAGGAGTCGGTGATCAGGGCAGCGTCGTATGGATTCCCACTCATGATGGCGATCATTGGCGGCTCTCCGGCTCGCTTCCGTCCCCTCGTCGATCTCTTTGCCCGAGCGCTCGAGCACTATGGACAGGCTCCACAGATGATTGGCGTGCATTCTCCTGGCTACATCGGAGCAAGTGACGCTGAGGCCCGTGCTGAGCTCTGGCCCCATATGCAACAGATGCGGAATCGCATTGGCCGTGAGCGTGGATGGCCGCCGATTTCAGAAGAAGAGTTCGAGCAGAGCTGTGGACCCGATGGCTCTTGGTATGTAGGAGCCCCCGAGACCGTTGCCAAGAAGATCGCCGCGACCATTCGAACACTCGGGCTCTCGCGCTTCGACCTGAAGTACAGCGTTGGTTCGATGCCGCATGAACTCCTCATGGGAAGCATTGAACGCTATGGAACATCTGTCATTCCCCGCGTCCGAGAACTGCTTGGTGATTGACGGAGCCAATACGATGGCAACGTCGCTCAACCCTGAGCGGTTCATCGATTTGCTGGAGTGACCATGCCGAGTGAGGCCCATGACGGAGTTGTAGCGATGTTGCGTGCCAATGCCAGTAGTTCAACTGGCGAAGGAACGTTCGAGAGTTCGAGAGAGAATCTTGACGCAACGGGAGCGCTCTTCTCAGTGGCAGAGAACGTCGAAGTCCTCCAAACAACCATTGAAGGCGTCCTCTGTGAGCGCCTGGTTCCAGGTGGACTTGGAAGTGGCACACCGCGAACTCGTGTGAATCGTGACGGGTTTTCCGGAGACTAAATCATTTCCAAAGCGGCCAGATTCTCTGACTCGCTGATCGAATGGTAGTTGGCCTCAAACTCGACCGGTGGAACGTAGTCGAGCGCCTCGTGGATTCTCCGATTGTTGAACCAGTCGACGTAGTTGAGGGTCTCCCATTCGACGTGTTCGACGCCTCGCCAAGGACCCTTGCGGTGAATCAGCTCGTTCTTGTAGAGACCGTTGAACGATTCGGCCAGGGCGTTGTCGTAAGAATCGCCTTTGGATCCAACTGATGCCACGATGTCTGCGCTGCCGAGCCGCTCGGAGTATCGAATGCTCAAATACTGAACGCCCCTGTCGCTGTGATGCACCAGGTTCGACAGGTCTTGGCTGTTGCGGGAGTAGATCGCCATCTCAAGTGCATCAATGGCTAAGTCGCTTCGGAGCGACGTTGACGCCTGCCACCCAACAATCGCTCTCGAGAAGACATCAATGACGAAGGCCACATAGGTCCACCCGGTGTGGGTTTTCACATAGGTGAGATCGGCAACCCAGAGCCTGTTTGGAGCAGACGAGACGAACTGGCGATCAACGAGATCACTTGGTCGCTGTTGGCCCTCGTCGGTGATGGTCGTGACTTTGAACTGACGACCACGTCGAACACCACGAATTCCCATCTGTTTCATGAGCCGTCGCACTGTGCAGCTGGCGACCACAATGCCCTCGCGTTGCAGTTGCTTCCAGACCTTCTTTGCGCCATAGCAACCATCGAGGCTGGCCTGGTGCACCCGGTGGATTTCGGGCTTCAAGACCTCATCGCGTTGTGCTCGAGCGCTTGGGGCTCGAATGGACGCTTCGTAGTAGGTGCTGGAGGCGAACTGCAACGCTCTGCAGATCGGCTCGACCCCCCATCGAGCCTTTCGGGCATCGATGTAAGCAACTACCTCTTTGTTTGACCGTCGAGCACAGTCGCGAAGAAAATTGACGCGTCCTGCAGAATCGCATTGGCGCGTCGCAAATCTTTGTTCTCACGCTCGAGGGCCTTGAGTCTCGCTCGCTCATCGGTCGTGAGTCCCGGGCGAGAACCAGAGTCAACTTGGGCCTTTCGGACCCAAGAACGAAGTGTTTCCGGAGACATGCCGAAGAGCTTGCTGACGCCAACGAACGTGGCCCATTCGGACTTGTAGTCCGCACGGTTCTCGATCGCCATCCTCACTGCTCGTTCACGCAACTCCGGCGAGTAACGGGTTGAACCTGACATAGACGCATCCTCTCAAAGGATTTCGTCTCCAAGATTCCCGTCGCGATTCA
>CAIXCS010000209.1 GCA_903918025.1 uncultured Actinomycetes bacterium
GTGAAGCCGAACTTCGAACAACTTGCGAGTAAAGCGACGACTGCAAGCCAACTCCGCCAACGAAGTGCTCATTCTGGTGTTGGTGGAGCATTCTTTGCGATCGCCTTGATCGTGGGACTTCTGCTCCTCGGGTCAGTCGCGCGCCGTAAGCGATCGTGACCAGACTCTCGTCAATTCACCCAGGGGCGTGGTGGCTTTTCGGGGCAGGCGCGATTTTGGGTCTCACTGGGGTAGCCAATCCCCTTGTCGATCTTCTTGCCATTGCGGTGCTCTTGGTTGTCGTGCTCCGCCATACACGAGGTGCCCTTTCAAGGACGCCATTTGCAACCAGTTTGAGGATTGGAGTCTTTTTGTTGGTTGCGCGCGTCGTTTTCGCGGTCTTGTTCGGCGCCCGCACGGGCGGCACGGTCCTCGTCAACCTTCCGCAACTCCCGCTCCCGTCATTCTTTGCCGGTGTCAGCATTGGAGGTCCCATCACCTCGGAATTACTCCTCCAGGCACTCTGTCAAGGACTAGCGCTCGCGACAGTCCTTGCGTGTTTTGGAGCATGCTCGACCTTGGCGCCGCCGGGAACCTTGCTGGGATCTCTGCCAAAAGCTGTCTATGAACTAGGGCTTTCAGTAGCAATTGCCTTGGCATTTCTCCCTGAACTTGTGGCTTCCGCTCAGGCCCTCAAAGCTGCTCGACGTTTGAGAGGACGGCCAACCAAAGGAATCGCCGGTCTGCGGGGGACCGTGGTGCCAATCCTCGAGGGCGCCCTCGAGCGATCGGTGACCCTGGCTGCGTCAATGGATGCTCGGGGCTTCGGACTATCGACGGGAACTCCGACGAGTCAACATCTTGGATCGGTTGCAGCTGGCGCGGGCACCGTGTTCCTTGGGATTGGAATCGCTGGACTGCTGAATGGTGGCACGTTGCTCTTTTGGAGCGGCCTGTCGGTCTTTTTCGGATCCAGTTTGCTGGCAACTGCGGTTTCGAAGCGGTCTCGACAACTTCGACGGACAACCTTTGATCATCGACCGTTCACTCGGCGAAGCATTGTCGTCGGTGTAAGTGGCGTCACCTGCGGCTTGCTCCTCCTAGAGGCCGGCCGTCTCAAACCAGGCCTCATGTCGAGTCCGGTTGGTCGAGGTTGGCCAACGCTTTCACCCCTCGTTGTCGCCGCTCTGGCAGTACTGCTCATTGGTGGTTGGAGTGGGCCGGAGGCAGTCGAGTGATCGAGTTCCTTGAAACATCAGTTCACTATGAAGGAGCGAAACATTCCGTGTTCGCTCCGGCATCGTTCACCCTCGACGCCGGTGCCCTGCACTTGGTTGTTGGGCCAACGGGCGCAGGGAAGACGACCTTGCTTGGATTGATGAATGGTCACGTTCCTCATTTCACCGGTGGGCGCGTGGATGGAGACGTTCGGGTACGTGGTCGTTCAATCCGAGACTTTCGCCCCAGGGACTTTGCCGACCTTGTTGGTGTCGTTCGTCAGAATCCCCGAGCAGGCTTTGTCGCCGACACGGTTGAACACGAAATCGCGTATGCGATGGAGAATCTTGGTTTCTCAAGAGCAGCAATGCATGAGCGGGTGGGCCACCTTCTTGAGCAACTCGATTTGGGTGAACTTCGGCTCCGCAAACTCCAAACACTCTCGGGTGGTCAGGCACAGAGGGTCGCCATTGCTGCGGCACTTTCGGCATCACCATCGGTTCTTGTTCTCGATGAGCCAACGAGTGGACTCGATCCTGAGGCGGCTGCGTCGGTGGTCGCGATCCTTGAAGATCTCGTCGCACACCATGACGTGACGGTCATCGTGAGCGAACACCGACTGGAGCGGATCATTGGCAACGCAAGCTCTGTTGTAGTCGTTGAGGGTGGAATGGTCAGTCAGGGAAACCCACAACACGCAATGGCTGAGGCATCAGTCATCCCACCAATTGTCGAACTGGGGAGAGCGCTCGATTGGTCCCCTCTGCCACTTACCGTCGCAGTGGCGAGACCTTACGCCGACGAACTGAAGCTCACGTTGGCCCCTCGACGTCCACTTCCGCGGCGAACGAGTGCCGAGGCGCCGATTGCGGTGCTTGACCAAGCCACGGTTTCTTTCGGAGCCTCGAATGCGCTCCTCAACATTGACGTTGAAGTGCGTCCTCGGGAGGTGACAGCACTTGTTGGTCATAACGGTGCCGGGAAGTCGACGTTCCTTGGACTGCTTTGTGGACTCGTCAGCACGTCTAGTGGGCGAGTGCTTGTTGGAGGAGTTGACCCTCTAAGCCTCGACCCGCTGGCTCTCGTCCGACGCGTCGGATTGATTCCACAAGACCCCGGTTTGCTCCTCTACTCGTCGTCGGTTGAACGCGAACTCACCGAGGCCGATCGCGATGGCGGTCTTGAGCCCGGGACGACCGCTGCCTGGTTCTCGCAGTTTCAGCCAACGGTTGAGGGAAGTAGACACCCACGCGACCTGTCAGAAGGTCAACGCCTCTGTCTTGCTCTCGCCATTGTCATGGCCAGCTCTCCTCCGCTTCTCCTGCTTGATGAGCCCACGTGTGGTCTTGATAATCATGCGAAGGAGCATCTCGGCGTTGTCCTCGGCGAACTAGCAGAGCGTGGGACTGCCATTGTGCTCGCGAGCCATGATGTCGAGTTCATTGCGACCGTGGCAGACAGGGTGATCGAGCTCGACCGGGGTGTGCTTGTCAGCGCGTGGCCGGCAAGAAGCAGGCCAACGAGCCGAATGACCTTCACCTCACAGATGCAAGAGCTTCTTGGAAGTCCGGAGTGGCTCACCGCCAAAGAGGTCATCGACGCAGTTCGAGGCACGTCATGAGACGAAGAGTGCTCATTCCTCTCTCGGTGATGAGCGCCGGGCTCCTTGGTGCCATGACGCTCGTGGGCATCGTCGCGTTCACGTGGCCACTGTTCGTACATGCCTCCTCGCCACTCCTCACGAGTCACGGTGCGTTCGCTTCGTGGTTCTTTGTTTGCCTCGTCCCACTCTTGCTCCTCGTCGCTCTGGCTGAATTGCGAGATGGCAACCTCGATGTGAAGACCGTTGCGCTCCTTGCAATATTGGTTGCTGTCGGAACGGTGCTTCGCATTGTCGGTTCCGGGATTTCCGGAGGGGAACCACTTTTTGCTTTGGTGATTCTCACCGGATGGAGCCTCGGGAGGGGATTTGGCTATCTCTATGGTGCAACCGTGCTGTTCTGTTCAGCACTTGCCACTGGGTTCGTCGGTCCGTGGCTCCCATTCCAGATGCTTGCTTGTGCATGGCTTGGCTTTCTCGCCGGCTGTCTGCCGGCAGTCAAGGGGAAGCGGGATGTTGTCGTTGTAGCTGGATTTGGAGCCCTTGGAGCGATCTTCTATGGCACGGTCATGGATCTTTGGTTTTGGCCATTCCAGGTAGGCCTGAATTCGACGGTCTCTTTTGTCGCTGGAGACACTGTCCTCGCCAATCTCTATCGATTCTTTATCTTCGACCTGACCACCTCGCTTGGTTTTGATCTCCTTCAAGCAGTCACCAATGTGGTGTTGATTGTCGCCTTTGGTCGAGCGGTAACTGGCGCACTTGATCGAACAGCGCGAGGAGCAGCATTTGGCGCCAATGCCACTTTCGGTTCACCGGAACCCCTCCGCTAGCCTTCGCCCGTGGCACACGAGAGGCAAGGAAGCAGCATGGTATTCCTTGACGCAATGGCGGCAGGTCGGTGTCCTGTAGCACTCGACCGTCAGATCGCAGGGACTCCCGGATCCTCTGCATCTGACGTGGTGGTGAAGTGGCGTGACGCTGCTGCGGCACACCGGCGAGCGGTTGGAGAATTGCTGACACGAGCCAATGTTGGTGCGCTCGCAATCGACACTTCCGACGGACGAGACGCTCAAGAGGCGACCGCAGCGGCATGCGCTCGACACATCCCCGTCATCCTCAGCCCCCGACTTCCGACTGATGTGGACGGTCGCCGTCGGGGGAATCCGGACGCTCTTTTTCGACATGAACATGGCTATCTACCCGTGATCGTGAAGCGTCACCGCGTTGCTGAAGTCTCGGCCAATGGACGCCTCCTTGGTTCCGTTCTCGAAAAGCCTTACTTCGCCAATGCGGTGATTGTGCATGGTCGGCGACTCGGGCCTGTTGGCCGCAACGATGCGCTGGAATTGGCGCACTACTACCGACTTCTCCAAGTCAACGGGTTCGCTTCACTACCCGTTGGTGGCGTCATCGATGCGGCTGGAGATCTTTGGTGGATTCGTCTTGATGAACCAAGGGGCGGAGATCCGACTCGATCGATTCTTGCAACCTACGACCGAGAATTTGCCCTTCGAGTTGCGGTGGTTGATCGAGCGACGGCAAGGCTGGGCAACGAGTCGCTTCCTCCTCTCGTCATCCCGCTCCACAAGAACGAGTGCAGTCGCTGCCGATACGAAGCCGAATGCAGCCAAGAAATGGCAGAAGCCGACTCCGTCTCTCTCGTCCCAGGCATGCAGTGGCGACACGCTCTAGCCCATCGCGCCGCCGGCGCTCCAACGAGAGCGGCACTGGCACGCCTTGACCCGATGAGTGCCCACGTTGCGCAAGTGCTCAAGAAGTCTTCATCGCTTTCCGATCTCGATGCGCTCATTGCCCAGTCGCAGACGGTGCCTCCAGAAACGCCAATTGGGCACTTGCTCGGTGAGCACATGGAGGCCCGCCGTCAGCTCCGAAAAGCAGGGGTGCAGCTCGCTGGAGACGTGGCCAACCTTGACCCAGCCACCTTGAAATACGGAGCCCTTGTTGGAAGTGACCTTCGGGTCCTCATTGAGCGATCACGTGCTGCAGTGAGTGGTCATCCTTTTCTCGCGAGAGGAGCAGACCCTCGCGACGTCGTGCGCGCAGATGTCGAGATCGATCTCGACATGGAGCGAGCTGATGGTGGGACCTACCTTTGGGGCGCACTGGTCTCAACCAGTCGACCGCTCGTTGCAGCAATTGATGAAGCGGCCAATGCCTATCGAGCCTTTGTCAACTTCGGGCAACTCGGCATTGAGGGAGAAGTAGCCCTCGTGAACCAGTTGCTCGATTGGCTCGACGACTTGGTCGTGCTGGCGGAGGAAGTGGGCGCAACGTGGTCGGTTAGCTACTACTCCCATGCAGAGATAGACGAACTCCGACGAATTGCCAAGGAAAGTGGCGATGCTCGCTTGACCGCACGCGTGGAAGCAATCGCCAAGTCAAAGCATTGGATTGACCTCCGTGTCGTGGCCGAGCAGCAACTCGTTCTCGGGCATGGATTTCGGCTCAAGAAGTTGGCGACGCTTGCCGGCTTCTCTTGGCGAGATGAGGACCCTTCGGGGAGCGCATCGATGACCTGGTACGACAAGGCCGTGGGGGCGCCGAGCGAAGAAGAGCGCGCGCTCAATCGGGTACGGCTCCTCGCCTACAACGAAGATGACTGCAGGGCCACGCTGGCATTGAGGATCTGGTTGAGCACGGCCGAATTTGAACCGATCGATCAGTGGCGCGTCCCGGGACACTCTGGTTAGTCCTGCGTCGTCGGGTCTAGTCTCCGAAGATGCCGCAACCGACCTCGGTCCCAATCGCCCCCCGTCACGCCAACACGGTGACTCACTACGACCAGGTCGTCGATGTGGTCATCGTGGGGTTTGGTGCTGCTGGAACCTGCGCCGCGTATGAGGCTGCAAGTGCTGGTGCCTCGGTCCTGGTACTGGAACGAACCAGCGGTGCTGGTGGGGCAGCAGCGCTCGCGGAAGGGATCATCTACCTCGGGGGCGGCACATCCACCCAACGAGGGGCAGGTGTTACCGATACGGCTGATGCCATGGAGGCGTATCTGCTTGCTGCGTGCGGTCCTGAAGTTGATGAGGACAAGATCCGTGCGTACGTAGCTGGAAGCATTGAGCATCACGACTGGCTCGTTGAACGCGGCATGGAGTTCGAGCCGACGATCTGCGTTGAGACCCAGATGGCGCCCAATGGAACAGAAGGATTGGTCTGGTCGGGCGGAGAAGATGCCCATCCCTTTCGTGACCTCGCCACCCCAGCACCTCGTGGCCACATTGCTCGGACGAAACGTTCGACCGGATGGCTCCTCATGCAAACGCTGTCAGAGGCAGCCATTGGAGCCGGGGCGGAAGTTGTCTACGACACAAGAGTCGAGCGACTCATCGTCGACGGCGACCAGGTCGTTGGGATTCAAGCAACTCGCTATGGCGAAGAGTTCCTCGTTCGTGCCAATCGAGGGGTGATTCTCTGCGCAGGTGGCTTCATCTACAACGATGAGATGGTTGGTCGCTACGCGCCGGAACTCCTTAAGGGCACGTGGAAGGTTGGCACCGAGGGTGATGACGGCCGGGGAATTTCTATGGCACTTGCACTTGGAGCGCGCACCAAGGGGATGCATGCCGGCGAGGTATCACTTCCCATCATTCCTCCGAGACGACTGGTCGAGGGGATTCTCGTCAATGGGCATGGTCAACGGTTCATCAACGAAGACACCTACATGGGGCGCGTCGGACAAGCCGCGCTCTACGCCAATGACGCGACCTGTTTTCTCATCGTCGATGAGGCTTGCTACGAACCAAATTGGATGGGTATCGAAGCAGCCTGGGTATGCGAATCGGTCGAGGAATTAGAAGTGGAGATGGGTCTTGTCGAAGGCACACTGGCCGCGACCATTGGCCTCTACAACCGTCACGCAGCTGAAGGAAAGGACCCGCTCTTCCATAAGGCAGAGCCGTTCGTTCGGCCGCTGGTGCCGCCGCTCGGTGCTTTTGACCTTCGTCCGGGGGTCGCGCCGTATGCCCCATTCACGCTCGGAGGCCTCTCCACCACTGTTGACGGAAGGGTGCATCACGTTGACGGCACCATCATTGAGGGCCTCTTTGCTGCGGGGAGAACAACCTCGGGCGTCTGCGCATTTGGCTATGCGTCTGGACTTTCGATTGGCGACTCGACCATGTTTGGTCGTTTCGCCGGGCGTGCCGCCGCCGAGGCGAAAGAATGACCCCGCCCACCACCTCAACCATGCGTCCAGTTGCCACCAACGATGCCAGCCCAGTTCTTGGCTCGGCAGATGTGCTCGTTGTGGGATTTGGGGCGGCAGGGGTCGCAGCTGCGATTGAGGCGGCGCGAACGGGAGCGACGGTGCTCGTCCTCGAGCGGGCGGGAGGCCCCGGGGGAGCAGCCGCTCAAGCTGGAGGAATCATCTATCTCGGTGGCGGAACGCCGACACAGATCGGTGCGGGGATTGCCGATTCCCCTGAGGCCATGGAGGCCTATCTCCTTGCAGCATGTGGACCGGAACCTGACCGAGCGAAGATTTCTGCCTACGTCGAAAATAACCTCGAACATCACCAATTCTTCGTTGACTGTGGCGTCGAGTTTGAACCGAGTCTGTGTGAGACCGTCCAAATGGAATCTCCTGGCACCGAAGGGCTTGTTTGGTCGGGGGGTGAGAATGCCTTTCCGTTTAACCAACTGACAGAACCTGCTCCACGTGGGCATCCCGCTCGGACGGTAGGGGCGACTGGTTGGCTCCTCATGGAGAAACTCCATGACGCCGCATTGCGTCTTGGCGTGAACGTGGAATACGACCTCAGAGTGGAGCGTCTCGTCCTTGACAAAGGGCGAGTTGTTGGGGTGGAGGCAACGAGATTCGGTGTCACGGGGACCTATCTCGGCAAAGGTGGTGTGGTTATTGCAGCCGGTGGATTTGTCCACAACGAAGAAATGCTGGCTTCAGCCGCTCCATCAGTCCTGGGAGGAAACTACAAAGTGGGGACGAGTGGCGATGACGGAAGAGGGATTCAGATGCTCTTGGCGCTTGGAGCGCGCACCAAGTCCATGCACGCTGGCGAGTGTTCCCTCCCGGTCATGCCACCAAAGAAACTGACCGAAGGCATCATTGTCGATCGCAATGGGCAGCGTTTCATCAATGAAGACACCTACAACGGGCGGATTGGTCAGCGGTCGCTCTACAACCACGATGCCACTTGTTTTCTGATCGTCGACGAGGCTGCCTACTCGCCCACATGGCTCGGGCTTGAAGCCACTGCAGTGTGTGCGACCGTTCAAGAACTTGAGGTTGAGGGAGGTTTCGTTCCCGGTTCCCTCAAGGCAACAATCGATCTCTACAATCACCACGCGGCGAGTGGGGTGGATCCCGTGTTCCACAAGGATCCAGCATTCGTCCGACCACTGGTTGGCCCACTCGGCATCATGGAACTCCGATCACCCAAAATTCCCTATGCCGTCTTCACACTTGGTGGCGTCGTGACGACGGTCGATGGGGAGGTGGTCGATGTCGACGGTCTTGCCATTCCGGGCTGCTTCGCCGCAGGACGGACTACCTCGGGAATTTGTTCATTCGGTTACGCCTCTGGCCTCTCAATTGGTGACTCCACCTTCTTCGGGCGACGAGCGGGAAGAACAGCGGCTCAGCGTCGTTGAGGCTCAAGGACGCCAACTAGCTCGACATGTTCGGTTTGAGGAAACAAATCAAAAGCACGAAGTGACGTGAGGCGCCAACCAAGATCAAGCGCAACTTTGACATCCCGAGCGAAGGTAGCGGGATCGCAAGAGACCGAGACGATTCTTCGTGGTCGAGGAGTGAGATTGCAAAGTGCGCCCATCACCGCCTTACCGGCTCCTTCACGCGCGGGGTCAAGTACGACCACGTCGACACCATTGAGGTTCGCCGCCACTGACTTCTCCGAGACTGGCCCGGTGATCACCTCCACTTGAGGTAGATCCTTCAAATTTCTCCGAGCGTCTCCTGTGGCAGACGTGCTCCGCTCAATAGCGATGACTCGACCATCGGGTCCGACGCGCTGGCCAAGTTGGGCAGCAAAGAGACCAACGCCGCTGTAGAGATCTGCCACGGTGTCACCCTTCGCAAGTTTCGCCGCTTGGAGCACTGCTTGGCTCAGCGTTGTCGCTGCCGAGCGGTGTACCTGAAAGAACGACTCTGGGGCGACGTCATAGCCACGATTGCCAACTGCCACCTTTACTCGACCAGGTGGTTGGAGAATGGTCCCATCAACCACGATGCCTACATCTTGGAGTTCCGGGGTATGGCTAAAGCCATTCGGCCCTGTGGTGAACGAGGTGACGGTGGCGTTCGCATCCGGGTGCCCAAACACCTCGATTGAGGCGACCCCTCCCCAGCGACCTTCGAAGACTCCCGAGCGTTCAACTTCTTCAGTCGCAATGTCACATGAGGTGACTGGGACAAGAACATCTGAACGGTGTCGGTGAAACGATGGACTTCCGTCTTCATTCATGGTCAGGCGGACCCTTGTGCGCCATGACCAACCATCGTCTCCAGGTGCCGCTGGCTCGACGACAACGGGTAGGTCGAGTTTGGCAATCCGCTGGAGCTGTTCAACGACGAGTTCACTCTTCAGTCGCCGCTGTGCCTCGAGCGAAACATGCTGAAAGTCGCACCCACCGCAACCACCAGGACCGGCGACGGAACAGCGCACGTCAACTCGATCAGGCGATGCCTCGAGGATTTCAACGGCATCAGCTCTGAGAAAGGTTGCATTTTCCTCAGTTACCTCTGCAATGACCAGTTCCCCGGGAAGTGCATGCCGAACGAAGACGACAACTCCCTCAGGAGATCTTCCAACAAAACCACCGCCGGCAGCGGGTTTACCTACTCGAACTTCGAAGCGCACGTGGCCTCCTTCACAGGCTGCAGGCTACGTCGCTTGAGGCTTCGCATTGGTCGCCCAGCCTGGAAGGCGCTTCCAGAAGCGAGCCACGGCATCTCGTGTGGGTACTTTGGTGAAGGTCAACGGGATGTCATCAAGGGGCAGCGAGGCAATTTCCGCCCACTTCTCACGATTGCGATTGCCTTGTCGCTCCTTGGCCTGTTGATTCGCCGCTCTTCGCTGTAGCGAAGCAGCAGCTTTAGCGCTTTGCTTCCGAGCGGCAAGACGGGCATCTCTTGGTGAAGCCGTCCAACTCGGCGGGTTTCGCAGAAGGTCAGCAACTTCTCCTGCATTCCAGCCTCGGCGAGGTTCAAACGCCGCGACCGAGTCCTCATCGAGGCCAAGAAGGTCAGCGACATCGCTGTTCGAAAGGACCGTCGTTTGGACGACTTCTTCGAGGGCAGTTGTTGCGGCAAGCGCTTCGTCGAGGCTCGCTTCGACAGAGATGACCACGGAACGAAGGAGAAAGTCTGCCCGAGCTCCAAGGAGCCATGTGGGTGGCTGAATGACGAGCGCATCGACCTCTAGGGAAGTGAACGCTTCCTTCTCGCCTGCATGTGTCGTGAGCGCTGCTGTATCGCAGCCGAGGAGACGAGCAACTTGGTGGGCGGTGAGGGTGTGTGTTGGAGGAGCCATGCGCTCAATATAGCGAACAGTTGTTCGCTTTTCTTGAATGGCCGAACCTCTGCAGCATCCTGAGGTGAGAACTGGAGTTGTCAGGGAGCAACATTGGCTTGACCCTTCAGCAGTGTTCTTGTTCAAACGAAGTGCACAAAGGTTGGTGTCTGGAGGAGTCCGAGACGAAGAGACCGCCCTGAGGTCGCTGAATCGAGAGGGAACGGTATCTCTTCGAGATAATCTCGCTGAGAACTTGGAGGTTCAATGTTGGCAATGCAGCGAGCGACGCCCTTCCTGCGAATGGCTCTTGAATTGCCTCAAGGATCGATTGCATATCGATGACGAGTTCGAGAGTGCGGGTCGAATTTGGCCGCGACGCGCGTCCGACAACGACCATTCAACCTCAGTCGATGGGCTTCCACGTCCTCGCGAAGCCATCGGGTGCGATTTGTAACCTCGATTGCACGTACTGCTTCTTTCTTGAGAAGGCCGATCTCTATCCTGGTGGGCATTTTCGAATGGAACCCACCGTCCTTGAGCGCTACTTAGCGCAACTCCTCGAAATTCAACGAGGCCCAGAAATCACCATTGCTTGGCAAGGGGGCGAGCCAACGCTTCTTGGTGTCGAATGGTTTCGCCACGCGGTGGAGGTGGCCACTCGAGTTGCCCCAGCGGGAACAGTGCTGCAGCACACGATCCAGACCAATGCAACGCTGATTACTGATGAGTGGGCTGAGTTTTTTGTGAGTCATGGATTCCTTGTCGGTGTCTCCATTGATGGTCCTCCTTCGCTGCACGACGTCTACCGAGTGGATAAGCGCGGCCGACCAACAGCACATCGGGTGGTTGAAGGACTCAGAATCCTTCAGCGCCATGGCGTCGAGGTCAATGCACTCGTCACCGTCAATGCTGCGAACGAGGACCATGGTCTCGAGGTCTACCGCTATCTGCGAGACGAGTTGCAACTGAGCTATTTCCAGTTGATCCCAATCGTCGAACTGGTTGACGGGAAAATTTCTGACCGAAGCGTCGCACCGGCGAAGTGGGGGATGTTCCTCAATGAGGTCTTCGAGGAGTGGCTTCGCCATGACGTCGGGACGGTCTTTGTCTCGATGATTGATGCCGCGCTCGCTCCGCTTGTGGGCGCACCTGCAGGAATGTGCATCTTCGCCGAAACCTGCGGCGACGCGGTGGCACTCGAACACAATGGCGACCTCTACAGCTGCGATCACTTCGTTGATCCCGAGCACCTGCTCGGAAACATTCAAACAACCCATCTCGCTGATCTTGTTGCGAGCCCTCAGCAGCGCAACTTCGGGCTTGAGAAGCGTGAGGGACTTCCGTCACAGTGCCGTCGGTGCCCCGTGCTCTCCCAGTGCCGAGGAGAGTGTCCCAAGAATCGTACGGAACGGTCAGTCGACGGAGAAGCCAACCTCAACTACCTCTGCGAGGGGTATCTCGGCTTCTTCTCTCACGTGAATCCCGTACTTCGGATGATGGCAACTGCGCTCCTCAATGGTGGGTACGCCGATGAGATCCCAGACGTTCTCTTCAATGGTCCTCTTGAGGATCCTTGCCCTTGCCAAAGCGGAAGACCTCGGGGGGAGTGTCACCGCAGGTGAGTCACGCCGAGGAGTAGGTTTCGTGTACGTCGAGGAGGAAATGACATGACTACTGCACTGAATGGATTCACAACACCGCAATTCGAGGTCGTCCGAGATGCCTTTCAAGCCCAAATGGACTCCGGTCTTGATGTTGGTGCTTCGGTCGCGATCTTCCATCATGGCGAACTCGTCGCAGATCTCTGGGGAGGAACTCGAGACGAGGCAGGTGAGGTTCCTTGGACCGAGGACACCCTCGTCAATGTCTGGTCAACGACCAAGACCATGACGTTCCTGGTTGCGCTCATGTTGGCCGACCGAGGCGAGCTTGACTTCGAGGCTCCCGTCGCAACGTACTGGCCCGAGTTTGCGCAGAATGGCAAGGAAGCAATCGCGGTCAAGCACCTCATGAGTCATACCTCGGGCCTTTCGGGTTGGACTGACCGAATGATTGGTTCAGAGTTGGCTGATTGGGATCTCACGGTCGGCCGGCTCGCAGAACAGGCACCTTGGTGGGAACCCGGCACAATGTCGGGATATCACGCCCTGACCCAGGGTTACCTGATTGGCGAAGTCGTCAACCGCATCACTGGCACCACTATTGGAGAGTTCTTTCGACGGGAAGTTGCCGTTCCTCTTGGTGCTGACTTCTTCATTGGTCTCCCTGAATCTGAAGAGCATCGAGTCAGTCTCGTGATCCCTGGTGAGCCAATGAGTGCCGAGGGACAGGCAAGTGATTCCATTGCAGTTCGCACCTTGCAGTCGGCCGATATGGACGCTTCTGCGCCGCATAACCGCTGGTGGAGGGCAGCCGAGATTCCTGCAGCGAATGGGCATGGCAACGCCAAGAGCGTCGCCACCATCCAAGACGTGATCACCGGTCGGGGTATGCACGGAGGAGTGCGACTGCTCTCCGAGGCTGGAGTCGACCGACTCTTTGAGATCCAGAGCACCGGCGTTGATGCAGTCCTTGGGTTCGATCTGACGTTCGGTCTTGGCTATGGGCTTGGCTCCGAGACGGTCCCAATTGGGCCTCGAGCTTGCTTCTGGGGAGGCTACGGCGGCAGTTTGATCTTGATGGATCAAGACCAAGGTTTGACCTTCTCCTACATGATGAACAAGATGGCGCCAACACTCATGGGTGATCTTCGAGGTTTTGGGCTGGCGATCACCGCTGGCATTGCGGCTGCCTCTTAGCTCTGAGGCGGAGGTGCCAAGGTCGACGAGACGACGACGGCGGTTCCGTAAGCAAGAATCTCCTGCCACACACCACCAATTTCATTGGAGTCGTAGCGCATAGCGAGCACGGCATTTGCCCCAAGAGCGATCGCATTCTCTGTCAGTCGCTCGAGCGCTTCGTCGCGAGTGACGATGAGTTGCTTGGTGAGGCCCTTCAGTTCACCGCCACCAAGAGCCTTGAAGCTCGCGCCAATCTGGCTCCCAACGTGTCGTGAACGCACGGTCAAGCCATTCACCTCACCGATCACGCGGTCAATGGTGTACCCGGGCAAGTCATTCATCGTGCTGATCAGCATTTGGTCTCCTCAGGTTCAGACAACAGCAATGGAGAGCTCTACTGGGAGAAGACCAAAGCCTTCTCATCGAGGTCACGAGTCATGTCGAAGTAGACGAGCAGTGACTCTGGCCAGTTTTGGGTAATTCGACCCGATGAAGATCGATACCAGCTTGGAACCGACGACACCCCCCAGGCCATCTTTGCGTTGCCGGTGTCAACAAACTCTCGCCATCGTTTGAGCGCCTGGGGCGTTGCCTCGACAGCAGCAGCTCCATGGCGCACCATGGCGCCGATCGCGCGCTGGATCCAATCAACTTCAAGTTCTGAGAAGTAGATGATGGACCCATTGATCACGATGTTGGTGTTCGGGCCATAGGTGAAAAAGAGATTTGGGAAACCCGGAACGGTGATTCCAAGGTAGGCCAGAGGATCTGTTGACCAGACGTCTTCAAGACTCTTCCCCTCCCGACCGAGTACCGGCATGGGGAGGAGGAAGTCTTGAGCGGCAAAGCCAGTCGCCCAAACGATCACGTCAACGTCATGATGGGTGCCAGTGCTGTCAATCACCCCTGTCGAGGTCACCTCGGTGACGGCACCATGGATGAGGGTGGTGCTGGGAGCCATCAGCGTGGCTAAGTAGGAACCATCATCTGGCGAGAGACGGCGGGCAATAGGTGGATACTGCGGCGTCACCATTTCAAGCAGGTCTGGTCGACCCTCCAATTGAAGTTCAAGGGCCATTTCGAGGAGTTGACGAAACTCCAGATTCGCTGCACTGACCGACAGCGTCCCACCGTTGAATTCAGGATCAACACGAGCGAGCGCCAACAAGCCTTCACAGTTCTTCCAGAGCAGCCACAGGCGATGCCAACCCAGGTAACCAGGTATTGCATCAAACAGGAGTCGCTGTCCCTCTGCAACAGCTGCCTTGTACTCGAGAACCGGCACGACCCACGTGGGGGTTCGCTCGAAGATCGTCAGGGATTTTGCATCCCTGGCGAGTTCGGGA
>CAIXCS010000210.1 GCA_903918025.1 uncultured Actinomycetes bacterium
AGGAACAAAGCCGAACTTCGACGCATCAATGCCAATCGACCACTTCCCGCCTACTTTGGCGTCCGAGGATGCGGATCCGGGAACCGCTGGGAGCTCGGTCGGGTGATACCACGCTTCCAGTGCGTGAGCTTGCGTCCAGGCTGCCCAAAGCACTTCAAGTGGTTGAGGGAACACTCGTTCAACGGTGTAAAGCTTTGACTTGTCCATCATTCTCTCCTCAGACGTTGAAACGGAATTCCACGACGTCACCATCAGCCATGACGTAGTCCTTGCCCTCCATCCGCACCTTGCCTGCAGCTTTGGCTGCTGCCATGGAACCGGCTGAGGTCAGGTCTTGAAAGCCAACGACTTCGGCCTTGATGAAGCCACGCTGGAAGTCGGTGTGAATGACCCCTGCTGCTTCGGGGGCGGTACTGCCCACCTTGATGGTCCAAGCACGAGCTTCCATTGGTCCAGCCGTCAAGTACGTCTGGAGGCCAAGGGTTGAAAAGCCTTGTCGGATGAGTTGATTGAGACCCGGTTCGAGTTGGCCATAACTCGCAAGAAGTTCCTTGGCATCCTCGGCGTCGAGTTGTGAGAGTTCGGCTTCAAGTTGGGCACAGAGCACGACGGCTTCGGCTGGGGCAACGAGCTCTCTGAGCCGTTGGTGAAGTGCACCGTCGCTCAGTTGTCCTTCGTCAACGTTGAACACGTAGAGGAACGGTTTGGCGGTCAAGAGGTGGAGGTCCGCAAGATCACTCACGACAATTTCACCCTTGGCAGCGGCTTCGAAAATCGTCCGTCCAGAATTCAAGATCTCATGTGCTGCTTGCGTTGCCTTCAATTGGTCAGCCAAGTCCGGCGACCGCTTCGCTTCCTTTTCCAGTTTCGGCAATCGTGCGTCAACCGTCTGAAGGTCAGCCAAAATCAACTCAGTATTGATCGTTTCAATGTCGCTTTGCGGGTTGACCCCTCCGTCAACGTGGATGACGTCTTCGTCGTCAAAGGTCCGAACGACCTGACAGATGGCATCGGACTCACGAATGGCTGCGAGGAACTTGTTCCCGAGGCCTTCGCCAGTTGAGGCGCCACGGACAATGCCTGCAATGTCAACAAAGGTCGTGACGGCCGGAACAAGGCGGCCACTGCCAAAGATCTCGGCCAAGACGGCGAGCCGATCGTCTGGAACTTCCACGACGCCGACATTTGGTTCGATGGTTGCGAAGGGGTAGTTCGCAGCAAGCACATCATTCGCGGTAAGCGCGTTGAAGAGCGTCGACTTCCCCACATTTGGGAGTCCCACGATGCCAATTGTCAGTCCCATACCTACCTCCGGCGGCTAAGCGTAGGGGACGAAGTGTGGTCCTTCAGGACCTCCACAGCAAAAGCCTCGAGTTCTTACCTCCCTCATAGGACCAATAGGCACGATGAAGTTGTTCAAACGTAGCCTCTACTCAAAGGAGTTCAACATGCTGCGACCTACCTTCCTCACCTTGTTCGGATTGGCAGGGATCACCGCCATCACGATCGCTGTCGCCCCGACCGTCACCTCTGCTCCCGCGACGACCACGACGTCCACCTCGGTGGCTGCGTCGCCGTCCTCACCGAGTGTCGCCTCGCTTCGCGCCGAAGCAGCTCGACTCGCAGCGGCGATCACCGCAACGAAGAACGCTTCGATTCGACGCAGCCAAGTCGCTGCGCCAAGCACTGCACCGGCACGAGCAATCGTCGTGGCACATTCAACTGAACCTGGCGACGGAAACAGCTCCGCCGGACCGGAGTCGAGTACCACCTCGACCACCGTTGTCGAACCAACAACGACCACCAGTACCACCGTCAGCTCTGGATGGTACGGAGACGATGAGGAGGGAGACCGATGAACAAGAAGCCAAACGCAGCAGCCCTTTCAATGCTTGCGAGTGTCGGTGTTACCGCCGCTGCGCTCGGTTGGGTCGGAACACAAATTGCACCAGTTGTCCAAGTGGCCTCCACCTCGACCACGGTCCCTGCAGCGACCACTACTTCTAGCTCGTCCGTTGTTGCACAACTTCAAGCCAAGATTGCCGCAGAGAAGGCAGCCCTCTTGGCAGCCCAAGCAGCAGCCGGCCAAGCCTCAACTGGCGCTCCTTCGAGTGGCACTTCCACAGGTTCCACCGCAGGTACGAACGTTTCAACTGGATCAACGGCGACGGCACCGGTGCCAACGACGACTCCTGTCTACGTTCCGGTCGCTCCACCAACGACGCAGCCACCGGCGGTTGTGGTGACGACAGGAGCTTCTGGTGCACGCCCCTAAGTCACCGGCGCTCCAGCGACACCTTGGTTCAGCCATGGCCTCACCGCTGGAACTCATCTACGAAGACCATGGAGCGCCTCACGACGAAGCCTGGTCGGCAGTGCTCGACGCATTTGGCAGAGTCGAGGATGCCTGTTCTCGATTCCGTGACCAGTCTGCACTCGCCACCTATCTTGCAGCCGAAGGACCTTCCACCGCACCGGCAGTCCTCGTTGAAGTGCTGGCCGCCGCATATGAGGCCTATCGGGTGACCGGTGGAAGGTTCGATCCAAGAGTTCGTTCCGTCCTTGAAGCGTTTGGCTATGACCAGAATTTTGCCCAAATGGTCGAGCCTGACCTTCAGGTGGCGCCTCTACCCATTGTCGAGCCCTGGGAGGACCCGGTACTCGATCGAGAACTGTGTCTGCTTCGTCCAGCACGAGCGTCGCTTGATCTTGGAGGGATTGGAAAGGGAGCGGCTCTGGAACTCGCTCGGTTCCAACTCCGCCATGAACCAATGGCAGGCATCTGTGCGGCTGGAGGCGACATCGTTGTCGTTGGAGATCGCCCTCCGGTCATTCCTTGGTCCATTGGCATTGAAGACCCCATTCCCAACTCCACTGACTTCGTCGCGACGATTGGCATCAGCGAAGGGGCGTCAATGACCTCCAGCGTGCGGGTTCGGCAATGGCGATCGGGAGGTCGGCCAGTGCATCACCTCATTGATCCACGAACTGGGCAACCTGGTGGCGGCAATCTCGCTTCGGTCACGGTCGTGGGACCGGATCCCGTGCTCGCAGAAGTTTGGTCCAAGGCGCTGTTTCTTGAAGGACCTCGTCACCTTGAGGAGGCGGAAGCTCGAGGACTCGCAGTGGTGTCGGTTGACCGCGAAGGACTCGTCACTTGGAGTTCCACCATGGAACCACTGCTCACCTGGGTGCGTCACCAATGAGTGCCACCACGGTGGAAGCCGGAAAGCCAGAGCGAGCACCTCGCGAAAAGAAGCCTGTTGCGCCAATGTCCAAGTGGCCAATCGGAGCGTTACTTGGTGTCGTCGCCATTATCACCGTTGATCTGATTGTTTCAGTCCGAACAACGATGATGCCGTGGGTGCTCAGTCGAGGCCTTGGTCTTGGTGCGGCAGCCTCACTCGCAGCGCTCTCACTGGTTGGTTTGTGGCGCCGGCATCCTGTTCGAGCAACACTCCCCGTGCTGAAGCCAGCGACACTCGCGAAAGTCCATACGGGACTTGCTTCCGCAACGATGGTGCTGCTTGCAGGTCACGTTGCCGCGACGGTGGCTGACTCGTATGCCCATGTCGGCATTATTGGCGCCCTCGTTCCCATGGCATCGCCGTATAAACCCTGGCCCGTCACACTTGGAACCTTGTCAATGTGGCTTCTGCTTGCGATCTGGGCGACCGCTCGGTTGTCGACGTCAATTGCCAAGAAGTCATGGAAAGCGGTTCACCGCGTCTCGATGTTCACGTTTGGCTGTGTGTGGCTTCACGGCATGACGGTTGGCACTGATGCACGAGCGCTGCGACCGGTCTACTGGGCCGTTGGAGGCATCGTGCTCGGCGTCTGGCTCAGTGGCGTTGCTCTTCAGGTTCAGGCAGTAGCCAAGAAGCGATCAGCCAAATCGTCGTCCTGAATTACTCGACGATGGCTTGGTAGACGAGCTGGCAGAGTTCCGGTCGAATGGGATACGTCGTCGACGGGACAACCTGGGTGAAGAACTGAACGGTGAGTTGCTCGGTCGGGTCAACGAGGAAAGCAGTTGACGCCATACCTCCCCAGTAGAAGGTCCCGTGACTTCCGACCATCTTTGAAGGAAGTGGATTGAGCGTTACCGCGAATCCAAGACCGAAACCGACGCCTTCGTAGCCGCTCTCGCTAAAGCTGATGGCCTCAGCTTGGAGAAGGTCGGCACCACCCGGCAAGTGATTTGCCGCCATAAAGTCGAGCGTTCGAGGGCCAAGGACCCGAACACCATCGAGTTCGCCGCCACGCAACAACATCGACGTGAACCGGTGGTAGTCACCAGCGGTCGAAAGAAGACCACCGCCACCAGAGGCTCCGAGCGGGGTCTTTTTGCAGGACTCCGCCATGCCTCCAGCTTGGACAATTCCTGGGTTGGCAAACAAATACAACTCGGCGAGTCGCTCGAGGTCACCTTCACTGCAAACAAAGGAGGTGTTGGCCATCTTGAGCGGCTGAAGAACACGCTCGCTCAGTACTTCTCCAAGAGGCTTTCCACCGAAAATTTCACAGAGGCGACCGCAGACGTCAGTCGCTACCGAGTAATTCCATCCCGTTCCTGGCTGGAAGAGAAGCGGCATCGTGGCCCACGCATCACAAGCTTCTTCCAAGGTCTGTTCTGGACGAATGCCCCACTCCATGCCTCGCATGCGGTGGATCTCATCGCAAGGGTGGAGTCGAGTGAAGCCATACGTCAAACCGGCGGTGTGACTGAGGAGGTGCCAAATCCGAATGGGCTCGGTAACTGGCACGGTCACCGGTGCATAGGCAGGTCCTCCGGCGTACACACGAGCATTGGCAAAGGAAGGGATGTACCACTCAACCGGATCGGTCAACTGAAACCGGCCCTCTTCGAAGAAGGTCATGAGTGCGACCGAGGTGATTGGCTTGGTCATGGAATAAATCCGAAAGAGGGTGTCCTCTTCGATTGGGAGTCCCGCCGCCACGTCACGGTGTCCACCCTTGGCCACGTGAACAACTTCACCTTCGCGTGCGACGGACACAAGGTAACCAGGGATCTTTCCGTCTCGAACATAGCCATCGAAGTGAGCGTTGATGCGATTGAGACGCTCTGGGTCAAAGCCGAGGTCGGACGCGTCAGCGGTGACAGCAATCGGCATGGTGGTCACAGGTGAACTCCTCAGGATTGGCTTGTAGTGGTGTTGCGGTGAAACGTGACTACGACGTGGTGCGAGCAATCACGGCGAGGCACATCTCGTCCGAAGAACCGTCGCCCCAAGTGATGTAGCGCGGTGGAAGCGCCCGCAACTGTGGGAGGAGGCTTCGGAGAGCCGGCGTGTAGGTGCAGGTCACTCGAATTCGGTCCCGGCCGGTCACATGAACTGGAGGAACCATGACCGTGCCGCGCTGAAGATCGAAGTTGTAGGACGTCTCGTTGAGCAACACCTGGGAACTTGGCGTGTCAGGGTTGAGCGTGACGGTCATGGTCGCCCCAAGCAAGTGCATATGTGGCGCCACAGCTTGGATGTAGCCGGCCCCACCTACCGGCATGACGCATGACGTTGATGTCACGTTGGAGGTCGCAGAAGGAATTGAACTTGATCGTCCACAGACGTACTCTATGAGGTTGACGAAGTTCACCTCAGCCTTACCGAAGCGCTTTCCAAGATCAGCAAGAGACTTCGAACGTGTGCAAAGTGCACCCTTTGATCCCGTTGGGCAAGGGAGGTCTGGTGGCGCAACGATGGTGTCGATTTTGAGTGGCTTCAGGCTCGACCCTTGTGACGCTTCCGTGGTCAGCACCACCGACGACTTGTCCGTTGGGCTCTTGCCGTTCTTTCCGCAGCCAACGAGAAGGTTGTAATGGACCTGAACAATGATGAATGCCCCTGCCGGAAGCGGCATGCCGGTCCCTGGTGGCTCGTAGCTCGTGTTGTTCCCAGGACCCGATGAAGCGAGCCACGGGTTCGCGCCAATTTCTGCAACCGTTGACGCCATGCCGCTCAATTGCGGGGCACCGAAGCACGTCCAACCCTTGCCGTTGTTGTTGAGTTTTTGGGCAGTGGCCAATTGATTTGAATAGCCGAGGTACAAGATCACGTGGTGAACCTGAATAGTGCCGGGATTAAACGTGGTTGAAGTGATCATTTGATCGGTGGTCGTCCCTGGAAAGAGCAGGCTGCAGTGATAGTTGTCATGCCCGCCAGGGGTTGGAGCCGTTGGCGTAAACGGCGTCAGGTTCATCGAAAGCGTCGTGGTCTTTGGAGACCGAGCCGTCGAAAAGTGGTGTGAGGAAGCAGGGGCTGCTGCACTCACCGAGATGGCGGTCATGGTAGTCAGCAACGCAATGGCTGACGCAACGATTGCTCGAGAAAATGGACGTTGGCGCACAAGGCCTCCTCAGGGTTTGCCTCACTGTAGGTTCAACCGACCGAATGGGCAAGACTCCTGCCTCAGGAAACACCGCGGAACGATCATTGGGGATCGAAGGTCAACTAGCGTTGGGGGTCACAACTAGTTCTGAGGAGCCTGAAGTATGGCTGAAGACTCGAAGCAGAAGGCCAAGAGCCAAAGTCGAACCGTTGCGCCAGCGAAGAAGAGCCGCGCCTTGACAGGACAGAAGAGCCGCCGGTCGGGGCTTGTTGGCTGGATTGCGATCGGGGCAGTCGTTGTGGTGGTCGCCGTGATCGTTGGCATCTCGATGTCGGGCAGTTCGTCCAAGTCAGATTCGACGACGTTTACCAAAGCACCGGCATCGGTTGTTGATGTGGTGACGTCGATTCCAACGTCGTCGTTTGACAGCGCTACGGCCACACCAACCGGCGCAGCGCTTCTGACAACGACCGGTCAAAAGATTTTGAAGGTTGCGAACTCGAGTGGCAAAGTCCTGCCGTACGTTTATTACGACGGTGCCGAGTACTGCCCCTACTGTGCAGCGCAACGGTGGGCGATCGTTGCGACGCTCGCTCGGTTTGGAACGATCAGCAATCTCGGACTCATGACGTCGGGGCCGTCGCCCGAGGTCTACCCAAGCACCAACACGTTCACCTTCGTGAAATCGACCTATGACTCGAAGTACGTCACCTTTGACTCAACCGAGAACTTCACCAATATCCCTTCGGGTGGTTCCTACGTGCCGCTCCAAAAGCGGTCTGCCTTCAATACGAGGCTCGTCAATAAGTACGACTACCCGCCCTTTGTTCCAGAAGCCCAGAAGGGTGGATGGCCCTTCATGGACTTTGGCAACCAGGTGCTCGCTCCCGGACCGACCTACAGCCCGTCGTATCTTGCTGGTCTCAATTGGCAACAGATTGCCGACACGCTCAAGACACCGAGCGACCCGGTTGCTCAACAGATTCTGGTCTCCTCCAATCTGCTGAGTGCATCGATCTGTCACATTGATGGACAACAACCAGCTTCGGTCTGCGCCTCAAAGGGCGTCAAGGCTGCTGCGCACATCATCGGTCTTCCTTAGCCCAACCAACGTTTGGACGAGGAAGCTCGCTGATCCCTCGATCGTTCATACCCCGTTCTTCGGAGATGGATGGTCTCCAAGTGTCGGTAAGCCGTGCAAGAGCGAGTCTTGGCTGCCTTTTAGTTGGTCGTCACAAAATCAGTTCGAGCCGTAATGCTGCGCTCGTTGACTTCGTGTTCATAGGTTTGTGGTCACGGGCAGAAGCAGGACCAGGTCATGACGTGAACCGTTTCTGAAACGACCTAGGTCTGATTGCTTTCGACCATCATGTTGAAGGACTCGGTCGTCGTTCCAGCGGCATTCGTTGCTGAAATACGAAGTCCGAAACTACCCAAGTTGGTCGGCATTCCCGAAATGGTTGCCGTCCCGTCACCCATATCCGTAAAGCTCAAGCCATCAAGGTTTCCGGAAATCGACATTTTGGTAACTGACGGGAAGCCAGTTGCGCTGAAGTGAAGGAGGGTGCTGAAGCCTTGCGACAACAGGGCTGCCGGCGGTCCAGATATTGATGGAGCTTCATTGATGGTGAGGCGCAATTTCTGGGACGTTGAGAAGCCATTCGTCGCGACCAGCGTGATGGTGTGGACACCACCTGATCCTGCTTGGGCAAAGCCCGTAATGCTTGCCATGCCACCTCGACCGACCACCACTTGCATTCCCAAGGCTTGAAGGTCGCTTGACTGGCCAAATGTCGGGAGTGGCGATCCAGTGGCCGTGAGAGGAATCTGGACGTATGACCCAACCTTGATCGTTGCCGACGAGCGTGAGGTGATGACGGGGGGAGTCGCGACAACAACATGGATTGTGCCTGTCGCGTTTGGTGCGACGCCATTGGTTGCGGTGACATGGAGCAACATGGTGGTCCCGAGGGCAGTTGGCAGTCCCGAGAAGGTGCCGCCGTGAGTGTTCGCAGAAAAGGTCACGCCCCGAGGGAGGTTGCTCGCTGTCAAACGTGGAGCGGGATACCCAGATGCGATTACCGGAACGGTGAAACGAACCGTTGGTCGAACGGCAACGGTCGTTGATGACGTGATTGCGGGAGGTTCGTTCACGGTCAGTGTGAATGGTTGCGTCGCTTCGCCGTAGTCACTTGCAGCGTGGAGGCTGAAGAGATGCACCCCACCTTCGCCTCGGCTCGACGTACAGGCCAGGGTGCCTGATCCGCCTCCATTATCCGTGAGCATCATCCCTGAGGGCAAGGAACCAATGGTTGACAAGACCGGTGCTGGAGATCCTGCCGAGTGCACAAGAAGAGAGCATGGTCGGCCGACGGTGCTCGTCACCTTGTTAGTTGAGGTGAAGAGGGGGAGCACTGCTCGGACAATTGCCAGACCATTCTCGTAGTTGAGAAGTTGAGCGGTTGCTTGGAGCCCAGCCGGAAGAATGACTGCGGTAGGTGTTGCGACCGAGAGGTCGGTCGTGTTCCCTGTTCCAAGTTCGAAGTCGCTGTTGTTCCCCCAAGCGTAGAGATGACCGTCAGATCCAGCGATCATCACTTGGCGTTCGCCAACGGAGACCGACGTTGCGGTCACCCCCGTTGGCAAGGTAGCTATCGCCACGCCACCAGTCGTGCAGTTGAAGATCCCGCAGCCAAGCGTTGCAGACGTGCCGGCCAAGGTTCCTTGGTTCCCCGTGCCCCAGACATACACGAGTCCGTTAGACCCGAGAAATGCGCCGTTATAGGTAGAAGCCGAGATCTGTGTTGCCGTCACTGACTGGGGCATCGCCATTGCAAGGGGCGTGCCTTGACTCCCTACCTGGATTGTTCCGTTGCCAAGCTGGCCCAAACTGCCTGCGCCCCAGGTGTAGACGAGGCCTGCAGATGTCCGCGCAGCCATAAACGATTGCCCAATCGCCACCTGAGCAATCGTGCTGTTGCCAAAGGAGACCTGGGTCGGTGTAAAGACAAATGGTGACGACACGGTGTCGAGCCCAAGTCCAAGTTCGCCAGACTGATTATCTCCCCAAGTAAAGAGTCGACCTGTGGTGTCGATCAATGCCGCCTCGTCGAGACCGGCAGCAATCGATGCAGGGATGACGCCGCTCGGAAGATGGACGTGGAGTGGAACCGAGGAAGAAGGAAGCGGTGAACCATTTTTTGGGGCTGGATCCTGACCGAGTTCCCCCATCGTGTTGTCACCCCAGGCATACAACTGATTGTCGGAACCAATCATCAAGGTAAAGGCATCGCCGACGGCCACGTGTGACGCGGTCACGCCACGCGGCATGGTGACGGCCGTCGGCGACAGAACCGGAGTCTGCGACGTCGTGCCATTACCAAGTTGCCCAACCGTGTTCCCACCCCAGCCATAGAGCAAGTGATTCGTGCCAATGACCATTCCTCGGGCACCGACACCGCTGTTTTCAGCGAGCGTAAGGGGCTGCACTCCGCCGGGAAGGGAAATGGAAACTGGTGTGGCGACATCGGTTGTTCCGCCATTGCCGACACCGCCTCCGAGACCCAATCCCCAGCTGTAAAGGAGGGAAGATGACGTTGGCACCACTGAGGCAGCGCTCGCAGGAACTGTCACACCTAGGGTCAGAAGGAGGGCACCCCCAGCGAGGAGTCGGATGCCCGAGTTATTCCGGCGAAGGTTGGAACCGTGACGCATTTGCGTGCCTCTTTCTCTTAAGCCTCGACGGTACACCCCTGGCGATCAACGGAGTCATAGGTCCAGTGTCACAAATGACAGACGTAGAATGAGACTCCATCATTGATGGAGAGTGGATTGCTTCAAAGGCATCCTGCTCCCGTAGCTCAGGGGATAGAGCATCGGTTTCCTAAACCGTGAGCGCAGGTTCGAATCCTGCCGGGGGCACCA
>CAIXCS010000211.1 GCA_903918025.1 uncultured Actinomycetes bacterium
CATGTAGGTACGCAGGCTCTTGGCACTCGCCTCACTGGCGGAGTCAGGCCAGAGCGCGGCCCGCAACTCGTCGCCGGGGATGATCCGGCCCGGATGGAGAGCGAGGTAGCAGGCCAGCTCGGTGACTATCGCGCGCTCAGGTGCCTGACTCCAGCCGACCACCTCGACTGGACCCAGAATGCGTATCTCGACGCCAATGTGTTCGTCGATGTGGGCCGGAGGTTCAGTGGTGATGGTCTCAACTACTGATTCATCATCCGAGTCCTCCTCGGCCCAGGGCTCGTCCTCCTCCATCCAGGATCCGGACCGGAGTTCGTCCACGAAGGCGTCAGCCATCGCTTCGTCGACTTGGGGCAGGGCGACGTAGGCGCTACGAAGCGCTCCGATCGGACTCGGGGCCCTGAACACCTCGGTGGGCGAGCGGGTGCCGTTGGCCACCCAGATCCAGCCCTTGCCGGCCTCTCGGGTCCGGGCGGCGATCACCGGGCCGTCGTAGCAGTCGTCGTCAGTGGACGGTCGTCGTCCCTGGCCCGTGGTCACATCCCCGATGGTAGTGAAGCGAAGTTGCTTCCCCATTGCGACCGGTCAGTTGTGCATGCCGCAAGGGACGGTGAGTTCCATCGGTCGGTGCACGGTCCCGGTCATGATGACCGGTGCTGTTCACCAACACCGACCGATGGAACCTGCCATGCCTCCAGGAAACCCAGGCCGATTGAACCCGCCATCAGAATTGGGTCGGCGGCAGACTCGGTGACGAGACTCGTCAGCTTCAATGCGTCCGGAGATGGCTTGATATCCATATTCATTTCTCGTCTTGGGCGCTATTGAAGATACGACCATGCCATTGAACCCGACCAGACAATTGATCCGGCAATTGCTCACTCTGAATCTTCGGAATCACCACAGGTCGTCCCAACTACCTTCGGCAACCATCCAGCCAAGTGCAGATGCGGCGGCAACAACGTCATCGAAATGTCGACCAGGCACAACTAGCCACGAAGAGACCATGTTGGACGCTTCTTCGTAGTAGCGCTGCCGTATCTGCCACGGTACCCCCATTTGGACTGGACTAAATGGGTCAACGACCGCTAGCTCTCCGTCACCATTCTCATTGGTGAAAGCCACCGGCGCAGCGGTCGGGACGACTTCGAGGAGGTCTTCGAAACGAGTCACACCAGCGAACTCATCCGACTCACTGTCAAGTCCGAATGGTTCCTCCGATTGCTCCCAGGTACTCCAGACAACCGCCCGCATGACCTGAGCCACTGCTTCATCCGACTCAATCAGGGCCACCGTTTCGCCCCACGTGCCAAGAGACTCCATCTTCACCAAGAAATCCTGCCAGAAGGTCGCCTTCTCGGGATCGTAGAAGAGGTAACCGTCACCCTGGCCGATCCAGCGGAGCATCCGCCGTTCCGACAGTGTTCCCTGTTCCTCGAAGATCTGCTTTCGAAGTGCAGCGACGGAGTTACCGTCTGGCTCAGTCTTCAACTCGATGATCAAGATTCGCCGCAGATCAGCAACCTTCAAGCCGCGCAGGCTGGCTTCGTTGCGCCCTGGCACCGACAACGCGACGGACCCTGTTGGATCCGGAATGGCCTCTGGACCATCCCAAGTGAGCAACCGAAGCCGGCTGTTTTCGCCTGTTGCAGCGACTTCCGCAAGCACGGCGTGCAACTGTCGGCCGTCAGAACTGTCGGGAAGTGCCAAGGCCAGAGCGCATCGACGGTATCGCTCGTCCCCCGTGAGTTCTGATCGCAGGAAGGCCAGAGCGCCGAGAGAGATACCGAAACTTGCTCGCAGCCCAGCATCTTCGAGCAGGCCTCTCCACTCATGTTCAGATACGGATTGCAGCGGATCAAATGGCTCAAGTTCAAGCGCCGTTGCGATCTCCAATTGATTTCTCGTAACCCACTCTGCCAGGAAACGCCCCAGTTCATGGTCAGAATCAGGTACAAGGCGTCGTTCCTCTAGGTGCTCCCGCCCTACCCATGAACGCTCGTTCAGAAGGTCTCGATTGAGGCGGTCAATCGCGTGCCCCACACCCACGTCGGAACCCGAGGCATCATCATTCCACTCCACAATGGCCAGACTTTTGACGGGGTGGAGACCGCCTTCGCTGTCACCAAGAACTGGGAGCACTCGTCCACTGGTGGCACCACCTGCCATCAGGGCACGAATCGGTTGTCCATTGATCATCGCTGTCAGGGGCAACTCTTCGAAGTCGCCTGTCACGTCTGGTGGGAGGACTGCCAACGGGCTGGTTGAATCTGTCGCTGGCTCGCCTGATTGGGCAGGTTCACTCACCACAGCAAGGAGGTGCACGACGTCCAACTCACTGACACCCCACTTGGTCGTCAGGTAGAACCGGATGATCGCTCCAATTGTCAGTTCACGCATTTCCGGAAAGACATCAAATGCCTCCAACACCTTCGGGACCTGCGCAGACCGCTCGGAAGTCACCCAGGGGGACTCTGGCGAAGCCCTGTGGAAGAGGTGCGCGTGGTAGACGTATCCATCAAACGCGACCTGCCAGAACTCGGAGCTTCCATCGGCGTAGTCGGTGGAACGGGCCAAGCGAGTTCGTTCTTCCGAATCTGCCTCTGGAGGAAGTTCATTTATCACCCCCAACACTGAGGGCTGGACCGGTCCCGTCATCGACGTGACCTTTGTGGTCGTCCTCGGAAGTCAGGGGAACCGGCGAAACGTGCTGGGTCCAACGCCGGAGCGATGGATAGGGGGATCGCGTCAAGCCCGAAGTCCCCACAAGGTCGGAATCTCCGTTCCTGACGCAACGTCGCCGACGTACTTGCACGACCAGCAACCCGACGATCACTCGCGTTGGGCAAGGAACTCGGCTTCATTGGGGGTACTCGATCCGGGGAACATCAGCGTCTAGGTCGGCAGCGGCAAGTTCCGTGACCTTCTCGATATCTGGTGCCTTCCGAAAAGCAGCCACCCAATCGAGGTAGGTCTCCACGTACTGAGGATGTTCATTGATCTCGACCGAGCCTTTCA
>CAIXCS010000212.1 GCA_903918025.1 uncultured Actinomycetes bacterium
CATTCCGCCAGACCTTCGCCCAATGGTGCAGCTCGATGGTGGCCGGTTCGCAACCTCTGACCTCAACGACCTCTACCGACGCGTCATCAACCGCAATAACCGGTTGAAGCGACTGTTGGACCTCGGTGCTCCCGAGATCATTGTCAACAACGAGAAGCGCATGCTTCAAGAAGCTGTTGACGCCTTGTTCGACAATGGTCGTCGTGGCCGTCCAGTGACTGGGCCGGGCAATCGTCCGCTCAAGTCCCTGTCGGACATGTTGAAGGGTAAGCAGGGTCGGTTCCGTCAGAACCTCCTTGGAAAGCGCGTGGACTACTCGGGTCGTTCGGTCATTGTTGTTGGACCGACCCTCAAGTTGCACCAGTGTGGATTGCCGAAGTTGATGGCGCTCGAACTCTTCAAGCCCTTCGTGATGAAGCGGCTTGTTGACCGGGAGTACGCCCTCAACATCAAGTCAGCCAAGCGCATGGTCGAGCGTCGTCGTCCCCAGGTTTGGGACGTGCTCGAGAGTGTCATCGCTGAGCACCCAGTGCTCCTGAACCGTGCTCCTACCTTGCACCGTCTTGGTATCCAGGCATTCGAGCCAGTGCTCGTTGAAGGCAAGGCCATCCAAGTTCACCCGCTCGTTTGCACGGCGTTTAACGCTGACTTCGACGGTGACCAGATGGCAGTCCACCTTCCACTTTCTGCTGAAGCTCAGGCTGAAGCACGAGTGCTCATGCTGTCGTCGAACAACGTGCTGTCACCAGCAACCGGTCGACCGATCACCGTTCCACAGCAGGACATGGTCTTCGGTGCGTACTACTTGACCCTCCACGTCGAAGGCGCCACGGGACAGGGCCGTACGTTCCGTCAGGCTCATGAGATCCGGGCGGCGTATGAAGCCGGTGACTTGTCGCTCCACGCAACGATTCTCGTTCGTGCAGAGGTTGGCTCACCAACTGGTGATCGCTTCGCTTCAGCGGGTCTTGTTGCTGACGAGTCAGGTCGTTTCTCGGTTGAGACGACTGCCGGTCGATTCTTCTTCAATGAAGCGCTGCCATTCGGCTTCCGGTTCATCAACGACCTCGTTGGTAAGCGCAACACGCCAATCAGCGTCATTGTTGAAGAGCTCGCGACGAACTATCGGAAGGACGAAGTTGCGGCTTCGCTCGACCGGATCAAGGACATTGGTTTCCGCTACGGCGCCCAATCAGGTCTGACGATCTCGATCGACGATGTCAAGACGCCACCACAGAAGGCTGCAATTCTCGACAAGTACGAGAAGCAGGCGGAGAAGGCGGAGCAGGAGTTCAAGCGCGGCATCCTCACCGACGACGAGCGTCGTCGCAAGGAGATCGACATTTGGACCTCGGCCAATGCCGAAGTTGGTAAGGCGATGGAGACGCTGCTCGACGGCTTGACCTTCAACCCTCTGCACACGATGGTTGACTCAGGTGCTCGTGGAAACCCACAGCAGATTCGACAGATTGCTGGAATGAAGGGACTCGTCTCGAACCCACGTGGAGAGATGATTCCTCGTCCAATCAAGTCGTCGTTCCGTGAAGGTCTCTCGGTGCTCGAGTACTTCATCTCGACCCACGGTGCCCGAAAGGGACTAGCGGACACCGCACTTCGTACCGCTGACTCTGGGTACTTGACCCGTCGTCTTGTTGACGTCGCTCAGGAACTCATCATCCGTGAAGATGACTGTGGCACCACCCGAGGCGTCTGGATTGAGGACCTCGTTCCTGACAGCTCAACGAAGCGTTCCTATGTCGAGACTCGCGTCTACGGTCGCCTCCTCGTCGAGGATGTCAAGTTGTCTGATGGCACCGTCGTTGAAGCCAACGTGATGTTGACCGATGTGTTGACCCACCAGATTCGTGACGATGCATCGGTTGATCGGATCCGTGTGCGTTCTGCCCTCACGTGTGAGGCAGCGCAAGGTATTTGCGTGAACTGCTACGGCCAGAGTTTGGCTACCGGCAAGATGATCGAGCTCGGTGAGGCTGTCGGCGTTATTGCTGCTCAGTCCATTGGTGAGCCTGGAACACAGTTGACGATGCGTACCTTCCACGCTGGTGGTGTGGCCGGAGAAGACATCACCCACGGTCTTCCCCGCGTCGTTGAACTGTTCGAAGCTCGCACCCCGAAGGGCGCAGCGAAGCTCGTTCCTCACAGTGGTGTGGTCCGGATCGAAGACACTGAGTCAGGTCGTCGGGTCACCGTTGTGTCTGACGCTGGAGACATCCACGCAATCGATGTCACGCCAAGGACGCACTTGGAAGTCACCGATGGCCAAGAAGTCGAAGCCGGTCAAGCTTTGATCGAAGGTCCAAAGGATCCGAAGGAACTTCTCGACATCAAGGGCCTGCGCGACACGCAGCTCTACTTGGTCGAAGAAGTCCAGAAGGTCTACCGCGACCAGGGTGTGTCGATTCACGACAAGCACATTGAACTCATCGTTCGCCAGATGCTTCGTCGTGTTCAGGTGCTCGAGCCCAATGACTCGCCGTTCCTTCCTCAGAACCCAGTCGACACCGCGCTCTACACCGAGGTCAACCGCAAGTTGGTCGAAGAGGGCAAGCGTCCTGCTGAAGGTCGCCCACAGTTGATGGGCATTACGAAGGCGTCGCTTGCGACCGAATCATGGCTCTCGGCTGCTTCGTTCCAGGAGACGACCCGTGTGCTGACCGAGGCTGCCATTGAAGGCAAGAACGACAGCCTCCTCGGCCTCAAGGAAAACATCATCATCGGCAAGCTCATCCCAGCCGGTTCGGGTATGACCAAGTACCGCACGGTGCGGGTTGACATGCCTGATGCTGAAGAGCTTCCGAGCTGGGCCATGGCGAACATGTCACAGAACGAAGATGAGGAGTTGGCCAGTTGGCTGCGCGACTCATCTGCTGAAGTTGGCGAAGGCGGAGTGACTTCCGTTGAGGCGAATTGGGTGGGCGATGCACCATCCGAATCACCTGAAGGCGAAGGCCCACTCGCTGGCTAAGGCCGAACTACTTTGGCGCCACCTTGCCGAGGCATCGGAGATGCTCTAGCATCAACAGTCCGTTGCCTCGGCGTGGTTGTGCCACCGAGACCACCCGTAATGCAGTTCCACCAACAACATTGAGGTTCACGCGTGCCCACAATTTCCCAACTCGTCCGCAATGGGCGCCAGGCAAAGGTCTCGAAGACCAAGACCCCGGCACTCAAGGGCGCCCCACAACGTCGTGGAGTGTGCACCCGTGTGTACACCACCACCCCAAAGAAGCCGAACTCCGCACTCCGTAAGGTTGCTCGTGTCCGGCTCACCTCGGGAGTTGAGGTCACCGCCTACATTCCGGGCGTCGGCCACAACCTCCAAGAGCACTCCATCGTGCTCGTCCGTGGTGGTCGTGTGAAGGACCTCCCCGGTGTTCGCTACAAGATCATTCGTGGCGCCCTCGACACCTCTGGTGTTCGTGAGCGTTCCCAGGCCCGCAGCCTTTACGGCGCGAAGAAGGAGAAGTAAATGTCCCGCAAAGGACCCCCGGCGCGTCGGGAATTGCACCCAGATCCTGTCTACCGCTCAGTGCTCGTGACTCAGGTCGTGAACAAGGTCCTGGAGCGCGGAAAGCGCACCACGGCCGAGCGCATTGTCTACGCAGCACTCGAAGTCGTTGCAGAGCGCACCGAGGGTGACCCTGTTGCCGTGCTGAAGCGTGCGGTTGAGAACATTCGCCCCGAGCTTGAGGTTCGTAGCCGCCGTGTTGGTGGAGCTACCTACCAAGTTCCGGTTGAAGTCCGTCCACGTCGTGCAACCACGCTGGCAATTCGTTGGCTCGTTTCTTACAGCCAATCCCGCCGTGAGAAGACGATGGCCGAGCGACTTGCCAACGAGATCCTCGATGCCAGCAACGGTATCGGCGCCGCCTACAAGCGTCGCGAAGATCTGCAGAAGATGGCCGAGTCGAACAAGGCCTTCGCCCACTACCGCTGGTAGTCCCGGCACTAGAGAGAGACTGAAATGGCAGATACCCTCCCACCTCGTGAGGTACCCCTCGCGCGGACTCGCAACATCGGCATCATGGCCCACATTGACGCGGGAAAGACCACGACGACCGAGCGCATCCTGTATTACACGGGCAAGAACTACAAGATTGGTGAAGTCCACGAAGGCGCAGCAACCATGGACTGGATGGTCCAGGAGCAAGAGCGCGGTATCACCATCACCTCAGCGGCAACGACTTGCCGATGGGGAGACATCCTCATCAACATCATCGACACCCCAGGCCACGTGGACTTCACCGTTGAAGTCGAGCGCAGCCTTCGCGTGCTCGACGGTGCAGTAGCGGTCTACGACGCCGTTGCCGGTGTTGAGCCACAGACCGAAACCGTTTGGCGCCAAGCCAACAAGTACGGCGTGCCTCGTATCTGCTTCGTCAACAAGATGGACCGGACCGGAGCAAACTTCGAGCGTTGCGTGGAGATGATTCGCGATCGCTTGGACGCCAACCCAGCGGTTATCCAACTTCCTATTGGTGCAGAGTCTGACTTCCTCGGCATCATTGACCTCGTTGCGATGACCGCAACCGTCTACTTGGACGAAAAGGGCGAGGACTTCGAAACGGGTCCGATTCCTGAGGCGCTCGTTCTCGAGGCCGAAGAGGCACACCACAACCTGATTGACAATCTCTCAAACTTCGATGACAACATCATGGAGAAGTACCTCGCCGAAGAAGAGATCACGGTCGACGATCTGAAGGTCGCCATTCGCAAGGCAACCCTTGCGAATGAGATCACTCCGGTTCTCTGTGGAACGGCATTTAAGAACAAGGGCGTTCAGCCAATGCTCGACGCCGTTCGTGACTACCTTCCGTCACCGCTTGACCTCCCTCCAACCAAGGGAACCTTGCCAAACAAAGACACCGAAGTTGAGCGTCCTTGCGATGACTCGGCCCCGTTTGCGGCGCTTGCGTTCAAGATCATGACCGACCCCTATGTCGGCAAGCTCACCTACGTGCGTGTCTACTCAGGTTCGCTCGGCAAGGGTGACACGGTCATCAACTCGACCCGTGGAAGTCACAAAGAGCGCATTGGTCGCATCTTGCAGATGCACGCCAACACTCGTGAGGACAAGGACGTCGTTCACGCTGGTGACATCTTTGCCGCCGTTGGTCTCAAGAACACCCGAACCGGTGACACCTTGTGTGACCCAGGTCACCCCATTGTGTTGGAAGAACTCGTCTTCCCTGAGCCCGTGATCCACGTCGCTGTTGAGCCGAAGACCAAGGTTGACCAGGACAAGCTCTCGAAGGCGCTCTACGCCCTCTCAGAAGAAGACCCGACCTTCCGAGTTCGGACCGATGAAGAGACTGGCCAGACCGTTATTTCCGGAATGGGTGAACTCCACTTGGAAGTGCTCGTCGACCGGATGCTCCGAGAGTTCTCCGTCGATGCCAACGTTGGTA
>CAIXCS010000213.1 GCA_903918025.1 uncultured Actinomycetes bacterium
ACATTGTTGGCTTCTGCCTGGGCGAACACCCGGTCAATCCCTGTCCAATCAATCGCTCCCGTCGTGAGATTCACGCCGAGGCCACCTTGAAAAACATCGAAGCGAACGAGAGATTGCGCTGGAAGGCCGGCGAAGAACGAACTCATCGCCGAATCGGTGAACATTCCCCCACAACCACGATTCGATCCCCAGTAGGTGGCGAGTGAGTAACTCACGAACCCGGTGAGCTTGGTTGGAACGCCGCCAAGGAGCAACGACGTGCCCGAAGCAGTAATCCCCGTGGGCGTTGCACCGGCGGGTGAACTCACCGCAAGAGAGCCAACAAGGGCGAAGCCCCCAACCATGGTTGCCACCCATCTACTACCAAATCGCCGACTACCCCTTGAATCTGACTGTTTGAACATTCGTGTTTCCCCCGAATCACTTACCGTCAAACACTTCCAAGATCTGTCGTCTTCAACTGCCTCCGACAGGCCGTGAAAAATGCAACCAAATTGCTACGAAGGCCATCCTTCACTACCAACCGCTGTTCGTCAAGTGAAATCTTTGTTTCGCAAGTGCGCGAGGAGTCTGTTTACCCAGTGAACGCAATCCTCGACGTGATCACACGGAGTTCTCGGTGGGATGCCTCAACTTGTGGAAATCATCCAACGCCAAAGGACCATCTTGGAAACACCTCCTCGAGATTGGCGATCGAGCTGTTCTTCCGTCAATTCGACGACTGTGAAGCGTCCGTTGGTCTCGGAGTTCGACTTCAAGTGCCTGAGGTTGGAGACAACCATGAATGCCGAGACGTTGATTCCTGCACGTCGCAGCACCGAGATGCCACGAAGAAGTCATGGTCGGGCGATGAAGGTGGAGAGACCTCGTGATTGAAACTCTCGGTTGGTCACCAACCGCTTGAGGCCACGAGGGATGCCTCAGCCGTTAGGGCTGGTAGCGATATCCCATGCCATGCTCATTGGTGAGGTACTTAGGCCTCGCCGCATCCACTTCAATCTTCGATCGAAGTCGTGCCATGTAGACCCGAAGGTGATTGGAGTCTTCCGGATATCCGGGCCCCCAAACTTCATTGAGTAAGTTTCGGCGGCTTCTCAGTTGTCCAGGTCGACGCAGAAGCGCATCGAGGAGTCTCCACTCAGTCGACGTGAGATGGACCTCTTCGCTGACGCCGCTATGGACGCTCGTTACCACTTGAGCATGGAGATTGACGGTGACATCACCAAGATGGAAGACCAAGTCTTCGAGATCAACCACACTGCGTCGACCAAGAGCCCGAATCCGGGCCAAGAGTTCATCAATGCTGAATGGTTTCGTCAGATAATCATCGGCTCCAGCGTCAAGCGCGTGAATCTTGTTTGTGAGATCACCACGCCCAGACAAGATCAGAATCGGAATGGCCACGAGTTGACGAAGCGCTTCGACCAACGCCATACCTTGAACGTCTGGAAGACCGAGATCGAGGACGACAAAGTCCGGCTGAGTCTTCTCAACCTGTCGGAGAGCGCTCGCTCCATCGTGGGCAACAGCGATGTCATATCCCCTGGCACGAAGACTGATTGACAGCGTCCGAAGAATCTCTTGATCATCATCGACGAGCAGAATACGGCTCACTCTTCCTCCAGGAACAGACTGGCTGAAGACCCGGGCAGCGAGGCTCGCAACTTCACCACCATGGTCAAGCCTCCTCCTGGAGTCTCTTCTGGTAGCAAGGTGCCTGACATTGCTTCCGTGAGTCCTCGCGAAAGAGCCAATCCCAGTCCAACACCTGTGGTGTTGTCCGCGTCACCGAGGCGCTGAAACGGAAGGAAGACCTCCTCTAAATCACGTGCTGAGATCCCTGGGCCATAGTCAATGAGTCTGACCTCCACCCACTCTCCGAATTGGCTCGCAGTAACTACCGGGGGAATACCGCTCGGCGAGAATCGAAGTGCGTTCGAAAGGATATTCGAGAACACTCGTTCGAGCAGTGGTTGATCTGCTTCGACGGTCGAGAGATCCGCCGCAGGGTCGACCTGCACCTCGGATGAGGAAGGGGCTAGGTCTTCGAGGGCCGCGGCAACGGCGTCCTCGAGCGCAACCGCTTGGATGTGGATGGCAAGCGCTCCAGCTTGCAGGCGACTCATATCAAGCAGATTCTCAACAAGGCGATTCAGACGTTCAAGTGAGCGACGGGCACTCTCAAGTAACTCGGCCTGATCTTTTGGTGACCACGTGACATCCGAAGAAGCAAGGCTGCTTATGGCCGCATTGAGCGAGGCTAACGGCGTTCGAAGGTCATGGCTTACCGCTGCGAGCAACGCAGAGCGTGTTCGATCGACTTCAGCCAGGTGTGTCGTCGTCGCAGCGTGTTCCGCTAAATGTTCCTGAGCGAGTGCCACACCAATCTGAACGGCCAGCGCTCCAAGAACCCGCTGCTGTGCTGCTGGCGGCGCAGGACCACTCATCACAATCCGATGAGCATCATCGACCTCGAGATCGTGGTCCCACACGCTGTCAACGTCGTCTTCGTCGGGCTCCGACAAAACGGCCCGCCACTTGCCAAAACCATCGCTCCGTTGCAACTGAACTGCCGAGAGTTCGAACATGACGCGCAACTGCGTCAAGAGATCGGTAACCGAACTCTTCCCTCGCAGTACTGAACTCGACAAAGCCGCCAATGAACTCGCTTCAGCGCTGGCTCGAGCCGCCAACACGCTTCGGCGCGATGCCAGATCCACAATGATCGAAACCATCACTGCCACTGCGACAAAAACCGAAATAGCGATCGCATTGTTCAACTCGCCAATCGTGAAGCGATGGATGGGCGGCGTGAAGTAGAAGTTGACCAACAGCGAGCCAAGGAGGGCGGCAAGGATTCCCGGCCAAATTCCGCCGAGCAACGTGACGCCCACAACGACGAGCAGGTAAATCAAGAGGTCACTCGGCAGGTTGAGTTGGCTTCGCATGCCAGCAAGCACCACCGTCACGACGGTAAGTGCAACGACCATCAGCAGGAGGGCTAGCCACTGCCGCTTTCGACTCAAGGCACCCCGCAAGCGGAGTTGCTCTGGACGTCGACCAATTTCTTCATGGGTCACTACATGGACATCAATTGGACCGGATTCCCGAATCACCCGAGCCCCAAGCCCTGGGCCCATGATCCTTTGGCGAAGGCGACCTCGTCGAGTCGCCCCAAGGACAAGTTGCGTGGCATTCTCTGCTCGAGCAAACGCCAACAGAGCAGAGGTGACGTCATCGCCAACGACTTGGTGGTAGCTCCCTCCCAGTGCTTCGACGAGAGACCTCTGCGACGCAAGCACGGCCGGACTTGAACCAGTGAGCCCATCGGATTCAACAATGTGGACGGCGAGTAGGTCGGCACCACCACGAGCTGCAACACGAGCCGCCCGTCGAATGAGGGTCTCACCTTCGGTGCCACCGGTCAGGCCGACGACTACTCGCTCTCGGGTTTCCCACGTTGCATCAATCTCGTGGTCCGCTCGATACTGCAAGAGCCCTTCGTCCACGCGATCAGCCAGCCAAAGGAGCGCAAGCTCACGCAATGCCGCAAGGTTTCCTTCTCTAAAGTAGTTCGAGAGCGCTGCATCAATTTTCTCTGGCGAATAGATATTGCCGTGCGCCATTCGTCGTCGAAGTGAATAGGTCTGGGTTTCCCGGAGGCTTTTCGACTGAACTTTGTCAAGCCACGTTGGCCTGATGATTGAGAGAGTAGCCCTCTTCAATCTCGCAAGGGGTTTGGTCTTCAAGTTCGCTGTGGATTCGCTCTTCGT
>CAIXCS010000214.1 GCA_903918025.1 uncultured Actinomycetes bacterium
CCCTCACTCGCACAATCTGGACGTTGCCAGCGCTTCGAAGCCTCGCTCGACAGTGATCCCGGCTCCACCCAGTGAGCTCAACTAAGTGATCCAAGATGGCTGACTTCTGAGACCGGGTGACACGCTTGTAACTGATCTCCAAATTCTTCGTTACACTGCGTCGTTCACTCACTGAAAGCTACATAGATCAGGCGTAGTCGACCCGAGATCGAAGCGGTGATTCTTAGATGAGGCAACGATGCCGTCTACGCGGAGGTTTTAGGTGAGTCAACTCGGAGCGGAGTTGACCAATCGAGCCAACAAGTAGCATCGAGCCAGTCCTGAGGAGGTCTTTCGTGGCATCAGACTGGTTTGAGAGCGTCGCCGTTGCCCAACGGAGGGCTGAGAAGCGACTCCCGAAGTCTGTCTACGGTGCGCTCATTGCGGGGTCCGAGAAGGGCGTCACGCTTGCGGACAATCTCGCTGCGTTCGATCACCTCGGTTTCGCACCGCACATGGCCAATTTGCCCAGAGAGCGGAGCCTTGGAACGATGGTCATGGGACAAGACATCTCCATGCCGGTGCTCATTTCTCCAACCGGCGTCCAAGCAGTTGCCCCTGAAGGTGAAGTAGCCGTCGCTCGAGCAGCAGCCAACCGCGGCATTGCCATGGGTCTGAGTTCCTTCGCCAGCAGGTCGATCGAAGATGTCGCTGCGGTCAACAACCAGGTCTTCTTCCAGATCTACTGGGCCGGCGACAAGGACACGTTGCTTGGGCGCCTTGAGCGGGCGAAGGCCGCAGGCGCCAAGGGCATCATTGTCACGCTCGACTGGTCATTCTCCAATGGACGTGACTGGGGAAGCCCCTGGATCCCAGAGAAGCTCGACCTCAAGACCATGATGAAGTTGGCTCCCGAAGTGATGGCCCGACCAGGCTGGCTGTGGAGCTTCGTGAAGAGTGGGCACCTTCCCGATCTCACCACGCCCAACATGGCCCCAATTGGGACAAAGCCCCCGACGTTCTTTGGCGCCTACTACGAGTGGATGCAGGCCGATCTCCCCACCTGGGATGACCTCGCGTGGCTGCGGTCCCAGTGGGATGGCCCCTTCATGGTGAAGGGCGTCTGCCGGGTTGATGACGCCAAGCGAGTCGTCGACTGTGGCGCGACCGCACTCTCGGTCTCGAACCATGGCGGCAACAACCTCGACTCGACGCCAGCCCCAATCAGGTCCCTTCCTGGAATTGTCGCCGCAGTTGGCAACGATATTGAAGTCCTCCTCGATGGTGGGATCCGCCGAGGTAGCGATGTCGTGAAGGCAGTGGCGCTCGGTGCCAAGGCCGTCATGATTGGACGCGCCTATCTCTGGGGTCTCGCGGCGAATGGGCAAGCGGGCGTTGAGAATGTTCTCGACGTGCTCCGTGGTGGTATCGACTCCGCGCTGCTCGGGCTCGGGAGGGCGTCGATCCATGACCTCACCCCAGACGATGTGCTTGCTCCCGATGGGTTCTTCCGAGAGCTCGGGGCGTAGTCGAGTCTTCCTACTTGGCGAGTTGCAAGTAGCGCGCCGCAACTATCTTCGCGATGGCGCTGTAGCCCGCCGCATTCGGGTGAATGTCGCCAACCGCACACGTCCACGTCAAGGTGCAGACCTTGGCCACCGCCACAGGAATCGTTCCATAGGGCTTCAACGTGGTCACTGACGTGAGCGGGATGAAGGCACCAGTTCCCTTCGTGACATTCACGAACGAGACGTTGCCAGTGGCGTAGCCAGCAGCCAAGTTGGGATTGATGAGCTGGTTGAATGCAGTGAGCGACTGGCGTGCGAGGTCTTCAGCTGGTGGCGCTGCCACCCACGCTGCCAGCATGACATCGGGATACGACGTGCCGATCATTGGCACCTTCGGGCCAGCGACTGCTCGGAGTTTCGCCACGAGACTCGTGAGGTTGGTTTTCATCTTCGGCATTGCTGCAGCGACGCAACCGACACCATTCGTTTGCCTGATGCAGTTGCTGATGTCGTTGAAGCCAAGGGAAATCGTCACCAGTCCAATGTGTCCCTGGTGTGCCCCAATGAAGGCGAGTGCAGCAGCAAACTGGGTAGACGTTGGATACGACGGGGCATTGAGTGCTCCTGACCAACAGCCAAGGTCGTGCAAGATCGAATCGCTTGTTGCACCCCCACAGCCAAAATTCACCAGGGTGAGCTCGTGGCGGGGAGCGACCAACGTGACGACCTGATTGTTGAACCCGTGCAGGGTTTCACTTCCCTTGGGAAAGCCAGGTTGATAGCCCTCTGCATAGGAGTCACCAAGTGCAACAAGGTAGGTCGGTGATGAGGTAGCGCTGCGGTGGCCTTGTGAAGTGGCGACGGTGATTCCAACGAGTCCGAGCATCATGCCAACACTCGCGATGACGACTCCGAGCCTGCGCCGCATGGTGCTCCTCATGGAACGTCGTTCGTTACTCTGTCGAAATCGTATCTGGACACGGTAAGGGTCTTCACGGTGCATTCACCACTCACAGAGCACTGCGGGGAGATTGTTCTCTTGAAATCCAAGCATCATGCGGAACGAGTAGCGCCAGTTGGGGTGCAGCGCGGATTGAGGAGGCTCGGAGTCAACGAAGTGATCGCGCTACCGTGAAGCAGTGAAGATCGTCAGCTATGCAACAGAGAAAGTGGCGCAATGAAACGTCGGTTGGCAGAACTGAACAAACGTGAACGGCGGCGCGCAATTCTCAAGACCCTCACCATGCTCTCTTTGACCTGGGTTCTGCTGATCGTCGCCTACTTCTTGACCCCGGTGAGACAGTTTTCCAATGCTCGGCCGCTCGTCCAATTGACGGTCTCCATTTTGCTTATTGGCTCAGTGCTCGCATGGGAGTTGCGACGAATTGTGAAAGCGAAGTTGCCAGAACTGCGAGCGATTGAGGCACTCGGATCGTTCATTCCGTTCTTCTTGCTCATGTTCTCGTTCGCGTATCTCTCGATGAGCCAGAACGATCCCAACAGTTTCACGCAGCCGCTTGATCACATTCGAGCGGTCTACTTCACCGTCACGACGTTCTCGACCACTGGCTATGGCGACATCACGCCAAATCTCAACCCCGTCCGAATTGTGACAGCGATTCAAATGCTCATTGACCTCGCACTCTTGGGCGCGATCGTTCGACTTCTCAGTCGTGCGACGAGTAAGAGTTTCGGCGCCGACGAGCCGTCGGAC
>CAIXCS010000215.1 GCA_903918025.1 uncultured Actinomycetes bacterium
GGTTCAACGGTGCTTCGCCCCTTCGGGCAACAGCCACAACGTCTCGACGAAAGTCGAGGGGATAACGCTTTGCCATGGTTTCCTTTCGGGAGGACCGCAGTCCTCACACGTTAAGTGGAAACCAAACCCTCAGCAGTCCCTTTTCGGCTAGGTTTTGAGGAATTATGCGGGTGGGAAGACAGTTCATTCGAGCAGGTTGCTCCCCTGTGTCGTTTGACGCCCCAACGAACCCGGAACTCCGCCCTTGACGCAGGACCTTCGCCGCTATCAGCACAAGTTGAGGGGATCCCTATGGATCGCCTCGGTGCTCCTTGCTGCAATGTCTGCGATGCTTTTTGGAGCGAGCGCACCAGTAACCGCCGGCGCAAACTCTCAAGTGCCCACCGTGCCGAGCGAGCCGCTCAATGTTGTCGTTGCTCCCTACGACTCCGCTGCCTCGGTGAGTTGGTCGGTGCCGCTTTCAAACGGTGGATCGCCGATCACGAGTTTCACCGTCACCTCAACACCTGAGAGCAAGTCGTGCACCACTCCAGATGGGACGACGAATTCTTGCCTCGTGGAAGGCCTCACGAATGGTGTTTCCTACACCTTTACCGTCATTGCGTCGAACGGTATTGGCGACTCGATAGCGTCACTTCCCTCGGCTCCAGAGACGCCATACAGCATTCCTTCCTCACCGGTCATCACCTCTGCCGTTGGAACCAACGGGGGAGTACACGTCGTGTGGTCTCCTTCGGCTACGAGCGGCGGGCGTCCGATAACGAGCTACACCGTCACCTCGACCCCAGAGGCAAAGACCTGCACCACTCCTGATGGCTCAACGACCTCCTGCACCGTTCTTGGTTTGACCAATGGCTTCTCCTATACGTTCACCGTTGTCGCGACGAACGAGGCTGGTTCATCTGACCCTTCTGCCCGGTCGATTTCGGTCAAGCCGTTCACGATCCCACTTGCACCAACTGACGTCACCGGGTTTCCCGGAATGGGATCGGCAACGCTTTCTTGGTCAGCGCCGTCGTTCAATGGTGGCAGTTCAATCACGGCCTACGAGGCAACCGCCAGTCCTGGTGGAGAGACCTGTAAGTCAAAAAATGGTTCGGCGACTGGTTGCACGATCTTCGGTCTGACCAATGGGGTGACCTACACCTTCTCGGTCACGGCGACAAACCTTGCCGGCGTTTCGGATCCCTCTGCTCCGTCGAATCCACTGGTGCTCACGATTCCACCATCTCCACCAACACAACTTGTCACCACTCCCGGCAATACCGAGGTCACGGTCGCGTGGACGCCTCCATCAGACGATGGAGGAGCATCCATTGATTCGTACACGGTTACCGCCTTTGCCAGTGGAGGTGCTGCCGCTGGAGGATGTACCACTCCGACTGGGCTCGACACGTCTTGCCTCGTAACTGGTCTCGTGAACGGAACGACGTATACGTTCAGTGTTGTTGCGACGAACCTCGCTGGAAGCTCACTCGCTTCCGCTCCTTCTGTCCCAACAATTCCCTTCACCTCCCCTGGTGCTGCCACTGGCCTTACGGTCTCGCCGGGCGACAGCGCAGTTACGGTCACCTGGTCGGCGCCACTCAGTACCGGTGGTTTCCCAATTACCGGCTACACGGTGACAGCGAGCCCTGGTGGAAGGACCTGTGCCACGAATGGGGTGGTGACAACGTGCACGGTCTTGGGGCTCACCAATGGTCAGGCCTATACCTTCCTTGTCACCTCAACGACCGGACATGGGTCTCCTGCGGTGTCGCCCTCGTCGGCTTCGACAACTCCGTATACCTCGCCCGGGCCACCAACAGCTGTCGTCGGCCAAGCTGCGGACGGGCAAGTAGTGGTGTCGTGGACGCCGCCTGCCGATGACGGTGGCAACGCCATATCGAGTTACACCGCAACTGCGTGGTCGTCGCTCAATGTCAGCGTGGGAACCTGCACCACTCCAGACGGCTCGACAACAGGGTGCACCATTTCTGGACTTACGAATGGTGTGACCTACACGGTGACGGTTGTTGCAACAAATCTCGCTGGAACCTCTGGTCCTTCCACTGCATCGACCTCGATCATTCCCTTCACGACTCCCGGTGCACCGACCTCGGTAGCAGTGATCCCTGGCAATGCGACGATTGCGGTGTCGTGGGTTGCTCCTCTCTCAACTGGCGGGCTCCCGCTTAGTGGTTACACCGTGGTGGCGACACCAGGAGGGGAGTCGTGTGCTCCACAGGACGCCTCGTCGGTTACCTGCACCATTGGGGGACTCACGAACGGCGTCCACTACAGCGTTGTCGTCACGGCAATCAATTCTGCGAGTGTCGAAACCTCTGCGCCACCTTCGGCCTCGACGACGCCGTTCACCATTCCAGACGCACCGACCGGGATTCGAGTCGCCGTGGGCAATGGTCGTGCAGACATTGCGTGGACTGCCTCCTCGTCTGATGGTGGTAGCGCGCTTCAGGGCTACCGAGTGCTTGCGAGCCCAGGCGGCGCGACGTGCACGACCGTTGATGGAACGACCACTGGTTGCTCCATATTCGGGTTACACAATGGTTCGTCCTATCAATTCAGTGTCGTTGCCTTCAACTTGGCGGGGGACTCGAGCCCGTCACAACAGACCTTGCCGGCGATACCGTTTACCGCTGCTGACCCACCAACCAATGTGATCGTGACTCCTGGAAATGGCAGTGCCACGATTTCGTGGACGCCTCCCTTGAGTGACGGCGGTTCACCCATTTCTGGCTACACGGCGAGCGCGTCGCCGGTGCTTTCACCTGGCATTGCTCGTCAGCCTCGGGTAATTCCGATCGCGACCTGCACGACTCCGAGTGCGACCGTCACGAGTTGCACGATTTCAGGCTTGAGCAATGGTCAGAGTTACACCTTCTCCGTCCAAGCAAATAACGGCGCCGGATCGTCGTCAGGCTCCGCATCGTCGCCTCTCGTCACCCCTTCTGCCCCCGCTCCGGCGCCCACCAATGTTGTTGGCAGTGCGGCAAACGGAGCTGTGACCGTCTCCTGGCTTCCTCCAACTGCTACTGGCGGGACGCCAATTCAAACCTCCGTTGTCGTCGCAAGTCCAGGTGGTGCGACCTGCGCAACAGGGGTGGCGGCGGAAACCTCATGCATTGTCAGTGGTCTCACGAATGGAATCGCCTATTCCTTCACGGTGACGGTCATCACTGGAGCAGGACCCGGAGCCACCTCGGCTGCTTCCGCAGTCGTCGTCCCCTTCGCAACGCCAAGTGCCCCATTCAATGTGGTGGCGACACCAGGCGATGGCTCCGCACTCGTGACGTGGGCTGCGGGTTCAAGTGGAGGTCTTCCAATCACTGGCTTCACGGTGACAGCGACGCCAGGGGGGCAGACGTGCTCCACTCTCGGAACCCAGTCGTGCACCGTTCAGGGACTTACCAATGGAACGCCGACGTCGTTTTCGGTGTTCGAGTCCACCAGCGGTGGAACATCAATCTCCTCGGCATCTTCTTCTGCCGTGACCCCGTTTGGCGCTCCAATGGCGCCGACCATTCTCGGAGTTCACGCGGCGAGCGGCTCGGTGGCCGTTACTTGGAGCCTCGGCAGTGCCAATGGCTCAGCGATTGATCGAACAACGGTGACCGCCGTTGATACGCAAGGAGCCACTGCTTCATCGTGCGGCGTCAGCACTCAAGGATTGACCTGCATCGTGCCGGGTCTGATTGATGGCATGACGTATGCCCTTGCTGCTCGTTCGCACAATGCTGCTGGCTGGTCAGTAGCGAGCGTTGGAAACCCCTCCGCAATGCCTGTTGGGCCTCCTGATCCTCCTGCGACCGTCGACGTCAGCCTGCAAGGCGGAACAGCACTCATCAGTTGGACACCACCTCCAGCGGACAATGGCTCCACGATTTCTGGATACACCGTCACGGCAATCGACTCGACGGGTGGCACGTTCGGTTCTTGTTCAGTTGTCGGGAGCGACGTGACGTCCTGCGTCATTCCTGGACTCGATGCAGGTCAGCACTACGACTTTCGAGTTGTTGCACACTCACAACTCGGTGCTTCAGCACCGGCGACTGTTGGAGCGCAGCTTTCCGGAGTGATGTCAAGTCCTGAGTACGCGCCGGCACGGCATCCAAAGAAGGTGGCAGGGATTCTGGCCGGCTTGGCAGCCATCGCTGCAACTGCAGCTGCAGCGGCCGGGGTTGGAGGAGGACTCGCAGGAGGCCTTGGTGCGGAAGGCGAGAGCGCAATAGGGGGAACGCCGACGGAAGGTGAGTCAGTCACCTCCGAGCGTTCAGTTGGAAGCAGTGCAAATGAGGAACATGAGGGAGAGCGAGAGAAAGAAGCCCCTCATCAAATTGAAGTGCATCACCATCACGTCGCCCTCGTTGGCGAAGGGATAGGGGACCGGTCATTGACATGGCAACTTCCCGGTTTTCTCCTCGTTGATCGACTTGGCGCACGAGTGCCTACTTCGGCAGGGCGGTACTCCTCGTTGGCCCAAGGTTCGTTTGCCGACGGTGCGTACTTGAGAGCAATGTTCGGATCTGCTTCCATGGTGCTCGCGGCACTCGCCATCGTTCTCGCTCCTGCTCTGGCGGTTCAGAACCACTTTGGCGCGGTACCAGCCGGAGGTGTTCTCTTTGGCGTCCTTCTTGCCATTGGACTCTTCGACGCGGGCGCAGGAGCAATTGGTGTGGCGGTCTATGGAGGCCTCGCTCTCGCAACCGGTCACATTGCTTCATATCGATCTCTCCTTGGTCTCCTTCTCGTCGGAACGCTCTGGGCAGCATTGCCAGTGATGATTTCGCACTTGCGGCCTTTTCATCGTGACATTCCGCGAAGTCTCCATGGGTGGTGGCTGAGGATTGGTGACCACCTTCTGACGCCGTTCTTCGCGTTTTACTTGACGTCGAAGTTGTTGGAAGCCTTGCCTGGCCTCACTGGCCTGGATCTACCTATTACCGCTCAGCATCAAGCGTTTGGCTTCCTCGCTGCAGGCGTGGTCTTTGCCCGCCTTCTCCTCGAGGATCTCGCTCTCTGGCTGTATCCAAAGCGGACGGCTATGAGCCGAGTTGATCCAGTTGGGACGACGGCAAAGGCTGAAGCAGTCGGAATCGTGATTCGGTCGATCTTCATGCTGCTTGTCGGTGAAGCGCTGGTTGGCAATGTGTGGCAGGTCTGGGCCCTCATTCCGATCTACGTCCTCTATGCGCTTGCTCCGCGGCTGACCAAGTCGCTCCCGAGAGTGACTTGGGTGTATCGATTCGCACCGAAAACGCTCCCGAAGTTTGGGATACTGGTCCTGACGGGTCAGATCCTCGCTGTGGTGTTGACACGTTCCTTCCACCTCGGAGCAAAAGACTTTCTCGGTTGGGATCTTCTATTGCTCCTCACGATGGCAACGATCCTGAAGTACCTCGAAGGTTTCAAGGGTGATCCGTGGCCAAAGACTTGGGTGACGAGACTTGGCGGTGCGATCTTGGCGGTCGCGACCATCCTCTTGGCGCTCAAGGTGATCTCGATTCACTGATTCGACCGGGATTGCGCTCCTGCGGGATGGAAGGTTGATCTCCGCTTTTAGAGCTCCCCAAGGGATGCTCGTTTGACGACATCCTTTGACTCTCGTGCAGCAGCCGTGAAGATTCCCTTCGCCATCAGCGAGAGCTCATCGCGGCGTCGAGCGTCATAGACCGCAGCGCGTCCCTCGTGGACGGTGACATTGTCTGGAGCGGCCCAACCTGCAAGGTCAGCGAGGTGGCAGGCCAAACGCAGATCGCTCGTCATGAGTTCGAGCGCTCTCGCAATGAGCACCTCGGGTCCACCAGCAAGCTGAGAGATCTCCGCACCGAGCACCGAGTCCGGTGAAGGCTTCAGCCGTGACGATGCTCCGTCCCACCAGCCACCGTAGAGGCGCCAGATATTGCGGACAACGAACTCTGGCTCGTCATAGAGCGGACGGAGAAATGGCTTCGCCAAGAGATCTTGAGGAACCGACACGGTGTGGATGATGGTGTCGAGCGTTTCCCCGGCATTCATCATGGCAACCACCTGATGCACGAGTGTCTCAAGGGTTGTCGCCATGTCGTTCAAGACGCCAGCGATTCGCTCTTCACCTTCAATGGGGAGCCCATGGGCAGGAACGAGAAGGGTGGGCGCCTGCTCGATCATTCGACGAAGTGCAGTGGCCCACTCAAGTGCATAGCGCTGTACCTTCTGGGGATTCCCTGCGTTCGGGTAGTTCCAGATGATGAAGTCTCCCGAGAAGATCCAGCGCTCTCGCGGAAAGAAGGCCCAAAGGTGATCATCAGTCTCACCGCGAGCGTGATGCAGTTCGATCTGGGTGGCCCCGACCGTGATCTCGAGCTCGTGATCAAACGTCGTGCTCGGAACGAGTGTCCCCTTCGGCAGAAATTGCTGGAGGTTCTCACCCAACTCCAAACCCATTTCGCTTCGAACGCCGCCAAATTGCCGTTGATTGATCGAGACGTTCCAGCCATTGGTCGTTCGGTATCGTTCTATGCGGTCCAAGACCTTTCGGTGCCCGACAACTTCTAGAGGACGCCCACCTCTGGCTTCAACATCCGCTCCGAAAGCAAAACTCCCACCAATGTGGTCCGCATGGCCGTGCGTGTAGACGAGGTGGGAGATTGGCTCGGTCGACCAGCTTCGAATCGATTCCACAACAGATCGTCCACTGCCTGCACCCGACGCATCGAAACACATCAGCCCCTCGCCGGAATCCCACACGACACTGTGGCTGAAGCTCTCAACCATCGCGAGACCATCGGCCAACTCACTGAGTTCATTGGTGATTCGGTTGACGGGTTCATCCGCAACTCCGGAATCGAGGACGATGGTAGAGAGTTCAAGTGGGTGCACGGGAGCCACTTTACGGACTTTGCGGCAGGTTGGCAGCGAACTTCGGTCTCTGCATATTCAGATCAACATTGACCTCTAACATTGGTGCTCGGTCGCAGGACGCAGGTCTCAAGGACAACGGGGGAGCCCCATGCTGGTGAAGAACGCCTTGTACGTAAACGGCGTACGCGCGGCTGACCCGGTCAGTCTCGAGCAGACCTTTGAGCACATGCGTGCAAATGGTGGCATGGCGTGGATTGGCTTGTATCGACCTGAGCGTGACGATCTTGAAGTCTTGGCTCGTGAGTTCTCGCTTCATGAACTCGCACTCGAAGACGCAGTGGATGCCCACCAGCGACCAAAGATTGAACGATATGGTTCCACGCTCTTTACGGTTTTGCGGCCTGCCCGCTACCTCGACCAAGAAGAACAGGTCGAGTTTGGCGAGGTGCATATCTTCACTGGCCCCGACTTCGTCATCACGGTTCGACATGCCGAGACGCCAGATCTTGGGCGTGTCCGGGAGCGATTGGAGGGTCAGCCTGACCTCCTCGCCCTCGGTCCCGAAGCGGTTCTGTACGCAATCATCGATCAGGTCGTTGATGAGTACGCCCCCGTTGTTGCGGGTCTAGAGAATGACATTGACGAAATTGAAGACCAGCTGTTCGAGGGCGATCCGAAGGTCTCACGAAGGATCTTCGACCTCTCTCGAGAAGTCATTGACTTCCAGCGAGCAACACATCCACTCCTCGAGGTAATCGATGCCCTCGAAGATGGATTTGAAAAGTATGAAGTTGAGCTGGAGCTTCGACAGCGGCTGCGAGATGTCAACGACCATGCGTTGCGGGTGAGGGATCGGGTCGATGCCTTTCGTGCGGTTCTTGAGAATGCCCTCACCGTGCAGAACACCCTGGTCACCCAACAACAGAATCAAGACATGCGTGATATGACCGCGGCAAGCCTTCTCCAGAATGAGGAGGTCAAGAAGATCTCGTCGTGGGCGGCGATTCTCTTCGCACCCACCCTCGTCGGCACGGTCTACGGAATGAATTTCGATCACATGCCCGAGTTGCATTTCCGCTACGGCTATCAGATGGCACTTGGGCTCATGCTGGTCACCTCAACGACGCTCTACTTCATCTTCAAGCGAAGAAATTGGCTCTAGTCACTAAAGGCCAGCGAAACACGTCTTCGGAATACGCCGTTCTCGAGATCAGCTTTCGTTCTCGACGGCCTCGTTCGACTTAGCAAGAGCGACCCCTGCGTACAGCGCCGCACCCCTTGCCATTGCCCGCTCATCGAGCAGCATCCTGTTTGAGTGATTGGGTGGTGCCTCATGGGGAACCATTCCCTCGGGACACATTCCAAGAAAGACCAGTGCTCCAGGAACTGCTTCGAGCACGTAACTGAAATCCTCCGCGCCCATGACTGGTGCGGGCATCTCAAAGGCAGCATGGTCGCCCAAGATGCCGGTCGCGAGCGATCGACACCATGTGGCGATCGTGTCGTTGTTGACCGTCACGGGTATCCGAGCATGAGGTCAACCTCACATTGCGCACCATGAGCATGAGCAATGTTGGTGGCCAAGCATTCCAAGTCGGCGTGCACTTGGGAGCGTGTCCTTGCGGAGACCGTCCGAATGGTTCCATGAAGTTGCGCACTCTCAGGGATGACATTGCTTGTCGTGCCAGCGCTCAGGTGCGCAACGGTAATTACCGCTGGATCAAAGACGTTCACTCGCCGAGTGACCATGGACTGAGCGGCGAGAACAATCTCGCAAGCGACAGGGATTGGGTCGAGTGCTTGGTAAGGAGACGAGGCATGTCCCCCTCGTCCAATGATCTCGATCTTGAACTCGTCTGACGAGGCCATGATCGTTCCTCCACGGGTGACAACCACGCCACTTGGAACTGATGGTGTTGCATGAATCGCAAAGGCAAGGTCGACCCGACCTCCAACGTCCAAGATCCCTTCCTCAATCATGAGGACCGCACCACCATGGCCTTCCTCTCCGGGTTGAAACATCAAAACCACCGTTCCAACGAGATCTGCCTGACGGGCCACGAGCAATTTCGCCGCACTGACGAGCATCGCGACGTGCGTGTCATGTCCGCAGGCGTGCATTGCACCTTCAACAGTGCTCTTGAACGGCAAGGTGGTGTCTTCGGGCATTGGAAGTGCGTCCATGTCGGCACGAAGGAGCACTGTTGGTCCCGGTCTCCCCGTGCGAAGCACCGCAGTGACACTGCTGAGCCTTGTCCCAAGGTGGAGATCCAGACCGAGGCCTTCGAGCGCGGAAACAATCGCAGCCTGGGTTCGCGGTAGGTGAAGTCCAAGTTCTGGATGTGCGTGGAGGTCCCTACGAAAACTGATGGTCTCGTCGAGGAGTTCCGTCGCGTCATCAAGCAGGCTTGCCAAAGAGTTCATTTGCCTACCCTAGAAGCCAAGCGCTCGGAATTCATGACCACTGAAGTGAGGGCGTCATGCTGAAAGGGCGCCAGAGGTTTTGGAAACAGAGGTCTCCTGTCTGATCTCGGGTCAAGCATCAGGCGAAGGCCTTTCGCGAGCGAGGTCGGGAGCGATCGTTGGTAGCGACGACTCGGCACAGGGGAGAGGACCGAGCACACGAGTCGACTCTTCAGTTCGGACAGCACTTGGTTACGTTGCGTAGATTTGGAGGAGGTTCATCGCAAGGAGATAGGCGCAACATGAACGCTGAAGAGCTTCGCCGCAAGTACCACGACGAACGAGTGAAGCGACTTCGTCCTGAGGGGAATGAGCAGTACATCGAGCCGTCAGGCACCTTCGCTGGAATGCAGGCCGATCCCTATGTTGAGTGGGTCGAGCGGCCACCGCAGCAGCGGGAGGTTGAGGTGGCAATCATTGGCGCAGGCTTTGCCGGGCTACTGGCCGGTGCGCGTCTTCGGGAGGTGGGCATTACCGATCTCTGTCTGATTGATGGAGCAGGAGATGTCGGAGGCGTCTGGTATTGGAATCGATATCCCGGTGCGGCATGCGACACCGCTGCCATGATCTACCTGCCATTACTTGAAGAGACTGGTTACATGCCCTCAGCGAAGTATGTCGAGGGTCCAGAGATTTACGCACATGCGCAACGGATTGCTCGCCATTTTCGGCTGACGGACGGTGCATTGTTCTCGACCGAAGTCGAAGCGATGTCATGGGACGAGGAGCAGAGTCGTTGGGAGCTGAAAACGAACCGGGGCGATACGATCCTCGCCTCGTTCGTTGTAGCGGGAACAGGTCCGCTTCACCGTCCGAAACTTCCTGGCGTTCCAGGCATTGAGCAGTTTGCAGGAGAGAGTTTTCACACGAGTCGTTGGAACTACGCCGTTACTGGTGGGGAGGTGAATGGCTCCCCAATGGAGCGTCTCAGAAACCTACGTGTTGGGTTACTCGGAACGGGCGCCACTGGCGTGCAGGTGGTGCCGAAACTCGGGCGGGATGCCGGCGAGCTCTATGTGTTCCAACGAACGCCATCTTCGATTGATGTTCGGAACAACCAGCCAATGGATCGCGACTGGTTCTCTCAACTCGAACATGGTTGGCAGCAGGAGTGGTTAACGAACTTTGCGACACTTCAAACCGGTGGCGAAGCGGAGGTCGATCTCGTTCAAGATGGTTGGACGGACATCTCTCTCCGAATTCGCAGACGAGCTTACGAACTCTTCAGTTCCGGTATTGACCCCGAAACGCTCCTCCGTCGCGCCTATGAAGAGAGCGATGACGAGAAGATGGAGGAGATTCGCGATCGCATTGACCGAGAGGTCAGAGATGAGGTGACTGCACAAGCACTCAAGCCTTGGTATCGCCAGCTCTGCAAGCGTCCTTGTTTTCACGATCAGTACCTCGCGACCTTCAATCTTCCGAACGTCCATCTCGTTGACACGAATGGCGCCGGTGTCACCGCAATCGACGCAACCGGAGTCATGGTTGGAGATCGGCACTTCGATCTTGATGTCCTCATTTATGCCAGTGGATTCGAGGTTGGAACCTCATGGATACGTCGCTCAGGGTTTGATCCCGTGGGTACTGGCGGCGAAACCTTGACGGAACATTGGAAGGAAGGGATGACGAGCCTTCATGGAATGCACGTTGCTGGGTTTCCCAACTTCTTCATCATGGGACTGGCTCAGGCTGGCAATCTCATTTCAAACATCACGCACAACTTCAGTGAGAGTGCAGAGACCATCGCGTCAGTTGTCCACCATGTGCGGAGTATTGGTGCAGCCAGAGTCGAGGCCACTGAGGGCGCTGAACGGGAGTGGACTGCAGGACTCGGTGAAGGAAGAAGTTCGTTCCTGTTCGATCCAGATTGCACGCCCGGTTACTACAACAATGAAGGTCTCGACGTCAGTGAAGCCGACCAGAAGAGCAGGATTGGCTACCCGCTTGGTGCCGTTGCCTACTTTCAATTGATGAGCGATTGGCGAGCGTCCGGGAAATTCGACGGTCTTTGCTTTCGTTGAGTAGCCAACGGTCAAACCAGAAGGATCGCGATCTCTGAATGAAGTGAATGGTCGGGCTGCCGGGATTTGAACCCGGGACCTCTTGACCCCCAGTCAAGCGCGCTAACCAAGCTGCGCTACAGCCCGCTACAACTCGTGCAGTCTACGTTGCTTCTAGCTCGCTCTCGAAACCCCAGGTCGACGACCAAGAACGGCCTCAGTGCAACAGTGCCCAAACAACTGCCATGTGAATTCCGGCGCCTACGACGGTTAAGGCATGGAAAAGTTCGTGATAGCCGAAGACTCCAGGAATGAGATTCGGACGCTTTGCGGCATAGAAGATCGCACCAGCGGTATAGGCAAGGCCACCCAAGAGAATGCCAAGGAAGCCAAGTACACCCAAACTTGCAATCAGTGGTCCAACGAACAACATCGCTGACCAACCGACAACTACATAGGGAATCGCGTTGGCCCACTTTGGAGCGTCGATGAAGAACTGCCGGATGGTGATCCCGACAATCGCTCCGCCCCAGGCAAGGAGAAGGAGCAGCTTGAGGTTGGTACCGGTGAGGCCTATCGCACCGATTGCGGTGTAAGAACCTGCGATTCCAAGGAAAATAGTCGAGTGGTCCGCTCGACGCATTCGCTGGCGACCCTTGGGGCCCCAGGTGACCAGGTGGAGCATTGCACTTGTCCCGAACATGATGGCGAGACCGCCAACGTAGATCGCGATTGCCAACGCCTGTCCTGTGGTGGTCGTTGCGGATTCAAGAAAGCCACTCAAGGTCAAGGTGACGCAAAACGCTCCGAAGTGAATCCAGCCTCGAAGGCGGGGCTTGACGGCTTCGGACATGTCGCTGGTGTCGCTTCGTGGAGTTTCCAGAACATCAGTCGTCATTGGCGTGTTTCCCTCCTCCAGAGATCGCTTGGCTTGAGGTTAGGGGCAGGTTCAATGCCATAAATCTCGTCAAGCCCAAAGGAACGAACAATCTCGAGGGCGTTCTTGATGATCTCTTCAGGGAGCTCACCTTGCCAAGACTCGACCCACTGTGAGGCGGAATCCGGAGCATCTCGACGAACTGAGGTTTTTGACGGGCGATCGAATGAAGCCACGTCGGGCATCCAGCCCTTCCACGCACTGCTTCGGCCTCCCAAGTACTCCGTCATCTCCGTGAACGAAGAGAGAGGGTTCTCCACGACGGTCTCATAGAAGGCGACGTGGATCGTTGGATCGAGGTGACGAAGACCACGATCTTGTTCCACACACCAACGAGTCACCTCAGCGAGGAAGGCTTGAGGTAGAAGAATTTTGCGTTCCGCTTCGGTAGGCGCATCGAGACGCGCGCGTTCCCCAAGCAAACTCCCATGGGTGCCCCAGCCAAGGGTCGCCATTGACCAAGCGGTCGCGAATGGGTGTCGAATGAGATAAATAATTGGCATTGACGGATAGCGAGCCGCAAACCAACCGAGTAATGCCACGGTGCGTACGTCCTTGACCACCCGGCGACTTGGGTGATGGGCGTGATTGTATTGATCGGTCCACTTTGATCGCAGGTGGCCCGAGAACACCTTGTCCGCGAAGTACTCGAGGCGGTCATTGTGTGCACCGGGGGAGAGATAGGTAGCGTCCGGCAGCCCACCACGAAATTGAGAACACCGATCATCAAAGGGCTCCATGATGAAGCGCGTCTCACTACCCGCCGCGAGGACCTCCGCAACCCAAGTCGTTCCCGACCGGGCACTCCCGAGCACCAGCGCCGTCGATGCCACGTCGTGGTCTTGATCGAGGAACAATTCATGCCCGAGGGTGGTCGACTGCTTGGTGACATACCACCTTGCCCACTTGAGTACCCGATCAGGCTCTCGGCTGATCCGACCAAGCCTTCGAGACCAAGCGTGCTCAGGGTCCCGCATGGAATCCTCAGCCCTGGCTCAACGAGCCACCGTGGCTCTGATCTGGATGGGTGAGCCAAGCTCGGGCCTCGCAGAGGTGGGCGATGGTTTCACCAGTCGCCTTTGCATCAAGAGCTTGAAGCAGTCGACGATCGAGCGCATCGAGGAGTTCATCAATGGTGGCCATGCCCCACATCGTTGCACGGCTTAGCCGCCGGCCGCTGCGCTAACGATCTCGATCGAATCGCCAGAGGTGAGGATCCTGGAACTCCAGGCAGAACGAGCGATTACCTCTCTATTGATTGCAACAGCAACTCCCCGATCTGGCAACTCGAGATATGAGAGCACTTCATCAATCGTCGGAGCACCCGGAAGGTCGGTGACGCTTCCGTTCACAGTCACTGTGGTTGACGTCAACGGGCGTCCCTCTTCCCCGAGAGCACAAGGTCCGCCACTCGCAATGCGGTTGCAGGAGCTAAGAGAAAGCCATTTCGATAGTGGCCGAGTGCAGCAATGAGACCTTGGTCGACCTCTTCGACAAAGGGGATGTGGGAGTCAGTTGTCGGTCGGAGTCCGGTTGCGATCTCTTCAATGGCGTAGTCATCTAACGCCGGGAAGATCTTTCGTCCATCTTCTAAGAGCTGAAAGAGTCCGCCAGCATCAATGTGCAGGTCATAGCCACGTTCGACCGAAGTCGCGCCAAGAACGACTGAACCCCCCTTGCGAGGTACGAGATAGCACGGTCGTCCGTAGACCAACGAACGGACGGTGTAGTCAAGGTGAGGAACTGTTGCGGATCCGAAGAGGCGGACAATGGTTCCGGCGACAGGGTGCACCTGAGGAATCACGAGTGATGGAGAAGCCAGAGGTAGCTCAGGAAGTCGGGCTGCTCCGGTTGCCACAATGACTATTTTTGCCGAGGTGTCGCCGATCGGCGTCGTGAGTTCGCGCGCACCATGGCGAGACTCAGAGATCCTGTCTACCTGGGTGCTGACGAATCTGACGCCGTTGACTCCGCAAGCGTCGATCAAATCAACGAGGATCGCCCGGTTGTCAATGGCGCCATCGTCTCGTAACAACCAACCACTGACGACCGACCGGCCGAGGCCCGGACACTTCACATCAAGTTCACCTCGATCGAGCCGCTCGACATCGAGGCCAAGAGCTGCTTGAAATGCGGCGATGTGATTGACCGCCCGCAGGTCAGAGCTATCAAGCCCAACTACGAGCGTGCCGATTGCTGCGTACTCGATCTTCTTCTCAAGGTCACGTGAGAGATCTGCGAGAAATGGATCCCACGCTTGTCGAGACACTTGATGATGATGGACCTGTGATGCCTCGGCAAAGCCTGTCTCTGCGGTGGCTCCAAGCATGCCCCCGGCTACTCGAGAGGCTCCTTGGCCAGGACTCGGATCGATCACCACGACCTCATGACCCGCCTTCGCCAGACGCCAAGCGATCGCCAACCCAATGATGCCGCCACCGATCACGGCAATCTCGCAGGACGCGGGCAGAACTGCACTCTCCGTGTGACGTGGCTGAAGTGGCAAGGGGCCAGAGAGCGCGTCGAGATGCATGGCTTCATCCTACGGAGAGCAATCAGTCCGCCCTCAACCGTGGACGGCAGGTACCCCTGGCTTCAGGTTGTGGTTTTAGGCTCGGTGAACCAGAGGAGGTGTTCGCTTGGAACCTCCTCTTCGGACTGGGGCGCCCCTTTTGCGATGTCGTTGAAGCCGACTTCAGATCCCAAACTGCTAATCTATGAGTTCTGCATATGGGCCAACGTCGTCCCAAAAGCCGTGACGACCACCAACTCCCGAGTGAGACGAGTAGGGATGACCCCGCAGTTGAGGAACGAACAGAAGGCCAGCGGACTGTACGACCCTGCTTTTGAGCACGATGCGTGCGGCATGGGCCTCGTGGCGAATGTTCACGGCCTGAGAAGTCATGGCCTCGTCGATCAGGCACTGACGGTCCTGGAGCGTCTTGAACATCGCGGTGCCTCAGGGGCCGAGGTAGCAACGGGAGATGGAGCCGGCATTCTTTTGCAGGTACCGGACCGATTTCTTCGTGCGGTGGCGTCTGAAAGTGGCGTTGAACTTCCAGAGGCTGGTCAGTACATCACGGGCATCTTGATGGTTGGGGGAGAACACTCCGAGGAAGACGCCTTGGACATTCTGCAATCCATTTCGGCGTCAAAGGGTCTTCAACTGATTTGGTCCCGTCTCGTCCCCACGGACAACGGAGCTCTTGGGGCAGGAGCCCTCTCTGTCGAGCCAGCAATGGTTCAGGTGTTTCTTTCCGCAACGGATCCATACGTCGCTTCAGACCCCCTTGCCCTTGATCGGAAGGCCTATCTCGTTCGAAAGCTGGTTGAACGCGCGTCGGCAAACCTCTACTTTCCCTCGCTCTCCTGCCGCACCCTTGTGTACAAGGGAATGCTTCGAAGTGAGCAGTTGCGGTCCTACTTCACCGACCTTGCTGACGAACGCATTGATTCTGCAATTGTCCTTGTGCACAGTCGATTCTCGACCAATACCTTCCCGTCATGGCCCCTTGCTCATCCATTTCGGTTCATTGCACATAACGGAGAAATCAATACTGTTCAAGGAAACAGGAACTGGATGCGAGCCCGAGAGGCACTCTTGGCTTCGCCCCATTTCGGCGACGATATCGAAGATCTCTTTCCAATTTGCACTCCAGGCTCAAGCGACTCTGCCTCATTTGATGAAGTCCTCGAGTTGCTCCATCTTGGGGGGAGAAGCCTTCCGCACGCCGTCTTGATGATGATTCCGGAGGCTTGGGAGAATCAACCGTCGATGGAGAAGTCGCGTCGTGACTTCTATCGGTTCCACTCCTCACTGATGGAACCCTGGGATGGTCCTGCCGCGGTGGTCTTCACTGATGGAACGATTGCCGGTGCAGTCCTTGATCGAAATGGCTTGCGTCCCTCTCGTTTCTGGGTGATGGACGATGGGCTCGTCGTGCTCTCAAGTGAAGTCGGTGTCGTTGATATTGATCCGTCGAAGATCGTCCGAAAAGGGCGCCTTCAGCCTGGACGAATGTTCCTCATTGACACCGCGAAGGGCGAACTCGTCGAGGATGCGACGATCAAAGAGGAATTGGCGGCTGCGGCGCCATACGGAGAATGGTTGAAGGAGCAGTCCGTCCAGCTTGCCGAGCTTCCCGAGCGACGCATGTTGACGCCCCAGCATGCGTCAGTGGTGCAGCGTCAACGATTGTTTGGAGTGACTCAAGAAGAGTTGCGCCTCATCGTTGCCCCCATGGCGAAGTCCGGGGCAGAACCTATTGGTTCCATGGGGTCGGACACACCGCTCGCCGTGCTCTCGACGAGGCCTCGTCTGCTGTTTGACTACTTCACGCAATTGTTTGCGCAGGTAACCAATCCGCCACTCGATGCGATTCGCGAGGAGATGGTTACCTCGCTCGCCGCCACCGTTGGTCCTGAAGGGAATCTCTTGGACGCAAGGCCCGAGAGTTGTCGACAGATTGTCTTGCCCTATCCAGTGATCGATCGAGACGATCTTGCGAAGTTGTTGTACGTGAATGAAGAGGGCGAGACACCAGGATTCAAGGCATTTGCTATTGATGGTCTCTTTCCGCTGTCAGACGTTGACCCCACTACTCCTTCGGCTGAAGGCGAGTCACTCCTCGCTCAGGCACTCGATCGAGTTTGCACGGAGGTGTCTGCCGCCATTGCCTCTGGAGCAAACCTGATAGTTCTCTCGGATCGGAACTCCACCAGAGAGATGGCCCCGATCCCCTCACTGCTCCTGACGTCAGCAGTGCACCATCATCTCGTTCGCGAGAAGACTCGTACTCAGGTGGGACTCATCGTTGAGTCCGGAGATGCCCGAGAGGTGCATCACTTTGCCCTGCTTCTTGGCTACGGCGCAGCAGCAATCAGTCCTTACCTCACGTTTGAGTCGATTGACGATTTGATCGCCGGGGGATCCCTCGAAGGAGTCTCCCCTCGACAGGCTCACCGCAATTACGTGAAAGCTGCATCAAAGGGCGTCCTGAAAGTCATGTCGAAGATGGGTGTCTCAACGGTGGCTTCCTACACCGGTGCGCAAATTTTCGAGTCAATTGGTTTAGAAAACGAACTTGTCGATCGATACTTTGCCGGGACGAGCTCACGTCTTGGTGGAGTTGGACTTGAGGTCATTGCCGCAGAAGTCGCGCTGCGTCATCGAGATGCGTATCCGGAGCGGCCGGCCGAGCGAGCTCACGCTGAATTATCAGTCGGCGGCGAGTATCAGTGGCGGCGTGAGGGCGAAGTGCACCTTTTCAACCCAAAGACGGTGTTCAAGTTGCAGCACGCAACGCGAGCAAAGCGATTCGACATCTTCAAGGAGTACACCGGGCTCGTTGACAATCAGGCCGCAGCCAATGCGACCTTGCGTGGTCTCTTCGTCCTGAAGACGGCACCGGCGCCTGTGCCTCTCGAAGAAGTTGAGTCAGCGTCGTCGATCATTCAACGTTTCTCAACCGGAGCGATGTCCTATGGCTCGATCTCTGGAGAGGCGCATGAGACACTTGCCATTGCCATGAACCGCCTTGGCGCTCGCTCAAATACGGGCGAGGGGGGTGAAGATGAAGTTCGCTTCACTCCAGATGCGAATGGCGACTCCCGACGCAGTGCGATCAAGCAGGTCGCCTCTGGTCGATTCGGTGTGACCTCGAGTTACCTCGTCAACGCCGATGACCTTCAGATCAAAATTGCCCAGGGAGCAAAGCCGGGCGAGGGTGGACAGCTTTCTGGCCACAAAGTAACTCCATGGATTGCCGCCACTCGACACTCAACACCTGGTGTCGGCCTGATTTCCCCACCTCCGCATCACGACATCTACTCAATTGAAGACCTTGCTCAACTGATCTACGACTTGAAGAGTGCCAATACTGCTGCTCGGGTGCATGTGAAGTTGGTTGCTCAGGTCGGCGTTGGCACCGTCGCTGCGGGTGTGGTGAAGGCCCATGCGGACGTCGTGCTGATCTCGGGCCACGATGGTGGAACGGGCGCCGCTCCACTCACGTCGTTGAAGCACGCCGGTGGCCCATGGGAGCTTGGTCTAGCCGAGACCCAACAGACGTTGATGCTCAACGGCCTGCGTGATCGGGTTGTGGTGCAAGTTGACGGTCAGATGAAGACCGGACGAGACGTGGTCATCGCTGCGCTGCTCGGTGCCGAAGAGTTCGGCTTTGCGACAGCTCCACTGGTGGTGTCTGGGTGCGTGATGATGCGCGTATGTCATCTCGATACTTGCCCCGTTGGGGTCGCAACTCAGAATCCCGAACTTCGAAGTCGCTTCGCTGGTAAGCCCGAGTTCGTCGAGACTTTCTTTGAGTACTTGGCAGAAGAGGTTCGAGAGCTGCTTGCATCGCTGGGGCTTCGTTCGATTGACGAAGCAATTGGCCGGGTTGACCTGATTGAAGCCCGTGCAGCAGTTGAACACTGGAAGGCAGCCGGTCTTGATTTGGCGCCACTTCTGGTGGAAGCCGAAGCCAACCATGGAACAGACCGCAAACACCGTCGTTCGCAGGACCATGGAATGGATCGAGCACTTGATCATCAGATTCTCGAAGAGGCGCTGTCGTCTGCGGGAGATGGCACACCGCGTCGCTTCTCGCTTCCGGTGAGCAACGTGGATCGTGCGGTCGGCACCCAACTCGGCTCTGCCCTCACTCGCCGCTTCGGCAGTTCAGGACTTCCGGAGAACTCGATTGTCCTTGAATGCACTGGTTCAGCTGGACAGAGTTTCGGCGCCTTCTTGCCGAGAGGTCTGACGCTGGAACTTCGTGGGGATGCCAACGACTATCTGGGCAAGGGACTTTCTGGAGGGACGATTTCAGTCGCTCCGCCAGTTGGCGTTCCGTTTGAGGCATCAGAGCAGGTAATTGCTGGAAACGTGATTGCCTACGGTGCAACCTCTGGTTCGATCTTTCTCGCCGGTCAGGTTGGCGAGAGATTTTGCGTCCGCAACTCAGGTGCCCTTGCCGTTGTAGAGGGGGTTGGGGACCATGGTTGCGAATACATGACCGGTGGCCGAGTGGTTGTGCTTGGTTCGACGGGAAGAAATTTTGGCGCCGGCATGTCCGGGGGAATTGCCTTTATCTATGACCCTGATCGGACGTTCTCAAGCTTGGTGAACTTCGAGATGCTCGATCTCGAGCCGTTGACCGAAGAGGATCGCGTTTGGTTGCACGCAGTGGTCTCGGAACATCGAACCATGACGCAGTCGACGAAGGCGGAGCGTCTGCTCGATGCTTGGCCAGAGGTGGTGGAGAACTTCGTGAAGGCAATGCCTCGTGACTATCGAAAAGTCCTGGAGGCAATTGCTGCTGCGGAGTCAGAGGGTCGTTCTGTCGAGGAAGCGGTGATGGCGGTGTCACGTGGGTAAGCCAACGGGTTTCTTAGAGTTTGGGCGCGAGGTGCCTCGCCGTCGACCAGTTCCGGTTCGACTTCGCGACTGGCGTGAGGTGTACGAGCCGGCAGATGACGAAGTAACCAAGCATCAGGCCGGGCGCTGCATGGACTGCGGTATTGCCTTCTGTCATGAGGGGTGCCCACTCGGCAATCTCATCCCAGAATGGAATGACCTCGTCTATCGAGACGATTGGGCGACCGCTTCAGAGCGTCTCCACGCCACGAATAATTTTCCCGAATTCACGGGACGCCTCTGTCCTGCTCCCTGTGAGGGAAGTTGCGTTCTCGGCATCAATCAAGATCCCGTAACGATTGAACGAGTTGAGCTCGAGATTGCTGAGCGGGCATTCGCCGAAGGTTGGGTGATTGCGCAAGCTCCATTGGCAACTGGTAAGAGCGTGGCCATCATTGGGTCCGGTCCGGCAGGGCTCGCCGCAGCGCAGCAGCTCTGTAGGGCGGGTCACGCGGTCACGGTCTATGAGCGGGCTGAAGCGCCTGGTGGTTTGCTTCGGTACGGCATTCCTGAATTCAAGATGGAAAAGGCCGTCATTGATCGTCGATTGGCACAGCTTGAGGCCGAGGGTGTGACCTTCGTGTGCTCCACGTCGGTTGAAGGTTCTCCGAGTACGACGTCTCCTACCGGAGTGGTCACGATCGCCGCGTCGGTGCTGCTTGCATCGTTCGATGCCGTCATCATTGCGACTGGTTCAACCGTCCCGAGGGATCTGCCGACCGAGGGTCGAGACTTGAGAGGGATCCACGCAGCAATGGAGTATCTCCGGCCGTCGAATCTCGTTCAAGAAGGACGACTCGAAGCTCCGCCAATCACCGCAGAAGGTAAGCATGTGGTCATCATTGGCGGAGGCGATACCGGGGCGGACTGCCTTGGCACCGCACTTCGGCAGGGGGCGACTTCTGTCGTGCAGCTCGAGATCTTGGTGCGACCCCCCGATGATCGGACGCCATCGAATCCGTGGCCACAATGGCCAACGATCTACCGCGTTGCCTCCGCCCACGAAGAGGGTGGGGAGCGTCGCTACGCGGTGTCGACCAAGGCATTTCGGGGGAGTGATGGTCAGGTTGCTCACCTTGACCTCGTCTCGGTCGACGAAAACTTTCAACCGGTTCCCGGAACTGAAGAGACGCTCCAGGCCGATCTCGTGCTTCTCGCTATGGGATTTACGGGCCCTGAGACGAACGTTCTCGATGCTCTCGAAGTGGAACGAAGTGATCGGGGGACCGTCAACGTCGACGCCTCGTGGGCCACGTCGACCTCCAAGGTCTTCGCGTGTGGTGATGCGGCAAGAGGACAGAGTCTGATCGTCTGGGCCATCGCCGAAGGACGAAGTTGTGCCGCTGCAGTTGATGCGGCGCTCATGGGTCGAACTGACCTTCCAGCGCCGTTGGTTCCGGGGCAGCAAGCGCTCCGCTGACTAGGATTCCGCCATTGCTCGAGCACTCGGGCCGAACTGAAGGGGAGGGCCATGGAGTCCACCATGCAAGATGCACCACTGCTCATCCGCGACATCTTGCGGCACGGTCGAACCGTTCACCGTCATGCAACCGTGACGACGGTAACCACCGAAGGTTCGTTCACCTCGACCTTCGCTGAAGTCGCAGACCGTGTTGATCAGTTAGCGCACGCACTCAAAGCATTGGGCATTCGAGAAGGCGACCGCGTCGGGACGTTCTGCTGGAATAACCAGACACACCTTGAGGCGTACTTGGCTGTCCCCTCCATGGGGGCGGTGCTCCACACGCTCAATATTCGACTGTTCCCGGAACAGCTTGCGTACGTGATCAATCACGCAGAAGACAAGGTCATCATTGTTGATGCCTCGCTCATTCCACTGCTCGCTCAAGTTCGACAGGAACTGACCACGGTCGAGACGATTATTGTCTCTGGAGCAGGCGACACCAGTGCGCTTGGCGAGACCCTCGACTACGACACCTTGCTCAATGCTCAAGTGCCGGGTTATGACTACCCCGACCTCGAGGAACGATCAGCCGCAGCAATGTGTTACACCTCAGGAACAACGGGTAATCCAAAGGGAGTCGTGTACTCCCATCGCTCAACATGGATCCACTCGCTCGCGCAGTTGGCGGCTGGATCAATTGGCCTGACGGAGACAGATTCAATGCTGCTCATCGTGCCCATGTTCCACGCGAATGGGTGGGGAACGCCGTATTCAGGATTCATGGCTGGTACCAGTTTCGTTCTGCCACAACAATTTCTCCAGGGGCCGCACCTCGCTCGAATCATCCAAGAATTTCGGCCAACGCTTGCCTGTGGTGTACCGACGATTTGGAATGACCTTCTCCATGCAACTGAGGAGCAGGATGTTGACTTCAGTTCTCTCCGAGCGATCACCGCTGGCGGGTCAAATGTTCCACAGGCGCTCTTCGAAGCATTCGATCGTCGATTCGGCGTACCGCTCATTCAAGGATGGGGTATGACCGAAACGAGTCCACTTGCGACGTTTGGGACGCCGCCTCGAGGCACCGAAGGCGACGAGGCCATGGCTTACCGGATCAAGGCTGGAAAGGTTCTTCCTGGGGTCGAGGTTCGCGTGGTTGCAGAAGACGGAGCTGTTCTCCCGAACGATGGGACCAGTCTTGGAGAGTTCGAGATTCGGGGTCCTTGGGTCACCGGCTCGTACTACCGAGATGACGATGCGTCGAAGTTCCATGATGGGTGGCTCCGAACAGGTGATGTTGGGACACTCGATCCAATTGGCTATATGACCATTTCGGACCGATCCAAAGATGTCATCAAGTCTGGCGGGGAGTGGATATCTTCCGTGGAGCTTGAGGGAACGATCATGGCGCACCCTGATGTCTTTGAAGCAGCTGTTGTGGCGGTTCCAGACGCCCGTTGGGACGAGCGTCCGCTCGCCTGTGTCGTCCTGAAGGAGGGGGCAGTTCCCGATCCCGAAGCGTTGCTTGCATTCCTCGGCGATCGAGTAGCCAAGTGGTGGCTTCCCGAGCGATGGACGTTCATCACGACGGTGCCGAAGACCTCTGTTGGCAAGTTCGACAAGAAGGTTCTTCGCCAGCAGTATGAGAAAGGTGATCTCGTCGTGGTTGAAGTTGGTAAACCGGCCAAGTGACGCCTCGAGACGTCGACGCGGTCGTGAGTTCACTTGAGGTGAATATTGAGGTGCTCACCGAAGCGATCTACGACGTGCTGCGCTCGGCATCGTCCGCGCCTGACAACGAGAAGGTTGTGCTCCTCGAAGAAGAGAAACGCCTCAGTAAGGCACGCCGTTCACTCGAGAAGGCTCGAGCGCTTCTTGTCGACCGTTCTTAGCGGCTGGAAGCAGACGGAGCCAATGCGCCAGTCGTTGGTTTGGGATCTTTGACGTAGAGGGTTGACCGCTGAACGAGGGGTCGACCGATTGGTTCGAGGATTGCTTCAAAGTCCTCTCGCTGAAGCCCTTGTCCGTGGCTGGCTCCCGCAGCTCGTGAGATGTTCTCATCCATCAGGGTTCCACCCATGTCATTCGCCCCTGCCTTCAAGATCTGACGAACGCCGTCGGCACCGAGCTTCACCCAACTGACCTGGATGTTGTCAATTGAACCGTGATAGGCGATCCGACCTACTGCATGCATGAGCAGTGTTTCTCGGAACGTCGGCCCACGCCGCGACTTCCCTTGGAGATAGATGGGGGTCGCCATGTGGACGAAGGGAAGTGGAACAAATTCAGTGAATCCGCCGGTCTCGTCTTGGAGATCCCTCGTCACGATCAGATGTTTCGCCCAGGAAGCGGGTTGCTCGACAGCACCGAACATGATCGTGACGTTGGAACGCAGACCTACGCCATGGGCAACCCGATGTGCCTCGAGCCACTGTTCGGTATTGACCTTGTCTGGGCAAAGAATCTTTCGAACTTCGTCATCGAGAATCTCGGCAGCAGTCCCGGGCAATGTCCGGAGTCCTGCCTCTTTGAGGTCGGTCAAGTACGAGGCAAGCGAGACGCCACTTCTGCGGGCACCTTCGGTCACCTCTAAAGCAGTGAAACCATGGATGTGGATGGTCGTTGAGGCCTTCCGCACGGCCCGAAGGACGTCGAGGTAGTACTCCCCGTCGAAGTTTGGATGAATCCCACCTTGTAGACAGACTTCAGTGGCACCAAGTTCTTCTGCTTCGGCAACGCGTCTCGTGATCTCATCGAGATCAAGGAGATAGGGGTCGCCCCGGAGATTCAGCGAGAGAGGCCCCTTGGAGAAGGCACAGAACTTGCACTTGAACGTGCACACATTGGTGTAGTTGATATTGCGGTTATGGACGAAGGTGACGTCCTCGCCAGAAACGGTCTTTCGAAACTGATCAGCCAGCTCAGCGACGGCTCCAACTTCCGAGCCGCGTGCACTGAAGAGCAACACCAAGTCTTCTTCGGTCGTTCGGTGTCCAGAGTCGATGCTGTCGAGCAGTTCGGTCACTTCTCGTCGAACTGGTCCCGATGAACGAAGGACAATTGGTGGTTCAAAGTCGGAACCTGATGACCACCGGTGATCACGGGCGAGTTGATCCGCGTCGGAGAGTCTCATGACCGCGGTCTTTACCTGCGCGTCGAGGAAGCGATCTGGCTCGCGTGCAAATTCTGGATAGATCGTCAATCGGGGAGCAAGCAGATAACCGCTTGACTCGGTCACTTGTTGCAACGTATCGAGAGCAGGCCAGGCTCGTTCGGGGTTGACATGATCGGCGGTCACCGGCGAAATGCCACCCCAATCATCAATCCCTGCGGAGAGCAGTGTGCCGAAATCTGCGGAGAGATTCGGAGGTGCCTGCAAGTGGATCGAGGTCGGGAGAATGAGACGCGCAAGAGCAAGGACGCGCAAGAAGGCCTCATCATCTGCCGCGGGCCAAGTCGCCATTGCCGTACCGGGCTTCGGGAGAAAGTTCTGAACAATGACTTCTTGGATGTGTCCATGGCGAGCATGGCTCTCCGCAATGGCGAAGAGACTGTCGAGATGATCTGGTAGTTCCTCGCCAATACCAATGAGGACTCCGGTGGTGAAGGGAATCTGGAGGCGTCCTGCAGCCTCAAGTGTCTCTAGGCGACGTGCTGGAACCTTGTCGGGGGCGAGCCGATGGGCGTCGAGATCTGGGCGAAGGGATTCAAGCATCATTCCTTGGCTTGCGGTGACGGCCCGAAGGGCAAGAAGTTCGGCCTCACTAATCGCACCCGCATTGGCATGGGGGAGTAGACCGGTCTCGTCGAGCACCAATTTGCACATCGCCGCGAGGTAGTCGGTGGTCGATGCATAGCCATTGGCCTTCAGCCACTCCGCAGCGACGTCGTAGCGGTCTTCGGGTGCTTCGCCAAGGGTGAAGAGTGCCTCCGCACAACCCGCCTCAGCACCCGATTGGGCAAGAGCGAGGACTTCTTCCGGAGAGAGGTAGGGCGAGGTGAGCCTGGCTGGCGCCTTTGCGAAGGTGCAGTACCCGCATCGATCACGACACAACATGGTGAGGGGGATGAAGACCTTTGGTGAATACGTCGTCAGGAGACCGAATGCCTCTCGTCGGATCAGTGTCGCAGCGGCCAAGAGCTCGTCGAGGGGAGCCGCAAGCCACTCTTGTGCTTCGATTCTCGTCAGCCGAGTAGCGGTCATCTTCATGGACGCGATCCCATCACGATGCGAAGTAACGACCCCACGTCGTCCACGACGACCCTAGCGACGGTTCGTTTCCTCGCGACCAAGGCGTCATAATCGCCGTCCGCCTGCGCCCTCATGAGTGTGTTGAAATCGAATGATCGTCCTGGAATCGGAAGTGATGGCGCAGCGCGACCGACGACTTGGAGCGCGACGATGGAGTTAGGACCCCCTTTGTGCAACTGGCCAGTTGAGTGCAGATATCGAGGGCCAAAGCCAGCGGTCACGGCGATCGGGCGATATCGAGCGGCCAACTGATCTCGTAACTCTTCAAGGTCTTGTTCTTGAGCAAACGGAACGTATGCCTGCACGGTGAGGTAGGCGCCCCGCTCGAAGGCCTCTGAAAGCCAATCGGTAACTGCATCAAGCTCAAGTGTTGGGATAGCAGTCGTAGAAATCCCACTCAAGCGATCGAGCGTTCGTTCCTTTGATTCGGTGACATTTGGCTCGTTGAAGGGATCGACACCGAGAACGGATCCACAAATCGCAATCGCCACTTCAAGACCAAAGAATGCCTGAGCAAGGTCAGTTACGTCATCAAAGGGCAGTGAGAGGACAAATCGGTCAGCCGAACTCGTCGCGGACTTTGTTGGAACTGGAATACACCCTGTTCCGTCCTTGCCGGTTGACTCGGCAATGAGCTGTTCTGCCCAGAGGCCAAAACGAGGAACATCAGGATGAGAGGTGATGAAGAGTTTGTCTTGGCCTCTGCCAACCGCGCTGCCCAATCCTTCGCCAAGAGCGGCTGCGGCACCGAGGTCGGTCGCCAGTGCAGCCGTGCAAAATGCGTTGATGTCGTACCCCAAGAGTGCAGCTGGAACCATGCCGAAGTAGCTGAACAATGAGAAACGCCCACCAATATCGCTGGGATTTTCGAAGACTCTCGAGACCCCAAGCGCCGATCCTCTCTGGGCGAGGGGACTTTTCGCATCGGTAACGATCACGAATCGTGATGCATCACCAATTCGGTCGAAGGCGAAGTCAAACAGGACTTCGGTTTCAAGCGTGGAACCTGACTTGGAGGAGATGATGACGATGGTGTCTTCAAAGTCAAGACCATCGATTGTCGAAGGATCGGTGGTGTCGACCACCGTGAGGGAGCGAGCGCTTCTTGAAAATTTCCCGCCTCTCCCATCGCTGCCGGCGAGCACGAGTGGCCCGAGCGAAGAGCCACCCATTCCAAGAAGGAGCACTCTTGATTGCGCGACCGTAGCCGCCCAAGCCATGAGCTCTTCGGAACGTTCCTGCATCCACGTTGGAGAGGTCAACCATCCCAACCGGTTCGGCGCGACCGAGTTAGGAGGCCAGAGGGTGCAGTCACGATCAAGAAGCCGTGAGAGGAGTTGGTCAGCCGTTGATTGACTCATTTGAGCTGAGCAGCCTTGGCCTCTAACTCGAGGAGAAGGTCATCAAAGGATTGCTCGAAGGAGCGGAGACCTTCGCTCTCGAGTTTGTTCGCCACCTCGTCTAAAGAAACACCGAAGGTCGCAAGGCCATCGAGAATCGCCGTCGCTCCGGCGACGTCATGTGCAATCGTCAGCGCAACTTTTCCGTGATCGTCAAAAGCCTCGAGCGTGGCATCAGGCAACGTATTGACTGTGTGTGGCCCAATCAGGTTGTCGACATAGAGCAGGTCTGGATAGGAAGGGTTCTTGGTTGAGGTGGAAGCCCACAGTGGCCGCTGAACCTGAGCGCCGTGCGCAGCAAGTGCCTCCCAACGGGGACCGCTGAAGAGGTGACGGAAGTGGTCGTAGACGACGTGTGCCTGAGCGACGGCTGCCTTGCCTTGAGCGTCGAGCGCAGCCTTTGAACCGTTCTCTGCAAGACGGTTGTCGATTTCAGAATCAACTCTGCTCACGAAGAATGAGGCAACCCCCGCAATTGAGCGGAGATCATCCGCGCCAGCGGCTAGTGCATCTTCAAGGCCACTGAGATAGGCCTCGACGACAAGGTCGTAGCGCTCAATGGAGAAGAGCAACGTCACATTGATCGAGAGTCCTGCACCGACGAGCGAACGGAGTGCAATGAGACCTTCCTCTGTTCCAGGAACCTTGACCATCAGGTTGGGTCCTGAAATGCGACCTCGTAGCTCGAGGGCAGCTTCAACGGTTGCGTCTGCGTCGTGTGCAAGCGCTGGCGCAACCTCCAAGGATACGTAGCCGTCATGACCTCCCGACTGGTGATACACAGGAAGCAGCAACTTCATCGCGGCTTCAATGTCAGTGGAGACGAGATCCCAATAGGCCTCTTGTGGGCTCTTCGAACGAATGGCTGCGCCGAATTGCTCGTCGTAGCGGTCTGAACCAGAAATTGCCTTTGCGAAAATAGTTGGATTCGACGTGATTCCGCGCACCCCACGCGCAATCAGCGCGGCGAGTTGACCGTCCTCGATCCAGTCTCGTCGAAGATTGTCGAGCCAAGGACTCTGTCCACCCTCGTCGAAGAGTTCTTGAAGCTTCGTCATGACTTGCCTCCTCGGGTAAGAGTCGTCGCACGTTCGACGATGGCCTCGATCGTGATTCCCAGTGCTTGAAAGACCGCCGGGGCGGGCGCCGAAAGACCGAACCGATCAATCCCAATACTCTGATCTGCCACGCTCGACCATCCGAAGGTACTTCCAGCTTCGACTGAAATGGTGGGGACTCCTGGCGGTAGGACACTCGAACGGTATTCGAGGGTGGCGTGGAGAAATCTTGTCAGTGACGGCATCGAGACCACCCGAACTGAGATGCCTGATGCCTCAAGGGCTGTCGCTGCCTCGACGCAGAGGCTGACCTCGGAACCGGTTGCAATGAGCACGACGTCCGGACTCGTGACTTCTGAATTGAGGACGTAGCCGCCGGAGAGCACCTTTGAAGCGTCCGACCCCTCAAGAACCGGCAGATTCTGCCTCGAGAGACACAAAGCGACTGGGCCTGAGGCGTGAACCGCAGCACTCCACGCTCCAGCGGTTTCCGTTGCGTCAGCTGGCCGAAAGACTTCGAGGCCCGGCATGGCGCGTAGCGAGGCTAGGTGTTCAATTGGCTGATGCGTGGGCCCGTCTTCA
>CAIXCS010000216.1 GCA_903918025.1 uncultured Actinomycetes bacterium
AGTGACGTTCATCTCTCCAAGTGCGTAGGCTGCGAAGCACTGTGAACATCAATGCAAGTCGTCCATCGTCTCGAGGCCCTCGTCGGAGTTCTGAGCAGATTCGGGAACTTCTGGTCGAAGCCGGCTTGGCCATCATTGCCTCAGAGGGCTTGGCCAATGGGGCCGAACATCTCACCTTTAAGCGTGTCTTCTCCTACTTGAAGGAGAACCAAGCGGTCACGTTGTCCCACGCTTCAGTGATTAAGCGTGTCTTCGACTCCCAAGAAGACTTCCAAACTGAAGTCTTGAAGTCGATTGCGACCAATGGAGCCGCTGATCTCAGCGGAGCGTCACTCGGCTTGTTCGCTGACGCCATGAGCGATGCAGACCTGTCGAGCGTTGAGGCCCGGACCGAATGTCTCTTGAACATCGTTCGAGTTGCAGGAAACTTCGCAAGTGAAGTACTTCGGACGTCGGAATTGTGGAAGTCCTGGATTGGTGTTTGGGCGCTCTCGGCATCTGGAAACCGCAGCGCCGCCCGAAAGGAAATCCATGACGCACTCCGTGGGACCTACAGGGAGATCGACCAATCAGCAGTCAACTTCTACAACCATGCGCTGGATTCTCTCGGTTTCCGGTTTCGCAATGGCTACACGATCGAGATGTTTACGATCGCCGCATCGTCGATTGTTGAAGGCTGCTCGCTCCGAGACCTCGTCGATCATGACTCGATGAAGCTCATTGACCTTCCCACCGGACCTGGTGGCAGCCTCCAGAGTTGGACGCCACAGAGTATGGCGCTTGCAGCGATCACCCAAGCGGTGATCGAACCAATTCCTGACTGGGTTGCACCGAGTCCTTGAGGCTGGGAGGGGCACCCTCGCGGTGCCCTCGGTCAACCATGGTGAAAGACGAGTTAGGTCCGCACCTGACCATCACCGAGTCCTTCGTTCTTGACGGTGAGCCGAAGCGGGATTCGTTGAGCAACTTCCCGCGTTAGGCCGCTATCGCCAACGCCAACGACAAGACCATGAGCCCGGCGGGAGCGAGGAGTTCCTTTGCTGCGTCCTTTACTCGAAGGTGCATCACCACAGCGAGAGCGAAGTAGACCGCAAGGCACACGGCGGTTACGACAGAAAATGCTGCGCTTCGGTGAGAGAGGATCATCGATCCAATGAGCCCAATCGCCGCCAAGAGCTTCACGCCTCCAGCGATTCGTTCAAAGCCATCTGGACAGCCAAGGCGCTTGAGTGTTGCGACGACCTCTTTGTTGTGGGTGAAGTCAAGCGCGGCTGACGCCAAGCAGACGAGGGCCAAGAGCCATGAGAGAACAATCGCGACGAGGTTCATTGAAGACCGAGATTCTGTGGGGGGCGCTTCGGACCCTAGTGACCATGGTCATGCTGCTTGCCGCGCTGGTGGGGGTGAAGCAGCCGAGCTTTGCGGTTCGCAGCTCTTTGGGTTCTCTTGGAGGCTGAACAGTTGTCAGGAACTGGCGAGGCAGGCGAACGCTCAAGAACCATTGGTATCTTTTCGGCATGGAAACTGAGATCGCAAAGGCCGGGGCAAAAGAGACGTTCAATCGGTGCTGGACGCTCCTCGAGACTCCAGATCGAACGCCTGAACAAGATGTCGAGCTGCTTGGATGTGCGTTGACATCTCGATACCTATGGCAACTTGCCGGGGGACCCGAACAAGTAGCCATGGCCGACTGGATGGCGAGTCGCGCTGCTGCCTCGATTGCTGAACGTCGTGACCGATCCACCTATGGCGCATTGTCGGTCGAGTTCGCGCAATTGGCCGAGGCGGCTACCACCGAGGAGTTCCCAGACTGGATGCAGGCGAGCCACGCCGAAGGCATGGCAAGGGCAGCGAAGGCCGCTGGTGACGTCGCGCATCATTTGAGGCCTGGATGACTGAGGGAGATCGTCGGATTTCGTTGATTGTCGATCCAGAAGATCAGGCGCTCATTGCCAGCCAACTTGGAGAACTTCGCTAGTTCGATCCCTTGGGGCTGAAGTGACGCATAGATTTTGGCCATGCGAATTCTCATTACCGGAGCAGGCCGAGCAATTGGTCGAGCCACCGCCGAACATCTTGCGTCTCTCGGGCACCTCGTCGTCG
>CAIXCS010000217.1 GCA_903918025.1 uncultured Actinomycetes bacterium
AGACAAGACGTGCGCCCCGCTTGAGCAGGCAATCGGTGAACCCTCCGGTCGACGCTCCGGCATCGAGTGCAACGAGATCGGCAGCGTCGATTCCAAAGTAATCGAGAGCACGATCAAGCTTCTCTCCGCCGCGGCTGACAAAGCGCTTTGCTGGAGCGGAGACCTGAACCTGATCACTCGCCGCAATTCCTCTGCTGGCTGATTGAGCGATGGAGCCGTTTACCAAGACCACGCCAGACTCAATTGCTGCTTGAGCAAGCGTTCGAGACTCAACCAAACCGCGCTTCACCAACGCAAGGTCTAGACGGGTCCTCGACGTACTCACTGTTCTTCCACGGAACCTTCATCGCTCTCGGGAACAGTTCGATTGGTGAGAAAGTGCTCCCCTCGTCGCTCCGCCTCCTTCATGAGCGCGCTCATCCGACCACGCTGAACCACAACGGAAGTCTCGAGCGCCGCTCTGAGGCGGACCCAAAGTGGGGTGGTCCGGTGACTTCGTGGAACTGAACTCATTGAGCCTCCAACCAACGGTCAACCACCATCTCAAGCCGATCGGCTGTCGCAGTTTTGGGTGCTGCTGTCTGATCGACTCCTGACAACACCAGCGTAAACGGAACACCAAGTCGTTCTGCAAAGACTCCATCAGTTGCCAACTGATCGCCAACTGCCATGGTGATCGTGTTCGTCCTCGACCGAACCATGTCCGCCATTGGTTGGTATGGCTTCCCCGCGTATTCTGCCGGCCTTCCACTGGCGACCTCTACCGCTGCGATAATCGCACCGGTTCCCGGCATGAGTCCTCGAGGTGTCGGATGTGTGGCGTCCGAATTGGTCCCGATGAACCTTGCTCCGCTTCTGACAGCCGTCGCAGCCGTTGCAATGGTGTCGTAACTGAATGACTCTGTCCATCCAACGATTACCGCGTCGGCCTCTGCTTGAGAGGTGATGGCGATCAGTCGCTCCTCAAGGGCTTCTCGAACGCCGCCATCAGCGAGGCAGACTACGGAATGGTGAGGCGAAATCAACGAGGCTGCTGCTTGAGCTGCGGTGAGCACTTCATCTCGTGTTGCTGAAATACCGATCTTTGCGAGCCTTCCAAGGAGCTGCTCCACCGTTGGTGCTGAATTGTTCGTCACGAACAAGAGCGATTCACCTGCAGTGCGAAGCCGATCAAGTGCCGCAGCACTTCCAGGAATTTCTTCACCAGATAGCCAAACCACTCCATCGAGATCAATGAGCCAGGTACCCGAATTACTCATGACTGCTTCCATCGAGCAGTGAACGAAGTGCCTCGAGAATCGCTGCATCGCCATGAGCAGCGATCACGTGCGAATACCCAGAGGCGGCAATCGCAAGTTGTAGTTGTCGATCCTGCAGGAGCGCAACAAGGAGATTCGCCACGTCGAGTGGCGTAGACCCAGCGAGAACCGTCTCTCCGTCGACGGCACCAACCGTTGAGGCGGCAGCCGTAGTGGTCACAACTGGTCGATCAGCCGACCAGCCTTGCAAGATGGTGGTTTTTGCTCCCCAAGCAACAAACGAGGGAACGAGCACGATGGTCGTTCCGGCATACTCAGGTGCGAGATTGTCGACTCCTCCCCTCACCGTGAGCCGCTCTCCTCGATACTCAATGAGCTCGCGCGCGACTCCCGACCGAGAGATCACCGCAACAGTTGCGTCACTCGCCGGTTGAAGGGCATCGAGGGCATCGAGAATCAACCGAAGTCCTTCAGCATTTCTTCGTTCGATGAAGTTGCCAACACACAAGATGTCGACGGCATCACCACGAGGACCATCAAAGGGCGCCAAGCTCGCCACCGCATGAGGAATAACGACTGCCTTACGGTGCCATCTGGTTTCCGCTGCAACTACCTCGCCAGGTTGAATGACCACAATCGAGCGAACCGGTCCAAGAAGCTGTCGAAGGGCAGTGCGTTCGACCGTTGCGGCTAAACGAGACCACCAATTCGTTCGAATAGAACTCTGATACCCAAATGACTTCGGTCGCTCTTCCACGAACGCATACGTCGGCAGGACCCGAGCAAGAGCACCAAGAAGTTCCGGGTTCATGTACGTAAACCCAAGAACGACGTCGACCTCAGCAGCCAGAACTGCGTCTCTGAGCGTTCTTCGAGCGGTAGCCAAGGGGCCGCCGAACCGAAGAGCACATCGCAGTCGTTGAAGGCGCCCTTCACGGCCGGTGGTGAAGACAACGGGATCAACCTCGATCGACGCCCCACTGCCGAAGGGTCCAATACTCAGCTGTTGAACACTGCCAAGTTGACGACCAGCCCGTGAGACCGACTCATAGCGCGCCGTGAATCCATTGACCAGAGGGTCAGGGTCGAAGTGACTGATTGTAAGAAAGCGAGTGGTTGGCATAGGTGCCCTCAGGCGTTCAACGGTAGCCCGAGAAACGCTTCGAACGTGGGAGGTCACTTGCCAGATCAGTAGGGTAAGGAACGTGGCGCTCGAAATGGACAATCTCCACCCGTCACTTCGCAGCGGATGGCATGTGCTGTGCCGCTCGAATGAACTGACCTCCCAACCGGCAGTGTTTCTCCTTCTCAATGTGTCGTATCTTGCCTATCGCGGACCGACCGGCAAGGTGGTGGTGGCTCGTGACCGGTGTCCCCATCGTCGTGCTCGGCTATCACTCGGGTCCTGTGATGCTGAGGGGACCCTTCAGTGCCCCTATCACGGTTGGCGATTCAACGAACAGGGGATCGCAGTCGAGATTCCAGCCGTGCCTCTTGGGTCTCCACTACCTCCTCGAGCTCACCTCGAGACTCCAGCAGCGACTGAAGAGCGTTTCGGCATGATCTTCATCGCTCTTGAAAGCCCCTCCACTCCCCTACCAGTTGTTGCAGAAGATGCTGATCCTGCTTTCATACGAGGCGACTTGCCGGTCCTGACAACTCGTGGCTCGGCTGGCCTTCTTGCGGACAACTTTCTCGATGTCGCTCACTTCCCATTCGTTCATTCCGAGACGTTTGGCGCCGAGGCCGAGGTGGCAGTCCCGCACTTTGAGGTCATTCGGGAGGAGAGATCCTTCACTGCCCGCCACCAACACCTGTTCTCCAATCGAGAAGACCCTGGAGTGGTGCTCGGCCTGCGGCCTCTGCTCCAACAGCGAGCACTCACCTACCGTTACACCGCTCCATTCCACCTCACGTTGACCATTGACTTTCTTGATGCCGGGGGAACCAACGTCATTGGGTTCTTCTTGACTCCCGAAACGGCAACCACAGTTCGGATCTACTCATCGCTCTGGCGCAATGATCTTGAGGATTCCACCTCCAGGATGGATGAGGCCATCGCCTTCGAGCTCGCGGTCATAGAAGAAGATCTGAAGATCCAGTCAACCTATGAGGAACTCATCCTCCCGCTAGATCTCAATGGAGAGGTGCACACAAAGGCGGATCGGACGACGATCGAACTCCGGAGAGTCTTGGCCGATTTCGCCAAGAGCTACCTTCCGCCCTCAACCGTCTTGATATCCGAAAGTTGATTAGCTTCTGGCTTCCCGAACACGAAACCGGCAGGAACTTCAACGTGGAGATCCTCGACGATGACGACGGTCACGGTTCCCTGACGAAGGTCGAAATCAAGGACATGGCCACCTCGATGGCGATCATTGGAGATGAAGTGCAGGTGTTCGCCAGGGACTTCAATGCCTCCGAGAGCGGCTGGAAACGAGAAGCCAAGAATCGTTCCTCGAGTCTCCATCTCTCGAAATTCGTGTTGCTCCCCCACCGCGACAACGAGCGGAGGGTAGGGCTTTGACTGTCGCTTGACACTCCGAAGAGCGACCTGCTTGAAGGTACCCTCAATGCAGATTGCAAGAACCGGGTGGCCCTGTCCGAGTTCTCGCACAACTTCCAGAAGCTCCTCTCTCAGTCCCGACGCCGTGACGGTGCTTCCCTCCTCCCATGGGCACACAACGGCAAACGGCGTCGTCACCTCGCCTGGAACTGGTGAGACGTCGCCATCGAGATCTGCCAGGAAGGCCTCACCATCAAGCACCATGAGCTCACCTGCGAGTCCGTCCACGGTGCCGATTCCGAAGTCACCACGCTGCAGCAGGTCCTCCATTGCCAAGGTTCCGTCGTAGTTGGCTTCGAGAAGGCCTGAGATGGTTCCTACTTGGGCGGCAACATGCGGGTGAGCATGCTCGTGTGGATACCCGCCTCGCTCAAGAGCAACGACATGAAGACCTGCAATCAGGTGCTCATCAATGATGTCTCGGCTCATTTCCGAAACTTAGACGAGGGAAGCGCTCGTTAACCCTTGTTGGAGTGGCAAAGTGGACAGATGAACGCAATCATCGCCGTGCCAAACCCTCTCGCTGGGTCCGCGCAACCAATTGGTCGACAGATCACCATGGTTGCTGACCCCGATCGATCAAATCGCCTTCTCGGCGTCGATTGCTGGTATCCCGCAACAGCCGAGTCCCCATTGTCTACCTATGAACTGCTTCCTGGTATTGGCTTTACCTCGGTAGCAGGTGACCACGCGAACCCTGCAGCCTCAGCCCACTCGCTCATTGTCTTCTCGCATGGTCGTTCTGGGAATCGCCTTGCCTACAGTCAACTCTGTGAGGCACTTGCCTCACGCGGACATGTCGTCGTCTCGCTCGATCACCCAGGGGACACGATGGCCGACTGGCTCCTCGGGACCCAAGTTGACGATCGCACCAATGAACGTCAGCGCGTTGGCGACCTTGCCTTCCTCCTCACGTGCCTGTTCGCTGAGGACGGCCCTCTCTTCCCAGGACTGCCGCTGCGACGAGACCATGTCGTTGTTGCTGGACATTCCTATGGCGCCTATACCGCTTTTGCGTTCGCCGGCACGCAGGGAACTGAGTATGGGGTGACAGGGGTCATGGGATTCCAGCCATACCTGAGCCCTGTGGAACGCGCCGACCTCGCCGCGATCACGGCCCCGGTCCTCTTGATTGGAGGAGTCTCCGACACGACGACTCCGGTGACCATTGATATCGACGGGGCACTCTCTCATCTGAAAGCTCCGGCCACCACGATCTTGC
>CAIXCS010000218.1 GCA_903918025.1 uncultured Actinomycetes bacterium
CGGAGATCCATTCTTCAGATCCATCGAACATCGACGTACCAGCAGGGATGCCATCGTCTGCTCACGAAGAGTCAGAGAGCAACGCCTTCTCTTCGGAGCGTGAGGTCACGCAAGAAGGCTTTGACGTCGACGTCGACGTCGACGATGACGATGACGATGACGAAGAAGACGATGAAACATTCTCCGGTCACCTTGGCGAAGTTCTCTACGACAAAGACGGCATTCCCTACGTTCGAGATGACCTGTTCGGTGACGAACTCCCGCGACCCGCAACCTATCGAAGTGGTTTCTGCACGATTGTTGGTCGACCAAATGTCGGCAAGTCCACGCTGGTGAACCAACTCGTTGGCGACAAGGTCTCCATCGTCTCGTCAAAGCCCAACACCACGAGGTTCCAAATACGAGGCATTCACTCCATTGAGGGCGCTCAGGTGATCTTCGTTGATACGCCGGGTCTTCATAAACCAAAAACGACGCTCGGCAACCGGTTGAATGAGTCAGCCCTCGACGCACTCTCCGACGTCGACGTTGTCGTTGCAATGGTCGAAGCGGGAAACGCCATTGGACCTGGTGACCGAATGGTCCTCGAGCGGTCGATTGCGGCGGTTGGGAACCGATCAAAGGCAGCCCTCAAGGTGGTCGTCAACAAGGTTGATCGCACGTCATTTGAACAGATTGCCGAACGCCTCCTTTCAGTGAGTTCGGTGGTTGATGAATTGCTCGCCCAAAAGGGATTCGACCGAGTGAATGTCGATTACTTCCCGGTTTCAGCCAAGACCGGCAAAGGTGTCGACGTCTTGCTCGCGGAGGTCGTCAAGTCCCTCCCTGAAGGACCCGCGTACTACCCGACAGACGTCACGACGGATTCGCCAGAAGCGGTGCAATTGGCCGAACTCGTGAGGGAGCAGTTGCTTCATCGAACCCATGATGAGTTGCCCCACTCCATTGCCTGTCGAGTGAGCGAGTGGGAATGGCCGAGGGTCAAAGTAGAAATCTTGGTGGAACGAGATTCCCAGAAGGGCATCGTTATTGGCAAAGGTGGAGCCGTGCTCCACGATGTTGGTGTTGCCGTGCGAGAGGCATTCGCAGCAGAGATGTTCCTTGAGCTCTTCGTCAAGGTTGAGAAACATTGGCAGCGACGCGATGAAGCCCTCGATCGCTTGGGTTACTAACCCCGGAGTCTTTCTAAGAACTCGACCACTTCATCTCGATTGACGGTTCGTTTCATGGGCGGGAGTTCAGCCAGCAATTCTCGCCGGTAGCCCTTGGTCGCGAGTCGCGAGTCGAACACCGCAACAACACCTCGATCAGTCGCCGTTCGAATGAGTCGTCCTGCGCCTTGAGCGAGGAGGGCTGCCGCTCGAGGAACATCGACCGTCATAAAGGCATTCTCACCTGCGCGGTCTCTGCGGGCCATGAGCAACGGGTCGTCGGGACGGTTGAAGGGAAGTCGATCAATGGTGACCAAACTCAAGGTCTCTCCTGGCAAGTCAACCCCTTGCCAAAATCCCATCGTCGCAAAGAGACACGTCGCCGGGTCTTCTCTGAACTGTTCGAGCAGGCGATTCTTCGGACCTTCGCCTTGGACGAGAATGGTCGGGTTGACTCGTTCTCGAACGGCTGCTGCTGCTATTTCCATGAAGCGCTTTGAGGTGAACAGGGCAAGTGTTCGTCCTCCGGCAGCTTCAATCAGGATGACGAGCTCTTCAATGATCGCCGGTTCAGCCGCGTCGCTCGTTCGATCCGGAAGGTGCTTGGCAACGTAGAGCAGGGCCTGGTTTTCGTAGTCAAAGGGCGAACCAACATCGAGTTCCTCGACCAAATCCGCAGGAATTCCTACACGTGCCGCCAAGTTGTTCGGAATGGTTGCGCTGGTCAAAATCGCGGTGACGTCTCCCCACAGCAGGTTCTTAAGCGTGGGGCCGAGGTCAATTGGAGCCAAATTGAGCATTGGTCTGCGCAGGTTGTCAGAAATCCATGCGACCTCGTCGTCGCCACATGTTGAGAATCGTTGGAGGTCGCCAATGAGGTGGGTTGCAGCGCCCATACTTGCCTGACGCCGCATTGAACCACTTGCGCCCTCTCCATCACCTCGAAGTGCCTCAAGCAGTGCCTTCACCTTTGCCTCGGCTCGGAGGAAAAAGCTTCGAAGTTGTGGTGATCCCTCTCCATCAAGGACCCGTTCTCCAGGCCTTCCTTCCAAGAGCGCCGTCAACTCATCGCCGAGCCGATCAATCTCAACAACGAGGTCAACCGCAGACTTTGGAATGGCCGTCCTCGCCGTTGCAACCAGTCGGTGAAACCGGGCGGCCGAGAGGTCCGTGCCAAGGGTGGTAGAGAAGATCTGCTCGAGTTCGTGGGCTTCATCAAAGATCACGACTGAATGAGGTGGGAGCAGCTGCTTCCCGGAAGCGAGGTGAGCACCGTAGAGCGCGGTATTCACCACCACAATGTCCGAAGTTGCGGCTCGAGCTTTCGCTTGTTCGGTGAAACATCGGTAGGCCTCAGAGCACGCACCTGCTCCAGGACACTCCTGTGGAGTGGACGACACCATTTGCCAGACTTTTTCGTCGGGTTCTTCAACGAGCTCTGCTCGATCCCCGAAGGTTGAGTCCTCAGCCCAGGCAATCAACGACTCAAGCTGTTGCTTAAAGCGTCCAGGAGTGAGTGAAGAAGGCCGATCATTATCGGTCTCAGCCAACGATGCCTGTAAACCCTGAGACTCAAGATCGGCAAGTTTCAACCAGCAGGCGTAGTTCGACCTGCCTTTCAGGACGGAAAAGGTGAGGTCCTCCCTCGTCGTAGCGGCAACGAGAGGAAGGTCTTGAGCGATGAGCTGATCTTGGAGCGCTTTCGTTGCGGTCGAGATGATGACCGGTGTGCCAGCAAATGCCGAGGGAAGGAGATAGGCGAGTGACTTGCCTGTTCCCGTTCCTGCGGCAATGACGAGGTGGCGTTGGCCTGAAATTGCCTCGGCAACGGCGACAACCATCTGCTCTTGACCGAGGCGACGCTCCCCTCCACCGGGAAGCGTTTGGGTGGCTTGATGAAGAAGCGTTGCTGCCCGTTCGAGGGCAGCTTCGTCCTCGAGACGTGGGGGTTGCAAAGGCACGATCGAACCGTAGTGGCTGCAATCACGCTGACCGCGCCCTCATGAGTAGGTAGGTTCTAGGCGTGGCACGACTTGGACGAAACCGACACCACCCACCTGCCCAGGTGGAACGTCCTTTGCCCGACGACGTGCCGACCCAGATTGATGTGCTCAAGGTTCCAGTCCATATTGCCTGTGTCATGGATGGCAATGGACGGTGGGCGAACCAGCGTGGTCTTCCGAGAACAGAAGGCCATGCGGCCGGAGAAGAAGCCATTGTGGACGCTGTCGATGGTGCACTTGCCCTTGGCGTTCGGTATTTGACCCTCTTCGCGTTCAGTACGGAAAATTGGCGCCGGCCTGCCGATGAAGTCAAGTTCCTCATGAACTTCAACGAGAATCTTCTGCTTCGACGCCGCGAGGAATTCTCGGCCAAAGGCGTGCGAATGGAGTTCTCCGGTCGTCGGGATTGGCGGGTGCCGAGGAAGGTCCTGCGGCGCATGGAAGAGACCGAATTCATGACCGCGAAGAACACGACCTTGACGTTGACGCTCGCGTTTAACTACGGCGGGCGGGCGGAACTTACTGATGCCGTCCGCCAAATCGTCGAGTCTGGTATTCCTGCTTCGAAGATTGACGATCGCACTATTGGTCGGTATCTCTACCATCCAGAGTTTCCAGATCCTGATTTGGTCATTCGAACCTCGGGCGAACAGCGTGTCTCGAACTTCCTTCTCTGGGAAACCGCCTACTCGGAGTTCGTGTTTCCCGAGGTGCTCTGGCCAGATTTTCGCCGCCAGCATCTCTACGCGAGCGTGCTGGAGTTCCAACAGCGTCAACGTCGCTATGGCGGACTTTCATCGTGATCGTCACTCGGATCACCATCATCTTTGGACTATTGCTCGGTGGTTTCGTCTGCTGGATGGCATTCAATGGTTTCCAGCCAGCGATCGAGTTCTTGCTCAGTGCCGCAGCGGTAGTGGTCTTGATTGTGGCTGGTTCCAAAGCCTTTCCCGCTCTTCGGGCCTTGCCAAAGTTTCGTCGGCCAGATCTTGAGCAAGAGGAACCTTCGTCGACGGACACCTCAGTGACGGGCCGAGGTGACGCTTGAGCCAGGTCAAAGACGAAGCGATTGTGCTTCGGTCATACGCCTATGGCGAGGCGGACCGAATTGTCGTAATGCTCACGAAATCGTCCGGCAAGGTTCGTGCGATGGCGAAGGGTATTCGGCGCCCGCGGTCGAAACTCGGTGGCCGACTCGAACCAATGAGCCGTGTGCATGTGGTCGTGTGGAAGGGGAGGAGTGATCTCGGCATTGTGAATCAAGTTGATCTCCTCGAGGGTTACGCCAATCTTCGAGGTGACCTTGATCGGATTACCGGGGCAATGTCCGTCCTTGAAGTTGCGGACCAACTTGTCCAAGACGACCACGAAGATGAGCGACTCTTTCAGATGGTTGCGAATGTCCTGACCACGTTTAACGATCTCAGTGTGATTCCGCAACTGATTGCGCCTGCCTTCTTTCTCAAGGTCTTAGTTGCCGAAGGCGCAGGACCAGAAGTGCGTTGCTGTGCGTCGTGCGGATCAGCGGGGCCACTCGTCTCCTTCGCACTGATGGAAGGCGGGATGCTCTGCGGCAATTGTCGGCGCGGTCGGCCAGTGTCACCTGAAGCGCTGGAGGTCTTGCAACGCATTTTGCATGGTGGACTCAAAGGAGTACTCACCGGGCAGCCCACCCAAGCGTCGTTGGAAGTTGCGAGCCTTGCCACAGAGGCGATCGAGCAGCATCTCGACCGCAGGCTCCGATCGTTACGGACGACGACTTCTTGGTAGCGCAATCAACAATTTTCTGGTTTCGGCGCGATTTGCGCCTTCACGATCATCCAGCGCTTCAAGCAGCAATCGATGATGCGGGTGAAGGATCGGTGCTCCCACTCTTCGTGGTTGATCCAGCGCTGTTTGATCATGCAGGGCCAGCACGAAGAGCTTTCCTCCTCTCGTGCCTCGAGCAACTGAATCGTGACCTTGACGGAAAGCTCGTTCTTCGTTTCGGCCAACCTGTACAAGAGGTGCCGAAACTCGCAGAGGAAATTGGTGCGCGTTCAGTCTTTGTTACCGCGGATGCAACACCCAATGGTGTTCGACGAGATGAAGGTGTTGCGACTGCGCTCTCTCAGGCTGGACGTCAACTCGTTCAAGTGGGAAGTTGCTACCTCAATCCACCGGGCTCAATTCGAACGGGGAGTGGAGGAAGGTACAAGGTCTTCACACCGTATTGGAACGTCGCTTCGACCCTTCCGGTGTCACCTCCACTTGGACGCAGCCGAGGAACGTGGAGTACTGCACACTCCTCTGTTGCACTCGAAGAGGTTGCCCGCCGGCCCCTCATTGTTCATCCCGTGGTTGAACTTGTCGAAGCGCAAGCCCTGCAGTTGCTTCCAGACGGCGGAGAGTCGGCAGCGCACCAACGACTTCAGCGGTTCCTAAGCATTGTCGACACCTACGACGAGCAGCGCGATCTACCCGCAGACGACGCGACGAGCCGGCTCTCGGTCGATCTGCACTTCGGGACCTTGCACCCCCGACAGATCATTCACGCTATTGGCCAAGGGACCAGTGGCCGTCGTGCGTTTCTTCGCCAACTTGGGTGGAGGGATTTCTACGCAGACGTGCTCTCTGCGAATCCAGACTCTGCATGGAACGATTTGCATCCACTTGGCATTGCACAAGACGATGACGAGGGGGCCCGGCAGCGATTCGTCCGCTGGGCGACGGGCATGACGGGGTTTCCTCTGGTGGACGCGGGCATGCGGCAACTCCTGAGTGAAGGATTCCTACACAATCGCGTCCGAATGGTGGCTGCGAGCTTCTTGGTGAAGGATCTCCACCTGCCCTGGCAGTGGGGCGCCCGGTGGTTCTTTCACTGCCTCGTCGACGGTGACCTTGCCAGCAATTCCCATGGCTGGCAGTGGGTCGCCGGTGTTGGTACAGATGCTTCGCCGTACATCAGGGTGTTCAATCCAACGCTTCAGGCGAAGCGATTTGATCAAGATTCCACCTATGTACAGCGGTGGGTTCCTGAACTCCAGGAGGGTGTTCCGAGCTCGAAAGGGCGGAGAAGTACAGCATCGTTCGACCAGGTGCTCTTTGGTTCGACCTATCCAGAACCAATGGTTGATCATGCCGTTGAACGAGAGGAAGCGATTCGTCGCCTAACACGGGCAAGTATCTCCGCCAAAGAAGGACGCTCGACTTGATCAGGTGCTCCTCAGGTCGAGATGGTCATGTCCTGATGCCTCACGTCAAATCCTCCGCGAACGCTGATTCATTGCCTCACCAAAAATCTCCGGATCAGGTTTGGAGTTAAACGACCGGTTGACGTTCATTGGTGGCTTGGTTTTGGGTTTGTAGGCGCTCAGTCGTTCAAGACGAATGAGCAGCGTTGCGATCTCGTCACCAAGTGCCTTTGGAGCAATGGTCGTTGTGGTGGCTTCGAGTTGGCGCTTCGTGATCTCGCTGGTCGAGACGTGGCTCGCCAAGCGCTCGGCGGGTGTCATGGGTCGGTCATGGCGCTTCGTGACCTTTGAGCCTTCGCGTCGTCGTTCAAGGAGTTTCGATTGAGCAAGCAGGTGGTTGGTGAAGACCTGGTCGAGCCGCCAGATCTCGTTCAGCACCTTCAGCTCCTTGTCGGTGTCAAAGCGCAAGTAACCAACGAGTTGGCGGACATGGGTCCAGTTCTTCTGTTCAACGTGAGCTCCGTCGTTCTTGTTGCCAGGTCGAGACCTCGTGAACGTGATCTTGTTGGCTTGGCAGTAGTTGAACAGGTGAGCGTTGATGAACTCTGTGAATCGCACTGGGTTTGATGGAGACTCTCAGCTTGTGAGTTCCATCAGCGAGGTTTCGCTGATGGTTGCATCGTAGATTGCCTCGAACTCGACCGGCGGAACGTCGCCGAGATAGCTGTGGAGACGCTCGTTGTTGTGCCAGTGCACCCAAGCGAGGGTTTGCAGTTCGAGATCATCAATGGTCCTCCATGGCCCTCGCCCTGGGCCTCTTGTGAGTTCGGTCTTGTAGAGGGCGTTAACGCTCTCAGCGAGTGCATTATCGAACGAATCTCCGATGCTGCCAATGGAAGGTCTGGCTCCGATCTCGTCCAGCCGCTCGGAGTAA
>CAIXCS010000219.1 GCA_903918025.1 uncultured Actinomycetes bacterium
GGCATCGGCACTGGTGGGCTCGTAGGAGTGTGGATCGGTCGAGGGGTTCTCAATCACGTTGTGAACAACAACCAATGGACCGGCGACTGCCGACACAATTGCACCCCACTGGCGCTCCGCAGCGACGACGATTTTTGGCCCCGAGGTAGGTGGGTGGACTGACGTGCACGCGGTAAAGGAAAACCCCGAGAGCGCGATGCCACCGAGGACAAGAAGACTCCTGAATATGGGGGCGGACAACCTCACCGACAGGAGCCTAAATGAGAATGGTTCTCATTACAAGTCTGTACCTCTCGCATTCATCTTGTGAAGGCACGGCGTAGGGTTTTGCCGTGCATACCGCTTGCTTCCACCTCACGAACCGTCGAGGAGGAGTGTCTCGAGCCCCTTTTGACAGCTTGAACTTGGGACTCCATGTCGGTGATGACGATGATTCGGTGATTGAGAATCGGTCGAGGGCGGCCGCAGAACTTGGTGCAAAGCTTGACGACCTCGTTTTTGGAAATCAGACCCATGGCGCCACCGTCGCCATTGTTGACAGCGGTGATCGAGGACGAGGCGCTCGAACGCTCGACGACGCACTTCCTGCAACCGACGGTCTAGTGACCGAGACTCCTGGTCTCGTCCTGTGTGTGCTCGTCGCCGACTGTGTGCCGATTTTGCTCATGGACCGAAAAGCGGGGCGGCTCGGTGTGGTGCATGCAGGTTGGAGAGGAGCCGCTTCCGGAGTGGTCCCCTCAGCTCTTGCAGCATTCGGAGCACTCGGATCTCGACCAGAGGATCTGACAGCGATGCTCGGGCCATCGATTGGCTTCGAAGCGTTTGAAGTCGGTGAAGAGGTGGTGGATGCGCTCGGACTCACTGGAACGTCTCTTCGAGTGAATCGAGACGGAGCTCGCCCTCATGTTGATCTCGCTGGGGTGGTCGGTGATCAACTCGTCGACATGGGCGTCAAGTCGAGCAACCTCACGATCAACCGCCAAGCAACCGGTCGGGCCAATGGGGAGTACTTCAGCGCCCGTGATGGACAATCAACCGGACGATTCGGGATACTTGCGGTCCTTCGGGCTGTCGCATGAGGGGAGATCGTTTCTACTTCGTCGAGGTCACTACGAACCACGAAACCGGTGTCATTACCGGAACCTATGCCGTTGACCAACAAGAGTTCCAAGAGACGTGGACCGTTGGTGGTGGAGCGCAACTTGACCACCCAGCGGTAGAAGCAGCCATTCGTTGGCTCTTCCTCCTTGGTGGCGTCTCCGCCTACAAGACATTGGCTCCGCCGGTCCTCGACACTGGTGCCGTCGCGCTGACGAGCGACGAGGCGAAATTCCTCCGAGCGTTCTACGTTCACGGTCTCGGCGAGTTCGCATATCGAAATGGCTTGGACTTGAGCGACCTCCAAGTCGTTGGCCCTCAAATCTCCGAGCGTCATGTTGTTCAACCTCCCGGTCTCCCAAATGGACCCCTCATTCCCTTTGGCGGTGGCATCGACTCAATTGTCACCGTCGAGGCGGTCAAGCAGTCAGGGGTAGTTGGTCGGCTCTTTATTTGCAGTCGTCCAGGAGATCTCTTCGCCGCGATTGAGTCACCAGCCGCTTGCACGGGACTCCAGATCATTCGGGCCACCCGTCAGATTGATCCCCTCCTCTACCGTTCAACCGAACTGGGCTACTTGAATGGCCACGTTCCAATTACCGGCGTGTTGTCTGCGCTCGCGGTGGTAGCGGCGTTGGCCCATGGTCACGACGCCGTCCTCATGTCCAATGAACACTCGGCGAGCGATCCAAACCTCGTCGACGACGCGGGAAACGACGTCAACCATCAGTGGTCAAAGTCAGAAGACTTTGAGGAAGGCTTTGCAAAAATTCTCCATCAGACCTTCGGCGCTGCACCGAGTTTCTCGTCATTTCTCCGAACGCGATCAGAACTCTGGGTAGCAAGAGCGTTTTCGAAGGCGACGACGTACCACTCGAGTTTTCGCAGTTGCAATAAGGCATTTCGCCAAGATCCAGAAGGTCGACTGCTCGAGTGGTGCGGTGTCTGTGACAAGTGCTGTTTCATTGATCTGGTGCTCGCTCCGTACCTGTCTCGAGACGAGCTCTCAACGATCTTCCATGGGCGAGAACCGTTAGAGCAGGAAGCGCTCCTGCCAATCTTCGAAACCCTGATCGGTCGCTCGGCCTGGGCAAAGCCGTTTGAGTGCGTGGGAGATCCTCTTGAGTGCCGGGCCGCAGCGTCGCTCGCAGCGCTCAGAGACGATCGATCAAGCAACGCAGTGTTGGCGAGACTTGTCGGCGAAGATCCTTTGAGCGCTGCTCAATGTGCGGCCCTGCTTCAGCCTCTCCCGCGGAGAAGTCGTGCCTCGTAGCGACGTTCGAACCTTCTCGGACCTCCAAAGCCGCAAGGTTGGCGTGTTTGGGCTCGGTGTTGAAGGACGAGCAACCCTTCGTCGACTTCACCTCTTGGGAATCCGTGCCGTCGTCGTCGATGATGCTCCGAAAGCTGGTGACGACGAGGTCCTTCAAACGTCATCTGGTGGGATTGAGGCTCTCGCGACCTGCGAGGTCGTCCTCAAGACGCCGGGGATCTCGGCCTACCGAGACGATGTCCTTGCGCTCAACGCTGCAGGTATTGAGATTCGCTCGGCCCTCGATCTCTGGTTTGGCGGGGTTGATCCGAGCCGTGTCGTGATGGTCACTGGGACCAAGGGTAAGTCCACAACCACGACGTTTCTGGCCCATCTGCTCGAGGGGCTCGGAGAGAGCGTGGTCTTGGGGGGAAACATTGGCGATCCGCCCTACGACCCTGACCTCTCTCCTGAAGCGGAGTTCACCATTCTCGAGATCTCCTCGTTCCAAGCTGAAGCGTTGACCTCTGTTCCTCCTCTCGTTGGGGTGACCTCTCTTGGCGAGGATCATCTCGACTGGCACGGAAGCGTTGATCGCTACGTAGCAGACAAGCTCTCCCTCACCAGTAAGCCCGGCGCGAAGGTGGCGGTGGTGGCCGATGAGCCGGTGTTGCGTGCGCAACGGGATCTTCTTGGACCGAGCCCAATCTTCGTCAAACCATCCGACTTCGACCGAGCGCTGTCGGCAGCGGCTGGGTTCTCCGGCGACCATCACCATCGAAATGTCGCCGTTGCACGAGAACTGCTTGAACGACTCATTGGACCAACAGATCCGGAAGCACTGCTGTCGGCTGCCCTTGGCTACAAGCGCCTTGAAAGTCGCTTTACCGACCTTGTCCCGCTTGGAGCGATTCGGGTCATTGATGACTCACTCGCAACGAACCCCCTCCCAACAATTGCAGGACTCGCTGGGCTCTCGCACGACCGTGTTGCTCTCATTGTCGGAGGACGTGATCGAGGTGTTTCCTACGAGCCACTTGCCGAAGCGCTTGGGGGGAGAACCGTGCCAACCCTCGTGCTCTGCTTGCCCGAGAATGGAGCTCGAATTGCTGACGCGCTTCAAGAGAGCGACCTCGTTCAGGTTCGAGTACTCGAGACCCTTGCTGAGGCGGTTGATTGTGGCCTCGAGTGGGCGGCTCCAGATGGCGTCCTCTTACTCTCGCCGGCGGCGCCCAGTTTCGGCCAATTCCTGGACTATCGAGATCGCGCTGCACGCTTTGCTGAAGTTGTTGATCTCCACCGGGACGCGACAACGCCCTCGTCCTAACCGAAAGGCCAGAACGAGGGCGTTTGCCATCGAACCACTGTTACCAGGCGGCGCAACCAAACTGGTCGGGCGGGCTCTGCTGGATTCGCTTCGCCACCACAATTTGTTCGGCTGGCGTTGCATACGCAGCATTCCAAGCGAACTGTCTGCCGCCATAGGCGACCCAATTCACGTTGGAGATACCGAGACCACCAGAGAACCTGGCACCAATGACATGCCAGTCTCCACTTTCCTCGCAGATATTCACGCGGCTCCACTGTTCAAAGTCGCGCTTGGTCAGCATGGTGACTGCCAAAGGAACCCGAACAGTCGCAGGGGACATCACTGGCTCAATGAGTCGAAAATGGCTTGCTACGTGTGTCGCGTGATTGGCTACGTGTGTTGCTGGTTTTGCTGAAGTTGCCGCCCCTGCACCTGCAGAGAACGGGAGGAAGATACTGGCGATTGCCGCCGGCAGTACAACGTTTCGTATTACTGGGTGCTTGCGCATTTTGCGCCGCTCCTTCTTCGAGAGAAGAGCCCCGAGGGGCCTTTGAGTTGGGCATGGAATGCGGGCATCCGTCTGACTCAGGCAAATCGCAATTGCAGACCGGGAAGGGTTCGTACAACCTGGGCGTGAAGCCCGAACGATGATGAAGACGGTGAGTCCCGAGATCGTTGAGTGTTTTGGCACCTCCAATTTTGGATAGGCAGGGTCGCCTACCGCTGGTCTGTGTCTGCAGTTGAATACTCGGGAGTGTTCCCGCTGACCCTGAGCGTGCTGGTTGCCTCTTCGGTGCTTGGCCCCCAACGTTGTTGGGTGCAGCATTCACTGTCGTTGTGACGTGCCGGTAACTTTAGTCCCAAATCGAACCCAACACCACATTTGGGGGTCTTTGAGGGCCGTTGAAGTGGTCAAAATCCCCCAAATTTTGGGAATTCTTGACACTTCTGAGTCTCTCAGGCTCATGGGCTGGGAGCGGCGAAATCGGAGATCACGCGCCTCGTGTGTTCCTCAACGCTCAGATCTAGGATTGGGAAGAGATGCCCAGGGGGCAGACATTGGGGGGTAACGATGACGCAACTCACTCAGCCGGTTGACCCGGCTTCGCTCATTGCACCAGCAAGGGTCAAGATCCCTCCATTCGAGACGTGGGTTGGACCGATTACCCACTTAGCCGAAGAGAGGATTCGCCTTCACGGATGCAGCTACGAAGGCTTCACCGTCGCTCAAGTTGGCTCGACGATTGGTGGAGAGGTTGCGGGCCTTGATCTGACCCGACCACTGTCAGATCATCAAGTGAGTGAACTTCGTCGGGCGCTCCTTGACTTCAAAGTGCTGTTTTTTCGCGACCAACCCGTGACACCGGAACAACACGTCGCCTTCGCGGGTCGCTTTGGAGCACTTGAAGTCCACCCCTTCATTCCATCGAATACTGGCCAGCCTGAGCTCGTTCGCTTCGAGAAAGAGGCTCAAGTTGGTGGCTTCGAAAACGGTTGGCACTCTGACGTTTCATGGCGTGAGATTCCCTCGGCGGCAGCCGTCCTCCATGGAATCTTGATCCCGCCCGTCGGCGGAGATACCTCGTTCTCCGATATGTACGCCGCCTATGAGGGCCTCAGCGATGAACTGAAGGCGTCAATTGAAGGCCTTGTCGCTATTCACGACTACACCAAGGCTTTTGGTCACGCGGTTGATGCGGCCGCCAAGGAGGACATGCGCCTCAAGTTTCCACCGGTTGAACACCCTGTGGTGAGGACCCACGGTGAGACCGGGCGTAAACTCCTCTATGTCAATCGGTACTTCACCGAGAGCATCGTGGGGATGGATCCAGATGAGGGGAATGCCCTGATTGATCTCTTGGCCTCCCAGGCAGAGGTTCCGGAGTACCAGTGCAGATTCCTCTGGCAGAAGGATTCGATTGCCTTCTGGGACAACCGTGCCTGCCAGCACCTTGCGCTCTCGGACTACTGGCCCGAGCACAGGATCATGGAACGGGCTTCGATCTGCGGAGAACGTCCCGTCTGAGGTTGAGGGCAAGGGAGCTCGGCTCCCGCCTTGCAGTCAGTCGTTCAGAGTCTTAGGGCAAAGGTTCATTGCTCAATGCTGGCGCGTCGACAAGGATGCAGCCATGGAACTGACCACGATCACGTTCACCGTTGAACACCATGTTGCGACGATCACACTCAATCGTCCTGAACAGCTGAATGCGTTCAATGAGCAACTCGCCAGGGAAGTGTCGTGGGCGTGGCAGGAGGTACGCGATACCGACGCCATTCACGTGGCGGTCCTTCAGGCAAACGGTGAACGGGCCTTCTGCACGGGAATTGACTTCACCGGAGATATGGGCTGGCTCCTGCCAAGCAATGTTTGGAACGGTATTGATCCTGGGGTGATGCTCTCGCCGAAGTTCCACCACAAAGTCTGGAAGCCCGTCGTGGTTGCGGTTCACGGACTCTGTGCAGGAGGAGCCCAGTACTTCCTCAATGAGGCAGACATCATCCTCTGTTCAGATGACGCAACCTTCTTCGACCCGCATGCCAATGTCGGCATTGTGTCCGCACTCGAGCCCATTGGCATGCTCGCTCGAGGTGTCCCTCTCGGCGACGTCCTTCGTTGGGCACTCATGGGTACCGAAGAGCGAATCTCGGCGTCAACCGCTTTAAGACTTGGGTTGGTGACCGAGGTGACCACCAGGGAAGATCTTCGAGCGCGCGCCCACTCGATTGCCCTGTCAATTGCCGAACGCAACCCAGTTGCCATCCAAGGAACCGTTCGGGCAATTTGGGAGGCACTTGAGATGCCGCGATCGACGGCTCTCCAAAATGGTCTTGCCTACGCGTTGATTGGCAATGAACGAGATGCGATCAGTCAACCTCGTCGGAACGAGCCACCAACGATTCGCTAAGAAGGCGTTCGACCGGTGGCCAATGGTGGTCGCCACGCTGTTTGGACACGATCTTGCTTCGCAACAGCAGCCAGGAAGTACCTTTTGATGGCCAGCACAATGCGGTGACGTGAGGTTCAAGCACCTTTGCATTCGCCGAGTCAACCCATCGTTGAGTACCGTTGCTGCAGCACGAGCCTTCAGAGGAGCAAAATGTCAGAAGCCTGGATCATCGACGCCTGCCGCACGCCACGTGGAATTGGCAAGCAAGGCAAGGGTTCACTCGCCGACCTGCACCCACAGCACCTTGGTGCGGCGGTGCTCAAAGCGCTCGCTGAGCGCAATGAACTCGACACCTCGACGGTCGACGACATCATCTTTGGAACCTCGCTCCAAAGTGGCACCCAAGGTGGAGACCTCGCCAGGATGGCTGCCTTGACTGCTGGCTACTCAACCAAGGCATCTGGCGTGACGCTCGATCGGTACTGCGGTTCGGGAATCACGAGTGCAACGCTCGGCGCCTCAATTGTTGCCTCAGGGTTTGAGGACGTCATCATCTCCGGTGGCTGCGAAATGATGTCGACCTACGGATCGAATCGGCATGCTCCAGGTCTTGGACTTCTCGATATGGGCAACGAGGCACTCCGTGCCATGCACCCACAACCGCATCAGGGTGTGGCCGCAGATGCGATTGCGTCAAAGGACGGCATCACTCGCGAGGCCCTCGACCAGCTTGGCTACGAGTCGCAACAGCGAGCGGCTGTTGCCATTGCTGAAGGCCGATTTGCTCCATCGCTCATTGCGGTTCACACCTTGGATGGCCAATTGCTCCTCGATCACGAGGAGTACCCACGACCTGAGACGACCCTTGAGAAGTTGGCCTCCTTGCCGGCAGCATTTGGCGGATTTCTCGACTTCGAGCTCGAGAGCAGTGGCTTGACGTTCCGAAAGATGATCAATCAGGTGTACCCGGAGATTGACATCCAACCTGTCCACCATGCCGGCACCTCCTCAGGTGTTGTTGATGGTGCCGCAGCAATTCTCTATGCCAGTGACCGAGCGGTCGAGCAGTATGGCTGGAAGCCTCGTGCGCGTGTGGTTGCCACGGCAAATGTTGGTGACTGCCCAACGCTGATGCTGAACGCCCCCGGACCGGCCATTACGAAAGTGCTCGCAAAGGCTGGTCTCACGATCGACGACATCGACGTCATTGAGATCAACGAAGCATTTGCCGTCGTGGTGGAGAAGACCATTCGTGACCTTGGTCTCGATCGGGCGAAGGTGAACCCGAATGGCGGGGCCATTGCCCTCGGTCACCCGATTGGCGCAACGGGTTCGATTCTGATTGGTACGTGTCTTGATGAACTTGAGCGCACCGGTGGTCGCTACGGGTTGGTCACACAGTGCGCAGCCGGTGGGATGGCGCCAGCCATCATCATCGAGCGGGTGGCCTAGGACGAAAGGTTCGGTGCTCCATTCTCTGAGTGGAGCACCGTGATCGCCTGGTGCACGTGACTGACCAGACCGACCTCGAGAGTTCAACGCCGTTGGTCGACCGCTTTTGGCCGGGCTTGCTCGTGCTTGTGAGCGTCCTCGGATGTGCCATTCGGTTGGTCGGGCTCAATAGTGGGACCCTCTACAAGGACGATGCGTGGGTCGCGCTCACGAGCCGTGTCCCCTGGTCCTCCGCCATGCACATGATGGTTACGGCTCCAGGATTCACCTCGTTCGAGAAGATCTGGATCGGACTGGTGCCTGGCAATACGCCCTGGGCGCAGATTCCGAGCTTGATCGCTGGGGTGGTGTCAATCCCTGCGGTGTTCTGGCTCTTTCGAGTCGCCCACTTTGAACGTTGGGTCGGCCTACTTGCCGCAATGGCGATGGCCAGCGCCGTCCCAGCGATCGTCTACGCCACCCATATCAAGCCCTATTCGTTTGACCTCTTGATTGGCATTGCTCTGCTCGCACTCTCCATCAAGAGCACCGAGTTGCTCTCGAAACGAACCCTCCTGAGCCTCACGATGTTGAGTTTCTTTGCACTGTTGTGGTCGCTTTCGCTCACCGTGGTGGTCTTGGGTTGCTGGGTGCCCGTTGCGATCCTTGCGCTGCGGACTCGATCATGTCGAGCGGTGGCGGCTGCTGGTGTCCTGGCAGTAGTGCTCACCGGTCTCATCGAGGAAGTCGCACTCAAGAGCCAGCAAACGGCGAGCCTTCATGCTTCTTGGTCAAGCTGGTATCTCCACACTGATTCCCTTGGCGTGTTTGTCCATAGTGCCGGGGCAATGGCCTTTCGACTGTTCGCGCTGCTCACCATTGGACGCGGCGGGGTACCAAGTCTTGCCCTAGGGCTCCTGTCACTCGCCGTCTGGGGTGTTGTTGTCGTCCTTGCGGCACGAAGGGTTCCCGTGGCGGCATCAGTACTTGGGGTGGCGGTTCTCGCTGCTGCGGCACATGTCGTGCCGATTGGGACACAGCGGTCCGATCTCTGTCTCATTCCGGCATTGCTGCTCCTCCTCGGAGGTGCAGGAGCAACACTGGTTGAAGATCTCAAGGGTTGGGTTGGTCCTTCGACCGCACTGCTGGCTTCTCGACTCTGGCAGGGAGCCGCAGTGGTCGTCGCGGCGGCGCTCTGTCTTGGCTTTGCACCGACGCGGATCGCCTACCAACCTGGTCAAACCAAAGATGCAATGCGACCGAATCTCCGTCCGGCCGAAGCCGTGACGGAGCGAGCACTTCTTGCTTCCCCTCACGCCGCACTCCTCGTTGAAGAGACCAGATTTGAGTGGGCGTACTACTTCGTGCAACCAGTGGTTGTGCGACCTGATCGGACATCGCAAACGGGGTTCACCGTCAATGGACCACACCCGAGAATCGCACTACCCCTCGCCTCTGGCCTCGCTGATCGGGTGGCCATTGTCGGACCGGTGCAGCGCCTCGTTGATTCGTCGAGCCCCGTGCTCACCGTACGTCCAGACGGCGAACGGTTTGATCCTGTTGGCGTCAGTCTTGAAGGGCGATGTTTTGCCGTCAGTTCAACGCGTCATGTTGGGACAAGCATGGTGACGTGGTACGACCGCACCGCTTCCTGTTCCACCACTCAGCCACACGCAGCCTCCGGCCACTAAGACCGACGGTTTCCGAGATCATTTGCTCTCGGCGGAACGCTTTGCTCGCACGTTCTTCTTTTTGAGAGGGTTCGTTGCAGTCTCCGGCGTCTTCTCGACCAGCAAACTCGCTGCATCAGGTACGTAGGTATAGCGATCGAGGGGCGGCCGGACATATCCAGTACTCGGAGCCCGAGGTGGTAGTTCAATCGGTGGGTTAATGACGTCGGCATAGGGAAGTTGGCTCAAGAGATGCGAAATCATGTTGATTCTCGCGTGCCGCTTGGAGTCTGAAGGCACTTCAATCCAAGGTGATCGCTCGGTGTCAGTTGCAACGAACATGAGGTCCTTGGCCCTTGAGAAGTCTTCGAATCGACTTCGCGCTTGTAGATCCATTTCCGAGAGCTTCCAACGCTTGAGTGGATTGTTGAGGCGAGCTTGGAAGCGTCGTTCCTGTTCCTCTTCGCTTACGGAGAACCAGTACTTGAAGAGATAGATCCCGTCATCGAGCAGCATCTCTTCAAAAACCGGGCATTGCTGAAGGAAGAGGTCACGCTCTGCTTCGGTGCAGAATCCCATGACCGATTCGACGCCTCCACGGTTATACCAAGATCGATCGAAGAGCACGATCTCTCCACGCGCGGGGAGGTGGGAAACGTATCGCTGGAAGTACCACTCGCCCTGTTCGCGCGGTGTCGGGGCAGGGAGCGCCACGACTCGGAAAATCCGAGCGTTGGAATTCTGCGTGATCCGGGCAATCGTTCCGCCTTTGCCGGCACCATCTCGACCTTCGAAGATCACGACAACTCGTGCACCAGTTGCCTTGACCCACTCTTGGAGTTTCGTCAGTTCAACCTGGAGCCGAAGGAGTTCACTGTCATAGACGGCGTCGCTCAATGCGGGAACCGCTTCTGGTGGCGTTGTTGAACCTTGGTCAACCCACTTCAAAGGTTTTGCACTGCTCTTCTTTGCCATAGTGCTCGCTACTCCTCAAGTTGGTGCGTGCCCAAACGGTTCACGTCGTTGTCGAAGATGCCGTGGCTCTCCATTCCGCAATGAGCTGGTCCACGGGCCCGGTGACGAGTGGTTGGCGCCACGCCGCGTCGAATTTTGAGGGCTCACCGTTGAGGCGAGCGATGAGATCTCTGCGACTCGCAAGGAACCCTTGGTTGATCTCATGCTCGGTGGCAATCGCAGTGACGGCACCCTGCAACTTTGCAATGACGGGTCGAAGATCCTCGCGGTCTCCACTTCGTTCCGAGGAGATCAGATGAGGGTCCTCTCCGCGGTCGGCCGCTTGCAGGGCTTCCCAGAAGAGGTCAACGTCCCGGTCGTCAACTCCGGAACGAGCGAGTCGAGACTTCAGTGCTCCAAGCGACTTGGGTGGCGTTGTTGCGAGCGCGATGAGGTGCTCATCTCGAAGGAGCTTGCGCTTTGGAAGGTCCAAGTGCTCGGCAAGTTCTTCTCGGGTTCGAGCGAGGTGTGCGGCGTTGAGCCGCGAAGGTGGAGGGATCGTCTCTCTCCCGCTGAGTCGCCACCAAGCCCGATCGGGCTCCAGTCGAGAAGATGGTGCGACGAGAAGGGCCTCGCACTCCTCGTTAAGCGCGTCCATCCGGTTCTTGGCAATGAGCGCAGCGCTGAGTAGGTCCATGAGGGCAAACAAGTGCACCACGTCCTCTGCTGCGTAGTTGAGCGCGCGATCGCTGAGTGGGCGTCGAGTCCAGTCTTGGTTTTGCTGGCCCTTATCTAAGTCAATGCCAAGAAGGGTGGAGGTGAGGTGCTGCAGTGAGAGCCCTTCGTAGTTGAGGAGCAGTGCAGCCACTTGCGTATCAAAGAGTTTGCTTGGCTTCATGCCAAGCGAGTGGTCGAGGACTTCCACGTCATTCTGCGCAGAGTGGATGATGGCCACCCCTGGCCCGTCAAACAAGAGACGAAGTTGGGTGCAATCAACCGTGAAGGGA
>CAIXCS010000220.1 GCA_903918025.1 uncultured Actinomycetes bacterium
ACTGATCTCGACGAGATCCAAAGGAGTCTCAACGGACGTCCGCGCAAGACACTCGGTTATATGATGCCGAAAGAGAAACTCGCTGAACTCGTTGCGTTGTCCAGTTGAATCCGCCCAGTTCCCCCCTGCGTTGTTGAACCCTTGAGGGTTCTCGGACACTGTACGCCGGTCAACCGTTCATTGAGGGGTCAGTACACATCGAGAATGCAAGCGAGCATCGAAAAAAGGGAACGCAGTCGCACTAGGGGGATCTTGACGGCTGATTCGCGTCAAATTGGTGAAGGTTTCCTGCGCATGACGTCACAGAACTACCCGGGGTCCTTGGCACCACTTGGAAGCACTCCTGGGCGAGGTGCTCCTCGCAGACCTGCAAAGTAAGACTTTCGGGCGGCACGCGAATCACAACGCGTCATTTGAACTGGTGCCATGAGCCATTGGCCAAGTTTTCCCAAGTAGCGACGGGGACCGTGTTCAAACCGATTGAGGAGGAGAGCAGAGTTTCGTGCATGCCAGTAGGACTCGTTTGGGGTGAAGGCTCTTCCGTCCTTCTCATGAGCGAGCAGGGGTTGGTCAACGAGGTAGCAATGCCATCCCTTTGCATCTGCTCGGAGCGAGAGTTCCGCTTCGTCGTAGTACATGAAGAGGCTCTCATCGAATCCGCCGAGTTCATTGAATCGCGCAAGGTCAATGAGCGCGCAACAGCCAGCGAAGTACCCCGTTCGAACGACACCCTGTGAAGGACCCTGAAACGGTCGATTAATCCCAGGATGCCTCGATACCCATATTGGCCGTGCGATATGCGCACCTCGATACCAAACGAGCGTGGTGTCAGGCCACAGGGCCACCGCTGGGCTGACAAACGTCGCGTCGGGGCGACTAACAAATGCTTCCTCAAGCTTTGCCAAGAGTTCGTCCGAGAGAATCTCGACGTCGAGGTTCGTGAGCAGCAGATGGGTCGCCCCAGCTTCGGCTGCCATTCGAGCAGCGAGATTCGCACCTCCGGTGAAGCCGAGGTTGGTACCAGGACTTAGGACCGTCGAAATCTTCTCAATTTCCTCTTGGCTCTCGAGTGGCGCGTTGGCGACAACGAAAGCTTGATCGGGCGCGCGCGTCTGGGAGGCCCATTTCGTCAGAGTCGAGGTGATCTGTGCGTTCGTGTGGCCATAACTCACCAGCGCCACAGCTATGGAGAACGCCATGGCCAGTCCTTCTGATGAAGCCAATTTGATTGAGCGTTATCGCTCAGTGCAATGAGCCCGACTCTGGTCGTCTTGTTGGTGACCGCCACGATCAACTTTGCCCGAGGAGTCTGTGTGACGACGCTAGACGGTACTCCCGAGGCGTCTAAAACTTTCCCTTGAAGGAGCTTGGCAGTGTCGGCGCCAAGTTGGTCGGCGGTGTCTGCGCCGGCAAACACCAAGATTCCCCCTCTTCCCTTTGGAACAAAGGCGATATTGGTGGTTTTCCATGGGTCCACCTGACCGAGGACCAAACCGTGGGCTTTGTTGATTCCAGCGATCGACAGTGGGTATGCCTGCTGTCTGTAAGTCAGACTGAGAACTTTGTACCAAAGGCCCGACCGCGGAAGTTCGGTATTGGTCCATCCGCCCGGGACCCTCATTACTGCTCTCGGCAACAGACCCTGCTTGGAAACGGTCGTTACGTTCTGAGCAAAGACGGAGGCTGATCCCTTTGCCAGGAGTGGACCTCTTCGAACTGAAAGGTAGCCAGGTTGGGCACCAGCCCAAACAAGGGTTCCGCCTGCGCTCATCCAGTCATCGATAAGCGTTGTTTGACCGCGACCCCAAACAGTGTCTGGAAGCGTCCCAGTCACTGCGACGACAACCGTTCTTGATGCCGCTTGTTGATTGGTGAGTACTTGCCGAAGGCGGGTTGCATCGATGGAGGAAACCATGTTGTTGCCGAGTGTCGCTTGGAGTTACTGGAAGGTTCCGAGGACGTTGGAATCGGAGGAATTGAAGTAGGGACGCAGAGGGTCGTTGTAGACGTAAACGTGGCCGAGTGTATGGAGTCGGCCAGTGGCGAATCCAACGAGATGTATCGAAGACTCTCCCCGTGTGGCAACTGAAACGACTGCGGCATTTCTACTTGCGGTGCTTGACAAGGTGGCCGTGACGTTCGGAGCCGACCAAAAGCTCGGTGCTAAAAGACCGAAGATCTCGACGACGAGAATTGCACCAAGAACCAGTGCACTGGCCGTTTTCTTTGGCGGCCCGCTAGCTGGTTGCGCTCCAATCGAAAGGCTGCGTGCTTTTCGCTCTGTCGTCCAAAGACTGGCCGCAATGGCGACAAAGGCCACAGTGAGGGCGAGCGCGCACAGGACGTCAATTCGATCCTTGTTGAGGCCCGGCACGAAGGTTGAAGCTTTATGGGGTTGAAAAAGGATCCACCACTGATGTTCGACACTTCCAACTGATGGCCATCCGAATGCCGACATTGAGGGCACCAAGAGGTCTGATGGTCCGAGAAGTGAGACAGTTTGCAACAGGCTTGTAAAGGAGATAATGAGAGCGGCAACTTGAAACCACCGAGTTCGCTCCATCAGTACTCCACTCGCAGCAATTGCAAGGAATGGGTACAACCAGAGGAGATACTGCGAGTTAAGTACCGGAGTGGCAAGGGTCGCGGTCATCATCACGGCCAGGCTCATCGTGATGACGACGAATGGCTGGCGACTTCTCCAAACCCACCAACCAGCGATCACCGATACCAGTGCTGTTCCAAGGAGTCCTACTTGGCCAATCAGAGCTATATGGCCGTCGACGACGATCCAAATTCGGTTGAGGAGCGGGAGGGACAGGAGCCCGAAGGGGCCCAGTCCACCGACTGAGCCACCTTGACCAGTTCTCGTGAAGACGTTCCGGACAAAATCTGAACCGAAGGTGGGGCCCATGGTGAGGACAGCGGCGGCGATTCCTCCGGTAATGAGTGCACCAACTCTCCGCCACCTCAGGACATCTGGTCGAAGTGCAAGACCTAGAAGGATCGGAACGAGAAACACGGGTGACAACTTGGCAGCAATGCCCAGCGTCACCGCTATACCGGCAAGAAACCATCGATTCTCCAGAGCGAAAAATACTGAGCCCGCTAACGCGCAACTTACGATCGGGTCGATCTGTCCATGAACGGAACTGACGAACACCACGAGTGGGCTCAAACTCCAAAAGAGAAAGGCCAACCTCGCTCGTGCAACATTTTGCGGTGTGTTGCCGCCCAGCGTGAGCACGATGCGCCAAAGGAAGTATCCAGTGAGCGCCGTGCCAGCTATGAATGGAAGCTTTGCAGCAAAGGTGAACCAGGGGCTCGAAACTTGAAAGGCGCCACCAAATTGCCAGGATCCTGGAAGTTTCCGGAACGTGCCACCGAGAGATGCAGGCGCAATGCCGAAGAGTCGACTGAGGCCTCCAAGGGCCATGCACCAGTACCCATAGAGCGGCGGATAACTGAATCCAGGAAGCTGGTAGAGACCAATTCCTGCCATTGTGCGCTGGCTGGCCTGCATCCAGACCGCAAAATCTATGGGCACTGAAGTGAACGGTGCCAGGACAAGCTGAATCGCAATCGAAACTGAGAACGGCAACCAAAGCAACTTGATGAATGAAGGTCGCTGTGGCCTGTGGCCGTCAACCAAAGTTAGCGATTCGTCGACAACACTCGATGTCACGTTGAGGTTGGAGTGTCGTGTGTTGCCGTCCTGGCTGAATGAGTCGGCTGCCACGTGACGTTTGTAGCACCTCTGAGGACGTCTCTTCGTCCGAGCGCGCGACCCCATGCTTCGGCTGCTGCGCAAGCGAGCGCTGGGGCAAGCAGGTAGGGCTGTCGCAACACCTCGCTCAATAAGGTGACTACGCCCTGGCGGGTGTTGACCGTTGCGGCCTCGTAGCCAAGGACCTTCTCAGTTGAGAGATGCATTGCATGGATTCGGCGACGATGTTGGACATACTCGGCGAGATTGGTCGGGCTCAAGTTATACACGACAGCTTCCGGGACATATCGGAGTGTTCCGCCAGCTTTCGTGACGCTTGCTTCGATGAGCACTTCGTCACAACCGGCCACAGGCTCAAAGTTCGCAAGATCCCGACGCACGGCGATAATTTCTCCAAGTTTGGCCTGTTCGGAGAGCGAATTGGTGTGATTATGCAAGGTCCAGAGGTAACGGTGTATGAGGGGAACAAACCCCTTGCGGTACCGAGGTTCGACTCGTGGGCCCGTCATCGCGACCTTAGCCTCGAACAACATTGGTCGAACGAGGAGGTCAACACAGTCAGACGCTGGAGTGACGTCAGCACTCGCAACAATGCAAATGGGGTATTTCGCTTCGGCAAGGAAGCGTGCGACGGAGAAGACTTTGCCTTGCTTCTCCTCTTCGACAATGAGGCGAATTCTGTTGTCGGTCTGAGCGATTCGTCGAACTGCGTCATCGGTCCCATCCGTTGATGCCGAGGAGATGACCAAGATCTCGGCGATCGTCGCCGCTTGTGAGGTTTGACTCAGAAATGAACTCAAGCTCGAGACAATGTTTCGCTCTTCGTTATACGCAAGAATCCCAACACTCACGTTCTGTTTGGCAACCTCACGTGGTTGGAGCGCCTCATCCAGGGGGTCTCTGTGGACCGACGTCACGAGAAATGCGAGGAGAAAGACCGTCACGCCAGCAAAGGGCAAGAGGGCAATGAGGCGGGCCGAGGTGGTCAAAGAGCCAAGCAGGATCTCGAGTGTCACTGCCATTCCAGAAGCAACCACGAATGGGTATCCCGAACCTCCTCTCGAAACGCTGACCCATGATGCGAAGGTGACCACCGACCATGCGAGCCCTGCGAGACAGAGTGGGATGAGGTCGCCAAAGAGTCCAGGTATTGGGCTTCCGATCACGCTCGGGAGGATGAGAGGACCTAGCCAAATCGCGGCTCCAGCAAGCCCGGCAGCCACAAAAAGTGAGGCCTCAGCACCTCGGATAATGATTGCTCTTCGCTCATCGCCGACGGGTGGCGCCATCCACGTTGCAATACCGAGCCCAGCGACCAAAACTACGCCGGTTCCAAGCAATGCGGCCAGCGACATCACACCGGCAGAGATGGACGAAAGGGAGTGTCGAGCCTCAAACATGACCACGAGAATCGGGGCGCATACCGAAGCGCCTGGTGGACGGAGGTGGGTTGGTCTAGGTGACCACAGGTCACCATCAGCAGAAGGCTCTGGGGTCAGAGAGTTCAGCCAGAGGGCAACCATCGTCAGAATCAAGCCCCCCGCAAGGGTTGCAAGGAGAGGAATAAGGAGCATGGTCGCGATGCCAGATTTTGATGGGGCAAGCGCCAAAAACAGCAAGATTGCAGCGCCTTGAAGCAGGAGAATCGCGAGAACAACGTCGACGTGGCGGCGCACCACGAGTGCTGCAATCGGTATTGCTTCGAGCATCACGGTATTGGCGAGGGCAATGCCAAGAAGCACATTGAGCGAGCCGGAGTTCAAGTATGCCGCCAGCAATGGAGTCATGAGAAACGAGAAGAGAATGCGCATTCGGAGCGCTCGCACCTGGCGAGCGGCAGGCTCCAATGAATTTGCCTGACTCACTCCATCGATGGTGATCCTCGCCACCCAAAGTGACGAGGCCAACGCGAGAAGACTGAGGCTGAGAAGAGGTCCTGTTACTGAGAATTCGCTCAATCCGTTGAATCTCAAAACCAAGAGACCGTAAACGAGAATTCCAATCCCACTCATGGCGAGACATGCCAAAAGCGAGACCGTTGATCTCGGTCTGGCTTCAACTTGAGGACTCTCAGGAGGCTTTGAGTGTAATTCCATGGTGAATGCGCTCTCGAACTCAACAGTGTCAAGGAGTTTCTTACTCCAAGTTTGCAACCCTATCAGTCTGACTTGCAAACTTCTTGTCGAGTTTGTGACGAGTTTGTGGCGGGAATGTGAATGGCAATGATAGGTAATTCCTCAGGATTTCTCTGGCGGCGCGACCCGACTGGACTGTACCATCAGGCCATGAAAAGTCTTTTGAGATCTCTCGTTGCACTTGGTCTGACGGCGTTCACCGCAAGTGCGCTCGTCCCTATGGTTTCTGCTCAAGCAGCCATTGCCCCGGTGAAGGGAATTGCGATTCTCGTCGATAACCAGACTTCCTTCTCGGATTCCGCTGCTCTCACACAAGCTCGGAGTCTCTTCAGTTACGTCAAATCATTAAAGGCCACTGGTGTCCAACTCGACTTTCCAATTTCAACTCCAAGCGTCACGAGCAACACGTTGTCGGCTAGCACTCAGGCCCCAAGCCCGAAACGCCTCGCCTCGATTATTTCCCTTGCTCGGTCACAGGGCTTGAATGTCCAAGTGCGTCCACTACTCGACGAGTCGACTCTTGCTCCCACCTACTTTCGAGGCGACCTTGCACCGAGCAATCTCACATTGTGGTTTTCGAATTACTTCAACGTTCTTCGCCCGTATCTCGTCACTGCAAAGTCATCGGGAGTTCAATCGTTTTCCATTGGTTCAGAGTTGACCAATCTCTATGAGAACCCATACCCAAACGCAACAGTGGCAAGGAATCAGGCCTTGTGGGCAAAACTCATCAAGTCCGTAAAGAAGGTCTACTCCGGTACTCTCATCGTTGCGCATAACTTCAATGGCCTTACGCCGGTTGCAAATACCAAATTTGGCTTCGATGCCTATGGGCCTGTCACGTCACTCGATGACTCTGCCAGCGTGAGCGCCTTGACGTCAGCAATTCAGAATAACTGGACTCAGGGAGCTTCTTTTTCGAAGTACTACACCTCGATTCAATCGCCATTTAGCGCTGATTACGTTGAAGAAGTAGGTATCTCCGCCGTTTCTGGAATGTACGCGACTCCATGGAAGACGTCTTTTACGAACCCCACGATTGACCGATCTATTCAGGCCAATTGGTTCGCAGCGAACTGCAATGCCTTCTTCAACTTGAAGATGGCTGGCATCTACTTTTGGATGGTGTCATTCCCTGGGTACTCACTAACGCGGGATATGTCGCAAGATCCAGCGAATTGGTACAACACTTCCGCAGATACGGCGATAAAGAATTGCTTCGCACGAACGAGGTAGGAAGTTGGCGTAAGGACGGTCTGGATGCTCGTCATCAAGCGGCGGATGCCAGACTAAGACTTCGGCCGGAGCGTTCTGTCGAGTCTGCCTGCTTTGTCCCGGGGTCGGCAGCGCTCGAGAAGTAGGGCAAGCCCAACGCGAACACCATCTTGGAATGCTTTGAGATTTGAGGTTCCATGACGTCGAAGTTCCTCATGACTTGGAACCTCAACAACCTGAAGTCCGCGGCGAGCAGACCTGCAGAAGACCAAGGCTTCAATCTCGAAACCATGCCCGAGTTTCCTCGGTCGATGGCGGAGTCCATCAGTGGATTGCAGCGGATGGTCTGCGCCATGGAGTAGTGCCTCCAAATGAAGCACTGGCAAGGTGTCGGTCCAAAGCGCAAAGTAACCATAGGCAAAGTCGGTCCAGTGGACGCCGTAAAGAATGTTCGCAACCTTCGTGAGAACGGTGTTGCCGAGTTTCCGGATTGGTGTGAAGTCCATTGAACCTCCACCTGGCAGGCCTCGAGAGCCTTTGGCGACGTCGGCACCCTTGACCAGTGCTTCCACCATCAATCGGATCTCTGCCGGGTCCATGGAGCCGTCAGCGTCAAGCAGCACAACAATGTCAGACGTACTGATCGTCATGCCTGCGACCATGGCTGCACCCTTACCAGGAGTGCTTTGAGGAATGACCGTGGCGTCAGGACGGTGCGCCAATGCGACAGCGACAGTCCCATCACTTGAGCCACCGTCAACAAGGATCACTTCGGTGACAAATTCGGGGAGAAGGTCGAGCACGTGGCCAATGTTCTTACTCTCGTTGAGAGCTGGTATCACCACACTGATCGAATACATACCGCCTCACCGTAGTAGAGGGCAACGGCGTGCTCTTTGCGAAGTTGGCGATTTCTTAAGAACAGTTGAAGGGATCCGAGATTTGCCCTCGCCCCACTCGTTTTCCTTTGACATGCTGGTGTAACCTCGTGTGAACAGAGCGGTGCTCAGAAGGAACGGGATGGACGCGAACCTCGAAGCGCTGCTGACAGCGTCTCCGGAAGAAGTTCGATTCAACTGGATACAATTTGCCGGCACGCTGAGCGCCAGCACGTTCCTCATCGCACTCTCGATGTCGCTGGCCGCAAACGGTCCTTCGAGTCTCCAGTTTCTGGTTTTCTGGATAGGCGTCCTTCTGGGGTTTGCAGGTATCGCCTATCAACTCATCAATAGGGCAAATACGCCACGTGCCTATCGCGAGATTCTCGTTGTCCTTGGTGTCTGGGGCCTACTGCCTCGACTACTTCGAGGAGGGCTCTCCCCCTTGTTTTTCGACGAGTTTGATCATTTGCGACTCGCTCAGGATCTCAGTGCAACTGGACATGCAGTATCGCTTGATCATCTCTTTCAACTAGGAGCCAGTTTTCCAGGTCTCGAACTTTTGACCTCAACAACCGCGTTCGTGAGCACCTTGAGTATTTGGCACTCGGGCCTTCTGGTGGTTGCACTTTCTCACGTCCTGGGAATTATTGGGGTGTTCACTCTTGTTGGTGAACATCGAAGCGATGCTCGCCAAGGAGCATTCGCCGCCCTCTTCTACGCGTGCAATCCGTCTTGGCTGTATTTTCATGCGCAGTTCTCGTACGAGACCCTTGCACTGCCCCTATTGGTCTGGCTACTCGTTCTTACTGATCGCTGGAGGCGGGATGGTGCGAGTCTTGGGACCGTAGGTGGGTTCCTCTTCATTGCAGCGGCACTTCCGATTGTTCACCATGCCACTTCGGCCATTGCCGTGGCGATCTTGGTGATCTGGCTCGTGGCATCGATGTGTACGGATCTCTTTGGCCAGGATCACCGGATCAGCCGAGGCACTTGGAGGGTCTCCTTAGCGAGCGTTCTCACTGCGATTCTGGTCATTGGACGACTTCTTCTCGTCGGATCCAAGCTTTGGACATACTGGTCGCCGGCACTCAACGTGGGGTCTATAGGGACCTCGCTGCGGCGCCTCGTCGGAGGAGGAGGTGGTGGAAGATCCCTCTTTGGTGGAGCGCACCTCCCTTGGTGGGAACTTGGAGCAGGCTTTCTTCTCGTACCGATTCTCCTCTTCATTCTGGCTCGGGCTTTGATGCAAGGTCGAGGCAGCACGGATCGAACTGATGGTCTCGAACTCACCTTCTGGGTTCTTGCCCTTGCATTCTTCGTTACCCTCCCACTTGATCTTTTGGCCAGTCTCAGCGAAGCCGTCCATCGATCTTGGGGATTCTCCTTTCTCGGACTCTCAGCTGTTGCTGCGAGTGTGGTCACCCCATTCCTTCGTCGGCCGGGTAGGTGGAGACTTCTGACGGCCGCCGCTGTCTTCTCGGTGATTGCGATTGCAGGGACCAGCGTGGGCATCTCTACCAACTATCAATTTCCTGGTCCCGTTGAGGCTGGGGTCGATGGACGCTCGATCGGAAGTCAGACAACACTTGTTGCGGGGTGGTTTGCCTCGCATTCAAGTAGTCGCGATCATGTCTTTGTTGACCGGTTCGTTAGCCGTCAGATTGCCGTCACCAGTCGAGCCGATGTAATGATTCCGTGGCAGCTTTGGCAAATGGCCTATGCGCCGTCACTTCAATTATCGACCTTGGCGACGCTGGCGCGACTTCATGTTGACTACATGGTATTTGACCGAAGAATGACCACGATATTTCCCCCAGCTGGATTTTGGTACTCCCCGTCCGAGCCAGCGATATTCTCGAATTCTCTAGTTCCAGCCTTCAATCTTGATCGGTACATCTGTTACGACTGGTCCAGAGTCGTAGCAACGACAGCCGACTATGAAATTGTGGCGGTTGATCTCCATCAGGTGGTTGCGGATCTCAGAGTTGGTTCAATGGGTATCCATCCACAGTGTCAACACTTCTCGGTGGTCAAGTGAAGAACTTTTCAGGTGGTTGGGACCGGGTCGTAGCCTTCATGGGTGCACTTGTTGTAGTCACGTATCTCATACAAGTACTTGGAGGGCGTCTTCATGCCGCTACCTCAATCATCGCAATCCTGATCACACTCATGAGTTTGGCTTGGGTCTTCTCGGGTCAGCGGCCAGGACCGTGGAGTCTGAGGCCAATCATCGCTTGCCTCGTCATCCTTCTGGTGGCTGGAGCAAGTCATCTCATCTTGCCGGCGACGACTACTGAATCAGCTGTGCTCTTGAGCGATGTCACCGCGGTGACGGATGGAAATGAACTCGTTGTCCGAGGGACGATTGATCATCTCGGAGTTGCGCATGGAGTTCCCCTTGCCGTCACCGCAGGCAAGGTTTCGCTTGCGAATGCTTTCATACTGCGCACAGTTAGAACTTTTTCCATCATCATCAAGCTAGAGAATCAAGATCCGTGCGTCGTTGGTGTTCGTGTTCGAGCAGCGCACCAAACGCCTGTAGGACCGCTTAGTTGTCAGTCGAGCTCTCGTTGATTTCGCCGAAGATTGCTGTATCTGATACCCAGTTGTAAGAACGGGCGCACTTCCAACCAAGCCCACTTCGGGGCGTTACTTACCGAGTGACACAGAGGCCACGGAGAACAACGAATTCGTCGGCAGCAGTCCTTGACAGTGTCAAGATAGGGCTGGCAAAACCGGAGGGTCACCCTGTGAATGATGACGAGCATCGAGATCGTAATGATCTCCGACTCAATGCGTCGTCACTCCTGCACTCAAGTTCGATTCTTGTAGTCGGGGGGGGACTCGGAGGGATTGTCAATGCGATTTTCAACCTATTGCTCATTCGAGTGAGTTCGACGAGTACCTACTCTTCAGCTGGCCCACTTCTCGCGCTCGGAACCATTGCAGCTTCGGCCAGCGTTGGCATTGAGTATGTCGCGGTCGGAATGATTACGAGGACGAACTCTTTCGCTCCCGTCCTCCGGCAACTGGTGAGATTGGCGATTCCAGCAACGCTCGCGCTTGGCCTCACGCCCTTGGCTTCCAGCTTCCTCAACGTTTCAAACCTCGAGGCATTTCTAGGAATCCTCTTAGCGTCACTCACTCTCATTGCTGCGCTTCCGACTGCAATGCTCGTCGCTCGTGGAATGCTTTTCGCTGCGGTTTCCATCGCACTCGCAGAAGCGGTTCTTCGTTGCTTTGCGCTCTTGCTTGCACATCGAGTTCAGCCAGTTCAACTGGCGCTTTGGTCCTCGGTGGCGGTCACAGGAGGTGGCGCTGCTCTGATGGCGCTCTACGCGATCATGCGAGATCGCAGCAATGCTGCCCCTCGAGAGCCTCTCGATCGCGTGGGTGAAGGACAGTTGTGGAAGAGCGTCCTTGCCCTTGGCCTCTATATCCCCATCACTCTTCCGACTTGGCTTGCTCGACACTCGTTGCCGAACGATGTTGCTGGAGTAATTACCTTCGCAGCATTTCTCGGAAGTGGGGTGATGATGTTTGCTGGACCTGTAACTAGTGCCCTGATTCCCCGGATTCAAGCTGTTGCCGACCGAGCAAGTGTGCGACGTGGAGCCGTTCTCACGTTCGGGTTTGCCGTAGTTGCATCCCTTGGAGTCATCGTCGTTGGCCCGCTTGTGTTGCCATCATTGGTGGCATCACCGCTTCCTGAACTGAATCGGTATCTCATTCCCGCGTGCCTTGCAGGAATTGGTTGGTCGGTCGCCGCCTACTTCACTTGGGTTCGTTCGGCTAATGGAGAATCGTCGAGGGTGTTCATTGCCTCAGCCACTGCAGGAATTGTTCTCGAGGTGATCCTTGGTTCTCTACTGGACACGCCAACCTCGATTACCTGGAGCCCACTGCTTGCCCTTCTCATCTACTCCACTGGATTTCTGTGGCCACGTCCAACTGGATTTTGAATAGGTCTGGGTTTCCCGGAGGCTTTTCGACTGAA
>CAIXCS010000221.1 GCA_903918025.1 uncultured Actinomycetes bacterium
CTGGAGGAGACGGTTCGAAGAGCATTCCGATCAAGTAGGAATCCGTCCGATGCATGTAAGTTGAACTTTGTGAGGTGAAGGATGTGCACCTGCAGATTTGCCGTGGGGGACCAAGTGGATTGGATTCACCTTAGAAAGGATGGATCGCCAAGAACTTCTCAGCCAAGAAAATGGCACGGCGTGATCGTCGACGAGTGGAACTTCGACGATGGTGACCACTGGTTCATTGTCAAGTGGGATTCAAGCAATCGGGCCGGCCCCTATCTGGGACCTGCGAGGAAAGTGAATCCGAACTTCAATCCGCACAGTCCGCACTACTTTCAGCAGCGGTGCATCGAATTGGTCGCGTGCCCAGGATCCGGATTGCATCCTCACGGAAATCGACTGCCTCGTCGCCTACTCGAAGGATGAAACTTTTCGTTAGATTTGCGAACCATTTCTCTGATTTTTGAAATGAGAATTCACATGGGTACGTCTTGTGTGTCGGACTCAGGCTTGGGGGATTATTGACGATCTCGAACTGCAAACCCTCGCTTGGGTGCACTGGCACAACAACGAGCGTCTCCACAGTTATCTCGGCGACGTTCCGCCGCTTGAGTTCGAGGCAATCTGGCTCTTCGCGGATGAGGGGGGTCTTGGATCCCGGAGATGAGACGAGGGCCCTGCCAGTCTGAAGGTTCTTGACGCCTGAAGACTGGAGAGCCCCCGTGGCTTCTGACCCTACGCGCATGTGTGAGCTCTTGGTCGGACTGGATCATGTCGACGTCCTTGACGTGGAGGTCGAAGGGCTCGAGGTGACGATCACCATCGAGACGAGGCAGACCGTCGTGGGTTGTTCGAGCTGCGGGGTGCTCGCCCGTTCCAAGGGTCGGCGTTCGGTCCGATTGGCCGATGTGAACCACGGCTTCCGCCGAGTGAGCGTGATCTGGATCAAACGCCGATGGTTCTGTCCTGACCCTGACTGCCCGATGGGATCATGGACCGAGGAGGACCGACAGATCGCTCATCCGCGCTCGTTGATGCTCGACCGGGCCGCTCGCTGGGTCACCGAGCAGGTGGGTCGCTTCGCCAGGAGCGTCAGCGAGGTGGCCGAGACGCTCGGGTGCAGCTGGCACACCGTCAACGACGCCGTCCTGCTCTATGGCGAAGCCTTGATCGATCTGCCCGGTCGCTTCGGCGAGGTGAACGCCATCGGCCTCGACGAGGTGCTCTTCCTCCGAGAGGGCACCTATCGGACCCAGCGGTTCTCGACCCAGATCGTCGACGTTCGAAGGGGCCAGCTCTTAGATGTCGTCCCCGGCCGCAAGGGTGCCGAGCCCAAGGCGTGGCTGGAGGGACAAGGCCCCGAATGGCTGGCCAAGATCGACTACGCCACCTTGGATCTCTCCGGTTCCTATCGGGCCGTGTTCGACGCGGTGATCCCGAACGCCACCCAAGTGGCCGATCCGTTCCACGTGATCAAGCTGGCGAACGAGAAGCTCGACGAGGCCCGCCGCCGAGTTCAGAACGAGACGCTCGGTCACCGAGGTCGGAAGGACGACCCCCTCTATCGAGGTCGACGCCTGCTCACCCGGGCCAAGCAGCGCCTCGGCGATCACGGAGAGGCGAAGCTGATGGGCCTGCTCAAAGCCGGCGATCCTCGAGGCGACGTGGCAACGGCGTGGACGGCCAAGGAGGCCGTTCGAGAGCTCTACGCCCACATCGATCCCGAGCTCGCCCTCGAATGGGTCGAAGCGCTGAGCGACGACATGGACAACATCGAGCAACCGATCGAGGTCCGCAGCCTCGGTCGCACCTTGAAGCGCTGGAAGCACCAGATCGCCGCCTGGCACGAGTCACAGGTGAGCAATGGGCCCACCGAGGCCGTCAACAACCTGATCAAGCGCGTCAAACGAGCAGCCTTCGGCTTCACCAAGTTCCGTCACTACCGGATCAGGGCGTTGCTCTACGCAGGCAAGCCCGACTGGTCACAACTCCAGACCGTCAGTCCCCCTTGAAACGCGGAGAGCCAGTTATCCTTGCAAAAGAAGCTCCAACTCCGATAGTCTGGTGCCCGCCAACTAGCAGGGTCGAGGACGGTATGGGAATCACGGCAAAGAAGAGAGCGACCACTTCCCTATTCGGCACCACTCAACTCCAGGGCGCCCAGGTTGTGGACATCATCACGACCATCATTCGGGATGACAAGCAAGACCACTTGAGTCCGGGCTTCTGGAGCACAGTGAAATTCAAGGTCGTCGAAGAATCGCGGGGCGAATCGGAGTCCAGCGCAGTCATCGAGTTGTTTTCCGGTATTGCGCAGAAGCGAGTTGGCACCTTCCGCGTATCCGCCGAGGGTGGTGATGCCGAGCGAATCAACTTCAAAGTTGGAGGATTGGACCGTTACACAACGAAGCAAGACACCTTCCTGCTCATACCCTTTGGACCGAAGAAGATCGTCGGCTTTGGCCCCTACAAGAAACTCCTGAATCTCGCGATGGCTGCGGTTGAGCAGCGTGACCCCACTGCCAGCTTGCAAATTCAGCAAGACCAATAATTGGCAATGCATTCAGCGACGTGCTGATGCTATGCGTGGATTATTCATCCAGCAC
>CAIXCS010000222.1 GCA_903918025.1 uncultured Actinomycetes bacterium
CAGCATGTTTCGAAGCACTTCGGTCGTCATAATGACAATCGGTGCTCCAGCGTTGATGGCGGTGTCTCCGGTGAGGAGCCCTACGCACTCAGGTCCATACGCTCCGACAAACTCGCTGTACTTTTGATTTGAGAGCGCCTTCAAGGGCGTCGTATAGAAAGAGGTGCCACCGCGCCTGAAGGCTTGTTCAATGCCATAAGAAGCAATGAGCGTCTTGCCAGACCCAGTAGGGGCAGTGACGAGCACTGAGGAATCTCGATCGAGTGCGTTCATGGCCTCAACCTGAAATGGATCGGCTGGAAAGGCGTGTCGGTTCAGGAACGCATCACGGACCGCTTCGGGTCCGTTCACTTCTTCAGGAGCTTCCCGATGCCAATGGCAATGAAGTAGAACGCAATCAAGGGAAGCGCCAGAACCAACATCGAGAATGGATCACCGCTTGGCGTGAAGACCGCAGCGATCGTCACTACTGCAATGACGGCAGCCCTCCAATACGCGAGCAACTTTGCCGGGGTCACCACGTTGACCAACTGCAATGCCACGAGAATGACCGGAAATTCAAACGTGACCCCAAATCCGAGCATCATCGTCATGATGAGCTTCAGATAACTGGTCGGATCAAAGAGAGGGTCTACCCCACTGCCGCCAATGGTGACGAGAAACTTGAGTGCGTGCTCGAAGGTGAAGTACGCCAAGACCATTCCCGCGAGAAAGAGCGCTGTGGCGGCCAAGACAAATGGCAGGGCGTATTTGCGCTCACGCTCTTTTAGGCCAGGCACCACGAATTGCCACGCTTCAAACAAGATGACCGGAAGCGTGCAGAACAAAGCTCCATAGCCAGCAACGCGAATTCGAAGCGAGAGACCATCGAGCGGGCTACGGATGTAGAGATTGCAGTTCTTCGGGCTCGCACGACAGTACGGCGCCTTCAAGAAGTCAAGAATCTGGGGGTACACGATGAAGCAAACAATGGTGAAGACGAAGAACACAATCGCCACGACAATCACTCGCTTGCGGAGTTCCTTCAAGTGGTCCATCCACGGCATCACCGCGCCCTGGCTGGCTAACTCCTCGTTGTTGGTTTCAGTCTCGGCCATTAGTTCAGATTCGGATCAGCAAATGGTGAAGTGGGCTGGTGATCAATCGGCCGCGAAGGAGAGGTCTCAGGGTTGTTCATCCCGCTTTCCTCTGGGCCACTTGGGTCCACGGGGAACTCGTCATCGTGCACACTCGCTGAGGCAGCCCCAGGGTCCTCTCGAACCTCTTCAGAGGTGAGATCAAAGTCAGCAAGACGGTTGAGGAGACTGACGGGCGAACGAGCCATTCGAGCCATCTCTGTTGTTGAGGGCATATTTGGCATCTGCTCGCGGAAGCCTTCTTCAATCCGATGCTGGTAACCCTTCAGACTCTTCCAGAGCCCACCAACCTGTTTGGCAAAGGAGGGCAACTTGTCCGGTCCGAGCAGCACCATGCCAATGAAGCCAATCACCAGGAACTCGGTCAGGCTCGGAATGTGCACGTGTTCATCCTACCGAGCATCACTACCTCTCCGGGGTTCGCATCACCAAAGTCCCGGGTTCTCCTCAGGTGGAACCAAAGCAGCCAGAAAAACGGGTTACGTGGTCCCCGGATCGTTCCCTTGTCACGAGTGCTCCTCCTCAGGAACGCAAGCATCCAGTTCTCACTGCGATACCTAGGGCAGGAGTGCATCGCTCGCTTCCTACTGCTCGTCGAGCGTCAGAGCCCTTCAATGAGGCGTTCAACACGATCGTCGTGCGCCAAGAACGGGTCTTTCATGAGGAGCGTCTTCTGTGACTGGTCATTGAGCTTGAGATGTACCCAGTCAACGGTGTAGTCACGTCGCTTCTCTTTCGCCCTCTTGACAAACGATCCGCGTAGTCGAGCCCTCGTTGTTTGGGGAGGCGTCGAGATGGCCGATTCGATGGTGGCATCGGTCACGATTCGATCCGCAAGTCCCCGGTCCTGCATCTTGTAGAAGAGTCCTCGCTCAAAATCCACATCGTGGTAGTTGAGGTCGAGGAGATGGCACCGAGGATCGTCCAGGGATAGACCTGATTTCACTCGCAATCGATCAATGAGTTGCCATTTCAACACCCAATCACACTCTCGACTGAGCGAGAACGGATCCCGCTCAATTTCGGCGAGACAGTGCCCCCAGAGCTTCAGTGCCCGAGCAAGTTGGGGCTGAAGTGGCCTCCGCTCAGCCATCTTGAGGGCACGTTCGTAGTATTCAGTTTGGATTTCCAGTGCAGAGAGTTCACGCCCATTGGCTAAGCGAACCTTGCGTCGACACGTGATGTCTTGAGAAATCTCACGGATGGCTCGAATTGGATTCTCAAGCGTCAAATCGCGCACGATAACCGAAGGATCCTCCAGCATCTGCAGCAAGATCGCCGTCGTACCGAGCTTTAAGAAATTGGCCGTCTCATTCATATTTGAGTCGCCGACAATTACATGAAGGCGTCGATACCGCTCGGCGTCAGCGTGGGGTTCGTCACGAGTATTGATGATTGGACGTGATCTCGTTGTCGCCGATGACAAGCCCTCCCAAATGTGCTCGGCGCGCTGAGAGAGGCAGAACAATGGTCCCTTTGGCGTTGAGATGATCTTGCCTGCTCCGGAATAGATCTGGCGAGAGACCAAAAATGGAATGAGCACTTCCGAGTAATTGCCGAGATCATCCGTCCGGTCGGTCAAGTAGTTCTCGTGACACCCATACGAGTTCCCAGCGGAATCAGTGTTGTTCTTAAAGAGGAAGACTTGACCCTTGATGCCCTCTTCATCAAGACGCTCTTGGGCACCCTTGACGAGACCATGAAGGATCCGTTCACCGGCCTTGTCATGGGCAACGAGATCCTCGAGGGAGTCGCATTCCGGCGTTGCGTACTCAGGATGACTGCCAACATCCAAGTAGAGCCGAGCACCATTTTCCAGAAAGACATTTGAAGAGCGACCCCAACTCACTACCCTGCGGAACAAGTAGCGAGCTACTTCGTCTGGGCTGAGTCGACGCTGCCCGTGATGCGTGAACGTAACGCCGTACTCATTCTCGAGCCCAAAGATTCTGCGTTCCATTGGTGAAAGTGCCGAGCTACGTGGGAGTCAGAAGACTCGAGAGCTCATCACCGATGACTCGAGCAAAACAGCGACGACCATTGCGATTCGACAAGACAGCCACTTCGATTTCATGCGCCTGAAGTGATCGATCTGGACCGGCGAGCGCGGTCACGGCAACCTGGAGCGCTCGACCAACCTCATGCGCCGCGTCGTAGTGAGTTTCAATCCTGTCCATGATCTGTCCAGCTTCGCCACCGAGGACAACGAAGTCATGGCGATCGGTAATCGTTCCTTCGTAGGCAACGTGATAGAGCTGCGTTTGCCGACTCGCATCGCCCAACTCGGCCACAACGAGTTCCACTTCGAGCGGCTTCATATGCTCGTTAGCGAATACCCCGCCGACGTACTGCGCATACGCATTCGCGAGCGCACGCGCGTCAACATCCTCACGGCTGTAGGCAAGTCCCTTCATATCGGCTTGTCGAACGCCTGCCACTCGAAGTTGGTCGTACTCGTTGTACTTTCCGACACCGCCAAACGCAATCCTGTCGTAGATCTCGGAGATCTTGTGGAGGGATCGAGAAGGG
>CAIXCS010000223.1 GCA_903918025.1 uncultured Actinomycetes bacterium
GACCACGCTGCTCGATGGCATAGCTGGACGTGTTCCTTTTGATGAAGGCCTTGTCCTTCTCGATGGTGTGCCGCTTTCGGGCCCCTCGGAACGCCGAGCACGGCTCGGGTTGGCGAGGACCTTCCAACGGACCCAAGTGTTTCCTTCGCTGACGGTTGCCGATCATCTCTTGGTTGCACTTCGTGCACGTCATGGCTCGCCTCGGCTATGGAGGGACCTGCTTCGCGTCACGACCAGAACGCCACAAGAACGTGACGTCATCGCCTCCTGCCTCGATCAGGTTGGGCTTTCAGGCAGAGAAGATGTCGTGGTGGGATCCCTAGGACTCGGAACCTGTCGGATGGTCGAACTCGCGAGAGCACTTGTCGTGGAACCGCGTGTCCTGCTGCTCGACGAGTGTTCCTCGGGCCTCGATAACGATGAGGCAACGCTCCTCGTTGACGTAGTCCGCAAGACCTGTGAGCGAACGGGAATGTCGGTACTTGCTATCGAGCATGACCTCTCGATCGCCAAGGCCTTCGGTGGAAACGTGCTCGTGCTCGTCAGCGGATCGGTTCTTGCTGCTGGCCAATTGGAGGAGGTGTTGGCGATGCCTGCCATTTCCTCGGCGTATCTCGGAACGCGGCAATGAGCTCGCCATTGCTCGAACTTCGTGGCGTCGCTGCGTCCTACGGCCCCTACCGAGCACTCTTCAAGGTTGATCTTGACGTTGCCGCTGGTGAGACGGTCGTACTCCTCGGCGCGAATGGGACGGGGAAGTCGACCGTGGCGAGAGTTGCCTCAGGCCTTGTGCGGCCAACAAGTGGAACGGTTGCGTTCCGTGGTGCACCAATTGGTCATTCGATCGCAGCCTTGGCAACGTCAGGGCTCGTGCATGTCAATGAGGGACGCGCCATCTTCTCTTCACTGACGGTTGAGGAGAACCTCCGACTCGTTCGAAGAACGGAAGGCCGAAAGGAGACCAAGAATCGAATTGAAGAGCTGTTCCAGTCATTTCCCGTACTGTCCGGCTTTCGAGATCGAAATGCAGGCGCCCTCTCGGGCGGGGAGCAGCGTCAGCTTTCCCTCATGAAGGCCCTGCTGCTGACGCCCGTGCTGCTCTTTGCCGATGAGTTCTCTCTTGGCCTCTCGCCTGAAGCCACCAGTCGGCTCCTCGAGCACCTCGTTCACCTCAAAGAACAAGGGACCGCGATGGTGCTGATTGAGAGTCGAGTCGGCCCGCTGCTCGACCTTGCAGATCGTGGCGTGGTCTTGTCTCGAGGCAGAACGCTCATGAGTGGGCCGGTCGACGACGCGGTCGAGACCTTCTCAACGCTGCACGGAAGTGCAGGCCCTCAGTCCGCTTCGTAGCACCCGATGACTAGGGGGCCAATGGTCCTCGACGACGTCAAGGCAAAGTGGTCGCGCTTGAGTGCTCGAGCGAATTCGTCACGGTTGCCTTGTCCATCGGGTGGCGTTTGCACATAGGCAACCGCGGTACCTCGCCCGGCGGCAATCGCTCCGGTTCCGAGGGTGAACGCGGCGACGTTGCTGGCCCAAAGCCTTGGCGTGTACGGGCGCTCATAGGACTGTGCGGGAAGGATGAACGTTGACGTCGTTGACACAACGGTGAAGCCTGCGCCGTACTGACGGCTGAACACCTCGTGAATGGTGTTGGGCGTCGTGAGGGCAAAGGGATATCGGGAGTAGGCATCGATGACAAGGACGGCGGGCAGTTGGTGAACGTCAACACAGGACGCCGCCGCAGCAAGGGCTTTGCGGATTGGCGTTGAAGGATACGGACGACGTTCGCCGATCGCTGTTGCCAGTCCGACAACGAGCAGTAGTGCGATGAGCACTTGGCTCGCCGGCAGGAGGCTGGGGGTCCGTTGAGCAATCTGCCCGATCACCACCTCGCCACCGGCCACCACAAGAAGAATCAGCGCTGGATAGATGGCCATATCCGTCCGACCCGTTCCGAGCGGAATGGTTCCAAGAACTGCGGCTAGGACCGCCATACCAAGAACCGTCCACGACAGGGTGACTGCAGCGCTTGATCGAATACGAGAAAGCGAGAGCGCGACCAGTGCGACGAGAAGCAAGGTGACGAGCAACACTTCGTGGGAGAGAGAGGTTGAGGTTGGGACGAGTCCAACGGTCAGCCCACGCACCACGGTGTCGATGCGGTGAGGAAGCGTTGACCATGGGCTGGGTGAGAGAAGGTGATCAGCCCAGAATCGCTTCAAGGCAATGGGCAGGTTGGTGTAGCACGCAACGAAGAGAAGAACGATGGCTGCTCCTGTTGAGGCTGCAACCGTCAAGAGTTCTCGCCGAAACGCAGAGCTCGACCAGGTGTCGATGAGCAACAGAAGCCAAACTGCAGCAACCACCGGCACGACGGACGCTGACAACCACAGTCCAGCCACGCTCACGATGCCGAGTGCACTCAACCACCTTCCGTGACGCTGGCGGGCAAGGGCGAATCCACCAAGCAGCAAGAACGAAATGGTCGAGTCGAGTGTGTACTGCTTGACGTGGCCAGAGGTTGCAATGGCAACTGGAGAGATTGCAAAGAGCAAGGTCCCAACAGCAGCACTTCGCTCAGCCAGCCCGAGGATTCGAAACGTCGGA
>CAIXCS010000224.1 GCA_903918025.1 uncultured Actinomycetes bacterium
AGGGACTGCTGAGGGTTTGGTTTCCACTTAACGTGTGAGGACTGCGGTCCTCCCGAAAGGAAACCATGGCAAAGCGTTATCCCCTCGACTTTCGTCGAGACGTTGTGGCTGTTGCCCGAAGGGGCGAAGCACCGTTGAACCAGATCGCGAAGGACTTCGGGGTCTCTGAGGCGAGTTTGTACAACTGGCTGAAGAAGGCTGACGTTGAAGACGGGGTTCGACCTGGACTCACCGAAGCCGATGCCCAAGAACTACGAGCGCTCAAGAAGCGCAACCGTGTCTTAGAACAAGAAGTGGAGATCTTGAAGCGGGCTGCTGCCTACTTCGCTCGTGAACTCTCCCCAAAATGACCTACCCGCTGGTCGTGGACCTCGCTCGAGATGGCTTTCCTGTCTCGGTGACCTGCCGGGTGCTTGGGTTTTCAACCCAGGGGTTCTACAAATGGCAGCGCAGCCCAGTGAGCAGGCGTGACTACGACGATGCCGTGCTCATTAACGCAGCTCGTGATGCCCACGGCGATGATCCAACCTTTGGCTACCGGTTCATTGCTGATGAGCTTCAACTCCAAGGCCACGTGGCCTCAGAGCGCCGCATCTGGCGACTGTGCAGCCAAGAGCAACTGTGGAGCGCTTTTGCCAAGAAGAAGCCCTATGCCAAGCGCCCCGGACCTCCAGTGCACGATGACTTCGTCAAGCGTGACTTCACGGCTTCTCGACCAAATGAGGTCTGGTTGACCGACATCACTGAGCACCGAACGGCAGAAGGCAAGCTCTATTGCTGTGCGGTGAAGGACCTCTATTCCAACCGCATAGTTGGCTATGCACTCGACGACCGAATGAAGGCGTCACTTGCTGCTCGAGCACTTCGCAACGCCATCTCGACGAGAAGGCCGGTCGGCACCATTGTTCACTCGGACCGAGGCAGCCAATTTCGATCCAAAGCCTTCGTCCGGGTTCTCAAGAACAATGGACTCGTTGGGTCAATGGGTCGAGTTGGCGCTGCTGGCGACAATGCCGCCATGGAGAGCTTCTTTGCTCTGCTGCAGAAGAACGTGCTCGATCGTCAGCGGTGGAGCACGAAACAAGAACTCCACCTCGCCATCGTCACCTGGATTGAAGCCAAGTATCACCGCAAGCGACGCCAGCGGGCACTTGGCAAATTCACCCCAGTCGAGTTTGAGGAACTCCACCGATTGCTCGAAGCGGCATAATCATCTCAACAGAAACCGGAAACTAAAGCTTCAGCAGTCCCAAACGCCGAACTTTCTAGGGCCAGAGGTGATTTGAGGACTCGAAGCAATGACGACGGTTATCCCGGAATTCCACTCGACACCAGACAAGGAGCAACAGCCGTCCCCTTTGACGGAAATGAGCGAGCAAGTGCTGCCGCAATTCGTTTAGCCCTCTGTTGATATCCGGCAGAGGTGAAGTGGATACCATCAGAGATATACCAAGGGTCCTGCACCTCGCTCCGCCAGTCGTAGACCCGCATATTTGAGTATCGAGCGCAGCCGGCAACGAGCGCTGCGTTCCACTTCTGCATCTGGACATCTGCATAGGGCGATGAATGCAGCAAGGTCTTAACCGTCAGCCACAGAACTGGCTCGCCATGAATCAACTTCATCATCGAGTCAATTCGAGGTGCTGCAGGACTATTTCTAAATGAGATATTCGCAGAGTCATTCGTCCCGAGTGCGAAAATCCAACAGCCCCGGACCCCTGAAGCCCAGCGAGCAGAAATTCTCTGTTGCGCATTTGGCTGCCCATTCCAGGTCTCTGTCGTCGATTGTGCTCCGGCGATTTCATTGTGGAACGACTGAACGCCAACAGCGAAGAGTCTGGCTTGAATGCGATCGGCGGGATTTGGAAGATAGCTCGTCGAGATCAAGCCATCCGAGGTCGAGTCTCCGTCGAAGGTCAGCACCTTGCACGAGGTCTTGAGAGAAGACCCATGACCTTGAGGCACAAGGGTCGTTGTTGGTTGAACCAGTGGACGTTGCGCTGCATAGTGCGCTTTTACCGCCATAACCTGGGCGGCTCCCACGCCACTCACGAGGACAAGACTGAGGACTCCGGCAGTCGCACCAATCCGAAGCGCGGGTTTTTGCGAGCTTCGGAGCAATGCAATTGCTGCACTACCAGCACCACGAAAGCCAAGTTTTCTAATGGGATTCTCCACAAAATTCCACGATAGCGAAGCAATCAACAGAATGAGTGCCGTCAGGACCACGTCACGAACAAGTGGCACAGATCCAAGGAAAGTAACGGGAAACGCAACGATCACTGGAAGGTGCCAGAGATAGACCCCATATGAACGCTCGCCCAGCCACCGAAGTGGCGCAACGCCAAGGAGACGGCCCATAGATGATCCTGGGTGCACGACAACAGCGAGAAGCACCACTGTCGCTATCGACAGAAGGAACAGGCCGCCGTGGTAGATCGAGAGCGAGTACTGGTCGGTCGAGACCACCAGCCAACCAATGACGAACAGAGCTCCAACGCCGGTTGCGTCGAGCAGGACACGAGCTCCAACGGAGATTGACTTCGCCCTTGGGCTCGGAGCCCAAATCATCGCCAGCACGGCGCCGATGAGCAACCCTCCAGCTCTCGTATCGGTGCCCTCATAGGCGCGAGTGTTGTCGAGCCCAACATGTGAGAGCAGCGCGAGCGCAATGAACGAGAAGACAGCAAGCACACTGACGGCTAGCGCTACTCGAGCAATTCTCCCCTTGGCCAGTTTCAGCAATCCGAGCAGAAGCAGAGGCCAGAACAAGTAGAACTGCTCCTCAACCGCCAGCGACCATAAGTGATCGAGTGGCCCAGGTGGAGAGAAGAGCGAGAAGTACGAGATCCCGTTGATGATCGTCGTCCAATTGCTGACATAGAACATCGCCGCAAGCGCATCGCCTGCTCGATTGGTGAAGTGACTCGGCGAAAACAGCGCGGTCGCAGCGAGCACGACGACGAGCACCAGGAGCAGTGCTGGAAGAAGGCGTCTTGCTCGTCGAAGCCAGAAGGTTCCGAGTCCGAGGTTTCCTTGCTTTCGCCAGGATCGCAACAGAATTGACGTGATGAGAAAGCCGGACAACGTGAAGAAGATGCCAACTCCGAGCAGACCGCCTGAAAGCTTCGCAATGCCAAGGTGGTACCCAACAACAACCGAAACAGCAATCGCTCTCACGCCATCGAGCCCTGGCAGGTAAGTCTCGCGTGCATCAACAGGGCGAGGCATTGTTCTCCAAAGGTTGCATTCGGCGTCGGCAGGCGCGGTGGTGAATCCGTCTCAACGCTAGCCAGTCTGCAGGGCCCGCTGCCTGACGCTCACCGTATGCACTTTCCAGTCGGGATCCTTCGGCCTAGTCTAAGGATCAAGTTGAGGGTTACCTGCTTCGAGGCCGTCAAAGGAGCCAATATGTCAGCCGTTCAAACTGTGCGTGGACCCGTCGCTATTGAAGATCTCGGTCGGACCTATATGCATGAGCATATTTTCGTGCTCTCGCCCGACGTTCAGCAGAACTATCCGGAAGAGTGGGGATCAGAGCAAGACAGGATCAAAGACGCTGTCGAAAAGCTCACCGCACTTGCCGAGAGCGGAGTTTCGACAATCGTTGATCCAACCGTCGTTGGCCTCGGGCGCTACATCCCGCGAATTCAAGAGATTGCCGATCGGGTACCGCAACTCAACATCATCGTTGCGACAGGCTGTTACACCTACAACGATGTCCCCTTCTTCTTCCATCACCGAGGTCCTGCCCTCAACGAGGCACTCGGCGTCGAAGTTCCCGATCCCATGGTTGATCTCTTCGTCCATGACATCGAGGTTGGCATCACTGGTACGGGCGTGAAGGCAGGAATGTTGAAGTGCGCCATTGATCACCAGGGCCTCACACGGGGTGTTGAGCGTATTCTTCGTGCCGTCGCGCAGACCCATATGCGGACCGGCACTCCCATTACGGTGCACACACATCCAGAGAGTGAACAGGGCTTGACCGTTGCTCGAATTCTCGGAGAAGAGGGCGTTGATCCACGTCGAGTCGTACTTGGCCACAGTGGCGACACCACCGATGCTGACCATCTCTCGCATTTAGCAGAAGCTGGGTTTTGGCTCGGCATGGATCGCTTTGGCATCAACCTTGCGACGACCTTCGAGGCGCGAGCGGACATTGTTGTCGAACTTTGCCGACGCGGCTTTGCTTCTTCCATGGTGCTAGCGCACGATGCGGCCTGCTACATCGACTGGATCGACCCGAATGTCTTGCCATTCTTGCCGGACTGGAACTATCTCCACATTGGCAATGACGTGCTCCCGTATCTGAGAGACCATGGTGTCACCGACGAGCAGATCGAAATGATGCTGGTCGAGAACCCGCGGAGGATCTTCAGCGGTGAAGAGTGACGACCCATTTTCGGGATTCGTCGCTCAAGGTTTTGAGGGAGTTCAATCGACCTTTGAGGAGAACTTTCGCTCCCGAGGCGAAGTAGGAGCATCGGTACATGTCCGAGTTCATGGCCGTGTCGTTGTCGACCTGATCGGCGGATGGGCCGATCCTGTCCTTCGGCGGCCCTGGAAACAAGACACCCTCGTCAATGTCTATTCCGTCGGTAAGGCCTTTGTAGCCTTGGCAGCCCTCCAGCAGGTAGATCGTGGCGTCATAGGACTCGATGAACCACTTGCGGCGATCTGGCCTGAATTTGCCACGTTTTCGGGTGTTGCTTGTGGTAAATCACGGTTTTCGTCTGCTCGAACATGCTTTGCAGGATGTCCGACCTCGCGTGCC
>CAIXCS010000225.1 GCA_903918025.1 uncultured Actinomycetes bacterium
CCTTGCTCTTCATGTCGGGGATCTTGGCGTTCCTTCTGCTCGGGACGACACTGCTGGCTTCATGGACGCACGCGATGCCCTTCGCCGCCGGCACGCCGACGGTCGTGAGTCAAGAAGTCCAGGCCGTCTTTGGGTTCCATGGGTTTGGTCACGTCATCTTTCTCACCGTGCAGATGGCGACACTCTTGATTTTGTACACCGGAGGCAATACGTCCTTCAATGGATTCCCGTTCTTGGCGAACTACGTCGCCTCTGACGGTTTCCTCCCGAGGCAACTCACCAAACGTGGACACCGTCTGGCGCTCTCCAATGGAATTCTCGTGCTTGGCGTTATTGCACTCATCCTCATCCTCACGTTTCAAGCCAACGTCAACGGTCTGATCTCGCTGTATGCGATCGGAGTATTCACGGGGTTCTCACTGGCTGGAGCAGGGTTGACCGCACGACATCTCCGTGAGCGTGGTGAGCACTGGCATCGAGGAGTAGCGATCAATGCGGCGTCAGCATTTGTTGCTTCGATCGTCGTGCTTGTCTTTCTCGTTGCAAAGTTCACTGAAGGCGCTTGGATCATTGCAATTGTTGGCCCAACCCTTTACTTCATTCTTCTCAGGTTCGATCGCTCCTACCGGCGTGAAGACCAAGCATTTGCCGCAGGAGCGCTCCAGACCTCTCGAATGGTGAGAACCAACCAAGTGGTGATCTTCGTTGATCAACTCGACATGGCGACAGAACGGGCATTGCAGTACTGCCAAACCTTGCCCATCAGCTCAGTTCGAGCGGTGCACTTTGACATCGACCCACACGTGACCTCGAAGTTGGTCGACCTCTGGAGTCAACCCAATGCAGCAATCCGTGGGGTCAATTTGGAAGTTGTTGAGTGCGAGGACCGCCGCCTTGATCGTGCGGCATTGGCGCTCGTCGCCGACATTTGTAGAGACTTGGAAGTGTTCTGCATGGTGATCTTTCCGAGGCGTGGACTGGAGTCACGCTTTGGCCGATTGGTACATGACCGGACTGCTGATGCCATGGCAAAAGCTGTCTCGCATATTCCGAGAACAGCAGCAACGATCATCCCGTATTTTGCTTCTACTCAACTCAACCCCGGCGTGGACCTGGCAATGAGCGGAGAAGATGTCGGTGTTCCTGATGTTCAGCGTGGTGGACTCCGCGAGGGGCCGCATCTTGATGCTGATCGCAAACTCGAAGGTCGAGCGGAGGGGACCGAAGCTATTGGAGACCTTCGACTCCGTCAGCGAGCCACGATTGCCGGTCGAGTGCGTTCAGTGACGATTGATCGACGAAATGGAGGTCGTGAGGCTCGATGCGTCGTAGCCGATGCAACCGGTTCGATCACCGTGGTCTTTATGGGGCGCCCATCGGTTCCTGGTATTGAACGAGGAACTCGGCTTCTCGTCACCGGAGTCGTCGGTGCCCAGCATGGTGAAGCCGTCATTCTCAACCCGGAGTACGAAATCGTGGTCCTGCCGAATTCTGAGTAGACGCGAACGTGGTGATGGGAGGAATCTTCGAATTGTCCTCAACCTCTCCGTGGGTGGCATCATGGCGTGATCAAAGGAGGCTTCATGTCAGGACCACTGAGTGGCATCAAGATTGTTGAACTCGCGGGGATTGGGCCATCACCGTATGCCTGCATGCTGCTTGCCGACGCAGGTGCCGAGATCATTCGACTCGAACGCTCTTCGGGTGGCGCCTCGCCAACGGACTCTTGGTACGACGTCAGCGCACGAAGCCGTCCCTCGGTGGGCATTGACTTGAAGCACCCGGAGGGCAAGGCCCTCGCTCTTGAACTCATTGCTTCGGCCGATGCTGTCATTGAGGGCTACCGTCCGGGCGTCGCAGAGCGCCTGGGTCTCGGACCAGAGGATTGCTGGGCCGTCAATGAGCGAATCGTCTTCGGGAGAATGACGGGTTGGGGCCAAGATGGCCCACTTGCCAATCGGGCAGGCCATGACATCAACTACATCTCTATTGCCGGAGCACTTTGGCCCATTGGCCGAAAGGGTGATCGACCAGTACCTCCGCTCAATCTCATTGGCGACTTTGGCGGAGGCGGCATGCTCCTCGCCTTCGGTATGTGTGCGGCACTGCTTGAAGCGAAGACCTCTGGAAAGGGTCAAGTCGTCGATGCCGCAATGGTTGATGGTGCGGCTTCGCTCATGACCTTTATCTTTGGTTTCCGGTCGGCCGGCATGTGGGAAGACGAACGCGGTACCAACATGCTCGATACGGGCGCGCACTTCTATGAGGTCTATGAAACGAGCGACGGAGGGTTCATGGCTGTTGGCGCGATCGAGCGTCAGTTCTATGCCCTGCTCCTCGAGGGCCTCGGCCTCAATCCAGATGACCTGCCGAGCCAACAGGACCGTTCACAATGGCCAGCGATGAAGGACCGTTTCGCGGCAATTTTCAAAACGAAGACGCGAGATGAGTGGACTGCAATTTTTGAAGACACGGACGCGTGCACGACTCCGGTGCTGTCACCTGCAGAAGTTGCTGGGCATCGCCACAACCTTGCACGAAACAGCTTTCAGACCATTGGTGGAGCGCTTCAGCCTGGTCCAGCACCAAGGTTCAGCCGAACTCCAAGTGAGATCACGAGTCAAGGTGCGCCCCCCGGAGCACACACCGACGCGGGTCTTTCCGCTTGGGGGATTAGCGAGGATCGTCTCGTTGCCCTCCATGCATCAGGTGCAATTATCTGAGGTAGCGGATTAGCGCTGTTGCTTTGAGCCTCGCTCAATGAGATCTTGTCGCTGGCGGTCAAACACTCGGGCGTCGAATTTCTCTGACATCCACGTTCGACTCGCGCGACCTTCCTCACGGTAGGCCTCGTCATCGGTTCTTCCAGCGAGTTCGGCATAGAGCGAGCCAAGCGCTGCAAGTGTCGAAGGATTGGTCTCGGCAATTTGAGTTGCGAGTTCCATGGCCCTCGAGAGGAGCGCTCCGTGTGGGACGACCTCGTTGAGAAGCCCCCATTCACATGCTGTTCCTGCATCGATAAACGCGCCAGTGAACGAAAGTTGTCGTGCTCGGTTGATGCCAATGAGTTCAGGAAGTCGGATGGTCATCCCTCCGCCGGGAAGAATGCCAACTCGAGCATGGGTGTCAGCGAACGTCGCTCGGTGACTACCGATCAGAAAATCACAGCCAAGGGCGAGTTCGAGTCCGCCAGTCACCGCTGGGCCGTTGATTGCTCCGAGCATTGGCGTTGATCGCTCGACGCTCAGTCCGCGACGCGCCACCTTTGGTCGCTCTGCTCCTACCCCGATGCCGTTGTAGGTGTTGGTGAGATCCTTCAAATCGAGACCAGCACAGAATGCGGGGTCTGCTCCGGTGAGAATGATGGCTCCAATGGCGTCGTCATGATCAAAGTCGACGACCGCCTGTTCGAATTCGGCCAGCATCGCAGCGGTGAGGGCATTGCGGGCTTCCGGTCGGTTGAGCGTGATGGTGCCAACTCGGCCCTCAATTGAGGTGGAAATTGTCATGGGGTACTCCGATCGAGATGAAGGAATGCTGCAATGTTGTCGAGTGTGGTTACTGAGACGAGGTTTGCTGCTGCTCGAAGAAGACGCATCGATTCCGATGAGGGGGCTGGCAGTGCCGGGGTGACGACAAGGACGGTTGAGGCGCCAGCGTTACGCAGCAGGGTTGCCTTGCCAAGCACTTCGAGAACGGATGAAGTCGACTCGAGACCAGAGCGTGCGACCGTCCAACCTCCAGCAACGATGAGGTCAACTTCGTGATGCTCGGTTTTCACTCTGAAATCCGCACTGACGGCGGCCTTGGGGCGCTTTGGTGGCGTGACGACCTCCACGCCCAGTTGCGAGAGGACCTGTTCGAGCGTGGCACGAAAGGTTCCGCTCTCGTCTGGAAGTGGGCGAGGGCTCGCTGCGCCGACACGCATGGCTGCGAGTTCGACATAGTCAGGATCGAGGTCAAAGCCAATTCCTCGGCGACCACTTTCTTTGGCAGCGACCAAGGTGGTGCCAGAACCAAGAAACGGATCGAGAATGAGGTCGCCTTCGTAGGTGAAGAGCTCGATGAGCCGACGTGGAAGCTCGACCGGGAAAGGGGCTGGATGTCCAATTCGGGTGGCGCTCTCTGCATCAATCGCCCAGATATCGAGGGTTGCCGCCATGAATTCATCAGCGGTGGTGGTGGCCCGATGAGGAAGACCCGCCCCCTCCCGGTCCTTCTCGCTCTTTGCTCGATCAAATCTTCCCTTGCTGGCGATGATGACCCGCTCAGTGACGTCACGCAGCACTGGATTTGATGGACTTCGAAATGATCCCCATGCGCAGTTCCCGCCTGCCCCCTTGGCTTTCTGCCAGATGATCTCTCCGCGAAGAAGAAGCCCTAAGTCATCTTGGAGAATGTTGATCACGTCGGCAGCCAAGCTCCGGAACGGCTTCCTCCCGAGATTGGCGACGTTGATCGCCAAGCGACCCCCTGGTTCAAGCACTCTCGTGCATTCGGAGAAGACGTCCCTCAAGAGTTGGAGGTACTCGAGGTAGGTGGCGGGAATGCCTTCTTGATCAAGTTCGGTCTCGTACGCCTTGCCAGCGAAATATGGCGGCGAAGTCACGACGAGGGCAACAGAGGCATCGGGAAGTTCATGGAGGTTTCTAGAGTCGCCGACGTAACAACCCTCAGCAATGCCCGAAGATGTGGCCAGATCCGAGTCTTTTGAGGTTATTGGCGACGTAAACCGTCCGTAGAACGAACTGGCGTCATGCCCTTCACGACGTGAGACGCCAAAGGTCGAGGTCGATGTTCGGGTCATGCCACGAGTCGCACGGAAGGAGAAACCACAACTTGAGGCTAGGCGAGAGCGCGCGTCACGAAGGTGACAATGCGGTCAACGAATACTCGCCGTTCGCTGAGCACAACCTCTGCGGATCGAACAGCGAGCGCTCCATAGATCTGCTGGCCAATGAGATCCGCAGCCTTCTCTGCTCCTGGAGCAAACAGGCCTTGCGCCTCACCACTGGCAAGAATGTCGGTGACCGCATCATTGACGGAGAGTCCGATTGTTGCGAGGAGTGCTCCGAGAGCGGCTCCTTCGACCGTTGCTTGTGTTTCGGCGGCGAGGACAAGTCTGAAGAACTTGGCATCACGATCAACCACGACCACAAGAGACTCAATAATTCCTCGGAGTCGCTCAATTGGATCTACTCCGCCTTCACGTGCCGCCAATTCCAGGTCGAGTTCTTCTCGCATTGACTGGAGTGCGGCCTGAAGGAGGAGCTCTCGAGTCGGGAAGTAGACGTAGAGGGTAGAGCGGGCGATCCCCGCTGCCGCTGCGATTTCTTCCATTGGCACTTCAGTCGTGCCGGCAGCCCCGAAGCACTTTCGGGCGACGCTGATCAAGCTTCGGGTGCGCTGTTCGCGCAGTTCGCTGGTCGGGCGACGGGCTACGAGAGGACTTTCGATCCAGGGGTAAAGGAAATCGGAATGTGCTTGACGCCGCTGATGAATGGCGAACGAAGTCGCTCAACCGGTCCAGCTTGCACAAGGTCTGGGATTCGGTCGAGCAGGTGCTCGAACATGATCTTGATCTCGAGCCTTGCGAGGTTTGCGCCAAGACAGAAGTGGGGTCCGCCTCCACCAAATGCCATGTGTGGATTGGGATTCCTCGTGATGTCGAATGCTTGGGCGTTCTCAAAAACCGTCTCGTCGCGATTCGCCGACGTGTGGAAGAAGATGCACTTGTCGCCTTCTTTTATCGTTACTCCACTGAGTTCGACATCTGCCATTGCTGTCCGGCGGAAGTTCATGACTGGGGTGATGAATCGCAGCATCTCTTCAATTGCGGAGTTCATCAGTGACCGGTCGTTCTTGAGGAGTTCCCACTGGTCGGGAAATTCGAAGAACGCAGCCATTGCCCCGGAGATCAAGTTGCGAGTCGTCTCATTGCCCGCAACCGTCAGGAGCAGGAAGAACAGTTCAAGCTCCAGCTGATTGAGTTGTTCTCCTTCAACTTCCACCGTTGTGAGGACCGACATGAGATCTTCGTGGGGATTGATTCGCTTGTCGGCGAACAGTGCCGACGCGTACACGTAGAGGTCCATGGCAGCTTGAGCGGAGATTTCTTCCGTCAAACC
>CAIXCS010000226.1 GCA_903918025.1 uncultured Actinomycetes bacterium
AAATGAGGGCAGCGTGATCGCTCCCTGCGTTTCAGTTGAGGAGGACCTGGGCTTTGCAAATTGACCAGCAATTCGGCCGACTTTGACGACCGGGACACCAGACGCATAGGTAAGCGCAACTGCCATCTGCAGGATGACCTTCAACTTGTCTCGGATGGAATCTGCGTTGAAGTCATGGAATGACTCGGCGCAGTCACCAGCTTGGAGGAGGAATGCTTTTCCAGAGGCAACGTCGCCCAGATGGGAGGTTAGGGAACGAGCTTCGCCAGCAAAGACCAGAGGTGGAAACTTTCGCAACTGGCCTTCGACGTCTTCGAGTGCCTGGCTATCGGGCCACGTTGGCTGCTGGGCGGCTTCATGTGATCTCCAGGAGGTTGGAGTCCATGGTGTTGTTTCCATCTGCCAAGCCTACGGGTTCCTTCAAGAGGTCTTGATCGCGCTCGCTCTAGAGTCGGCGTATGACCGATTCAAACCTTCGACGCCGGATTGGGCTCTTTGGTGGAACGTTCGATCCGCCTCATCGTGGCCATCTTGGAATTGCTCAAGAGGCGCTCACCGGACTCAAGCTCCAAGAGGTCCTTCTCGTCGTGGCCGGCAACCCATATCAAAAGCAGGATCGACACATCACTGACGGTCACGAGCGACTCAAGATGGTTGAGCTCCTCGTTGCCGAGACCGCCGGGCTTTCAGCCAGTTCAATCGAGATTGAGCGACCTGGACCGAGTTTCACCATCGACACCGTTGAAGCGCTCCTCGAGGTTGAGCGTGGGGAGGTTCAGATCGTCCTCATTGTTGGAGCTGATCTCGCTCCAGGGATTGAGACCTGGCATCGAGCTTCTGAACTTGCTGCCCTCGTGGAGGTAGCGGTGGTGAGAAGGCCGGGGGTTCCTTCTCCGCAACTGCCGAGTCATTGGGACTGGTCGATCTTCGATGTTGAGCCAAGTTCCTGTTCGTCGTCAGGAATTCGTGCGGACCTGTTGGAAGGACTTGATGTCTCGAACTGCCTTTCGCCGGCGGTCCTCCATCACGTTCAGACCCATTGTCTGTACGATGGCAGGCAATGACCATTAGCGAGTTGCCAACTGGAACAGCCAAAGCTGTTCGCACGATGCGCCTCTTGGCTCGCTACGAAGAACCGGTTGTCGTTCCTTTTGACGAAGAAGGCCTTGCCGCCATTCTCGGGAGTGGAAGTGACGTCCAGCCCATGCCGGCTCAATGCCGGCGAGAGATTCAGGCGAGCGCACGTGAGGCAGGTCGACAGCGCCTTGTCGTGGGACTGGGTTGTCTGCTGTCGATGACCTTCGTCTTCGGACTTGCACTCACCATGGTGCAGCTCGCTCAATGAACCGATTGTTCTCTTGACCTTGCCGGAACTTGCGTTGCCTAGTGAAGAACCGAGAGATGGCTTTGCTCTCGCGACCCTTGCGGCGAGGGCAGCCGACGACAAGCTCGCCGAGATGACGGTGGTTCTTGATGTCTCAAAGATGCTCGACATCTTCGATGCCTTCGTCATTGCCTCCGGTCAAACTGCCCGACAAGTTGACGCAATTGTTGACGCGATCGAGGCGTCGACCAAGTCCATGTTTGGACGTGGTCCCCTTCGGATCGAGGGACGTCAGGATTTCTCCTGGGTGCTCATGGACTACGGCGACGTACTTGTCCACGTCTTCCTGGCCGAAACGCGAGCGTTCTACGATCTCGAGCACCTTTGGACTGCGGCCCCTCGGGTGGCTTGGGAGTCCTGACGATGTTCGGCGACGAGGCCGAAGGCTTTCACCTCGATGCGTGGCAGGCCTCGATTTCGGGAAGGTCACCAGCGACCGTGTTGGCGTACACATCGGACCTTCGACGCTTCTTCGACTTTGCTCGAGAACGGGGACGACTGACTCCACGAGCAGTGACGCGGCTCGACCTCCGAGCGTTCCTCGCAGCTGAAGCGAGCGCTGGCTATGCCCGGGCGACCCTGTCGAGAAGAGCAGCGTCGCTCCGCCAATACTTCGATTGGTGTCGACGACGTGGTCTTCTGGATGTCGATCCTGCGAGTCGGCTCACCGCACCGAGTGGTGGAGGACGTCTTCCAACCGTGATCGGGGCGAGCGACCTCGTCGATGTCCTCGACGACCTTCATGAGATCACGCTCGATGTGGAGGTACTTGATCGAGCATTCATTCTGCGCGACCTAGCGGTTGTCGAACTGCTCTATGGGTGCGGGTTGCGGGTCAGTGAACTCTGCAGAATCAACATGGACGATCTCGATCTCAAAGGTGGTTCGGTTCTCGTGTTGGGGAAGGGGGCAAAAGAGCGTCGATTGCCGCTTCATGACCTCGTGATCGATGCGCTGGTTCGCTATCTCTCCGAAGGCCGCCAAGCACTCATCAAGGAGAACACACCAGCAACTGCCATCTTCCTCAACCGAGTTGGACGCCGTCTCGGGCCCCGTGACGTTCGGAGGATCTTGGATCTCCGATTTGATCAGCCGGTCCATCCTCATGCGCTCCGGCACTCGTTTGCGACCCACTTGCTTGATGGGGGGGCCGATCTTCGAATTGTTCAGGAACTTCTTGGTCATTCCAGCCTTGAGACCACGCAGATCTACACCCACGTATCAAAAGAGCGACTTGCTGCCGTCTACCGCTCTTCACACCCTCGGGCCTGACTCCTCCCTTGTTCGGCTAGAGTTGCGAGGCCCACAGAGCGTGGGCGAAGTCACAGAATGCAGTCCGGTCGACAGATCTACGGTCACCTCTTGGTGCCTGTCGGCCGTACAACTGGAGGAATCATGGCAGTCGTTACTTTGCGGCAGTTGCTTGACGCCGGTGTTCACTACGGTCACCAGACCCGTCGATGGAACCCGAAGATGCGTCGTTTCATTCTTGGTGAGCGCAACGGGATCTACCTCATTGATCTCAAGAAGACGCTGAAGGGGATTGAAGAGTCCTACACCTATGTCCGCGACCTCGTCGGCAATGGCGGCTCGATCATGTTCGTCGGCACGAAGAAGCAGATTCAAGGCCCGATTGCCGAGTACGCCGATGCGTGCGGCATGCCCTACGTGAATCAGCGTTGGCTTGGTGGAATGTTGACCAACTTCCAAACAGTCGCCACGCGAGTGAAGCGAATGCAGGAACTGCGCATCATGCGTGATGCAGGAGACTTCGAAGGTATGCCGAAGCGTGAAGCGCTGAGTCACACCCGTGAGCTCGAGAAGTTGGAGCGAAACCTTGGTGGTATTGCTCGCTTGACCAAGCTCCCAGATGCCATCTTCGTCATTGACACGAAGAAGGAGCACATCGCCGTTACTGAGGCCATCAAGTTGGGACTTCCCGTTGTTGCGGTCGTCGACACCAACTGTGACCCAGACATCATCACGCACGTGATCCCTGGAAACGATGACGCGATTCGCTCAGGCGCATTGCTCAGCCGAGTCATTGCCGACGCAGTTGTCGAAGGCAAGTTCATTTTCCATAACCGTGACGCTGCCCGGGCAAAGGCCCAAGCAGCAAAGGCTGACGCAGCGAAGATCGCCGAGCCGGTAGTTGCCGAGCCGCCAGTTGCGCCAGTTATCCCAACCCCAGTAGCAGCCGCTGCAGAAGGACAGGAGTAAGCAATGGCAAATTTCGGAGCAAAAGACGTTCAGGCACTTCGACAGTCGACTGGTGTCGGCATGCTCGATGCGAAGAAGGCCCTTGAGGCCAATGATGGCGACATGGCCGCTTCGACCAAGTGGTTGCGCGAAAAGGGCCTTGCGTCAGCTGCCAAGAGGACTGATCGCGATGCCTCACAAGGTGCGGTCGCCGTGGTGTTGACGGACAACGCGATTGCTGCCGTTGAGTTGCGAAGTGAAACCGACTTCGTTGCCAAGTCTCCGGAGTTCATTGCGAAGGTGAACGAGATGGCCGCCGCGGTCGCCAAGGATGGCGAAGGCGCTATGGCTTCGTTTACCGAAGATGTTGAGCAGATGCTCATCACCTTGAAGGAGAACATCTCGGTCGGCAAGGTCGTTCGCTTTGAAATTGGCGCTGGCCAACACGCTGATGCCTACCTCCACAGCCAGGACGGCCGTGGTGTGAACGCGGTGCTCTGTGTGCTCAACGGTGGCTCAGCAGAACTTGCCCACGACGTTGCGGTGCACGCTGCCTTCACGAAGCCTCTGTACCTGAGCCGTGAAGAAGTTCCTGAGGCCGAAGTAGCCGCAGAGCGAGAGACCATCGAGAACATCAGCCGCAACGAAGGGAAGCCAGAAGCTTCGCTTCCAAAGGTCATTGAAGGTCGTCTCAACGGTTGGTACAAGGAGCGCGTCCTCCTCGAGCAGTCCTATGTGCGCGACGAGAAGCAGAGTGTTTCGCAATTGCTCGGTGACGCAACCATCGCCAACTTCTCGCAGATCATCATCGGGGCGTAGTTTCGCCATGGCCGAGGAGCCCCGCCGCGCGACACCAAAACGGATCGTCTTGAAAATGTCGGGCGAGGCCCTCGCCTCTGCTGCTTCTGACGAGACGATTGACTTCCAAACCGTTCATCGACTGGCAGCAGAAATCGTCGAAGTTCGCCAGCAACTTGGCGTCGAAATTGCGATCGTCGTTGGCGGTGGCAATATTTGGCGAGGCATGACTGGCGCGACCGATGGAATGGACCGCGCCACTTCGGACACGATGGGAATGCTCGGCACTGTGATCAACTCGTTGGCGCTTCAAGATGCCCTCGAGCAACTCGATCAGCCAACGAGGGTGCTTTCGGCAATTCCAATGCCCGCGGTTGCTGAGCCGTACATTCGCCGACGCGCCATTCGGCATCTTGAGAAGGGTCGGGTCGTCGTCTTTGCCGCTGGCATGGGCGCTCCGTTCTTCACGACAGATACCCCTGCCGTGCTGCGTGCCGCAGAAATTGAGGCCGAGATGGTCTTGAAGGGCACCCATGGGGGAGTTGACGGTGTGTACTCGTCGGACCCTCGGACCAATCCTGACGCGACGAGGTTCGATGAAATCTCCTTCATGGAGGTCATTAGTCAAGATCTCCGAGTGATGGACCTGACGGCCATTACCTTCTGCCAAGACAACGGAATGCCGATTCTTGTTTTCGACATCATGACGCCTGGCAATCTGCTCAGAGCGCTCCGTGGAGAGAAGATTGGTACGCTGGTCTCGTGAGCGACGATCTCACCCAACTGGTGATCGAAGAGGCGACAGAGAAGATGGCCAAGGCCATCGAGCGCGTCCAACATGAGTTTTCTGGGGTTCGAACTGGTCGAGCTACGCCTGCCCTTGTCGACAGCATTGTGGTCGATTACTACGGCACGTCAGTCCCGCTCAAGCAGATCGCCTCGTTCTCGGTTCCGGAACCTCGGCTCCTCGTGATCTCTCCGTTTGATAAGTCGCAAATGCAGGCAATTGATAAGGCCCTGCAGAATTCCGACATTGGCATCAATGCCAGTTCGGACGGCATTGTGTTGCGTCTAGCCTTCCCTCCCTTGACCGAGGAGCGCCGCAAGTCGCTGGTCAAGGTGGTCCATACCAAGGCCGAAGAAGGCAAAGTTGCTGTTCGGAATATCCGTCGTGCGGCTCGCCATGACCTTGATGGTCTGGTGAAGGACGAGGGGCTCTCAACCGATGAGGTTGAGCGGGCAGAGAAGGTGCTGGACAAGCTCACCCAGGCTGAGGTGGAAAAGGTAGAACGCCTCTTGGCCCAGAAGGAGGCGGAACTCCTTGAAGTCTGAACATGAAACCAACGATGAGCAGGATGGCGCAGAGCCTGAAGAGGCGCGCACCGGCGAGGTAGGGATCACGACCGGTGGCGTCAAGATCTTCGGCGCGTCTCCGGTGAGCGATGTTGCGTCAGCGACGCTCTTTGAAGGTACCGATACCGCTGCGGCGGTTGATTTGCCACATTGGACCGATCCGCCAACCGGGCAATTGCCAGCGACAGCTGGTGGGACTGATGCAGCGCCACCAACCGGTCCATCTTGGCGGGAAGACGCCTCTGACTGGGAACACGAGGGGCAAAGCCTCGACTCCGCCATGCTCACTGATGAGCATGCGGCCGTTACCGAGTCTCCAGAAGAGAAGGCTGAACGCAAACCTTGGGACTTCGATAGTGAAGCACCCTCTACGTTCGCTGGTCGAGAAGAGGTCTTCTCGGCCGATGCGTATGAATCACTCCCTTCAGAAGAAGAGTTGTTCTCTTCACTCGGAGCGCTTTCGGCTGCTGCAGTTGCCGGAGAGATGGTCGAAGATGAGCTCCGTCCGAATCGTCGGCTCCGAAAATTGCGCCGTACTTCGCCAGAAGATCCTGAAGGACCGCCAGCTGATGACGGGATGGATTCTGGTGAGATGGCACCTCCTGCTGAGGTGCAAGAGCCAGTCAAGCGGACCCGTCCCCGAGACCTTCCCGTTTCGGCTGCGGCTTCGTCCGAGGTCCAGCATCAACGGAACATCAGCGTCGCTATGGCCACCGGATTCGGCCTTGGGATCGTTTTGCTTGTCGCCTTCGATCTCGGCAATGTGATTACTGGTCTTGCAGTAGCGGTGGTTGCGGTTGCGGGACTCCTCGAAGGTTTCTCGATGTTTCGGTCGGTTGGCTACCGTCCGGCCACCTTCCTAGGCTTCGTCGTCACGCTCACGACCCTGTGGGGCGCGTATAACTACGGCGTCCAAGCATTGCCGGCGATGACCCTCCTTTTGCTGGCAGGTTCATTTGCTTGGTACTTCCTTGGTGCAGACCGGGATGATCCAATCACTGGAATGGGCACCACAATGCTCGTCTTCTGCTGGATTGGTCTCTGTGGTGCCTACGGTGAGCTCCTTCTCAACCCAGCCCTCTTTCCTACTCGGCATGGCGTTGCCATTCTCCTCGGAGTCGTCCTGGCGGTTGTTGCGAACGATACGACAGCACTCTTCGTGGGGCGCCGTCTTGGCCGTCACCAGATGGCTCCTCAAATCAGCCCGAACAAGACTTGGGAAGGCTTTCTTGGAGGAACACTTGGGACCTTTGTGGCCTGTGTGGCACTGGTGTCGCTCGTGCACCCTTGGACCCTGTCTTCAGCGTTCTACCTTGCGCTCTTGACCTCGGTTGTTGCTCCGATGGGCGATTTGGCACAGTCAGCGATTAAGCGGCGTCTTGGACTCAAGGACTCTGGAGCGTTGCTTCCTGGCCACGGAGGCATCCTCGACCGTGTTGACGGACTGCTCTTCATGCTCCCTGTTGGGTTCTTCCTCGTCCGAGCTCTCGGCATCGGCTGAGTGGTCGGGCCCCGCCCGTCGCTCGTCTTATGACGTCAGTTTCGATTCTCGGCTCTACTGGCTCGATTGGACTCCAGACCCTTGAGGTCATCGACGCCGAACCAGAGCGGTTCTCTGTTGCTGCCCTGTCGGCAGCAACCTCAATCGATCAATTGATTGCCCAAGCGAAGAAGTACCGACCGCAACTCGTGATTGTTGCCCATGAGCGCGACGTACAGAGAGTCCAACAGGAGCTTCCCTCTGGCTGCGAGGTCGCCTGCGGCATTGACGGGCTTGTCGCTGCGTCAGCCTTAGCCGACGTCACCGTCAATGCCATTGTGGGTTTTGCGGGTCTGCCTGTCACGATCGCAACGCTGAAAGCAGGAAAACGGCTGGCCTTGGCCAACAAAGAATCGCTCATCACTGCCTCGCCAGTGGTCGAACGGGTCCGAAGAACTGCAGGAGCGAGTCTTCTTCCCGTCGACTCTGAGCACTGTGCAATTTTTCAGTGTCTCGGAGCAAGCCATGGAAAAGATGCCCAAGTGGCACGCCTCATCTTGACTGCGTCTGGGGGCCCATTTCGAGGGAGAGATGCCGCCTCGCTGGAGGGCGTCACGATCGCCGACGCACTACAACATCCGACCTGGTCAATGGGACCGAAGATTACGGTCGATAGTTCAACGCTCATGAACAAGGGGCTTGAGGTCATTGAGGCACATGCCCTGTTTGGAACGCCCTATGACCAAATTGACGTGGTAGTTCATCCACAGTCGATCGTGCACTCAATGGTTGAGTTCACTGATGGAACGACGATCGCGCAACTCTCCTTGCCGGATATGCGACTCCCCATTGGTTACGCGCTGTCGTATCCAGATCGCCTTCAGACGCCATTTGGTGGACTCGACCTGCTCTCGAGTTCCACCTTGACGTTCGAACCCCCTGATCGATCGCTCTTTCGGTGCCTCGACCTTGCCTACGCTGCCGGCCGGTTGGGCGGAGCTGCTCCCGCGTGGCTCTCTGCTGCGAATGAAGTTGCCGTGGAAGAATTTCTGGCTGGGCGCCTTGAGTGGGCGCAGATCAGTGACGTCGTGAGCAGCACCATGGACCGCTATGTGGCTGATCCACTTGACACCGTTGAAGCGGTCTACGAGGCCGACGCCCATTCACGGTCAGCCGCGCGTAGCGTGGTTGCTGGAATGAGGAGAACCAATGATTGATCTCGAGCCGAGGGTGACGGAAGTCCCAAATCCTCCAAGTCCTCCCAAGGTGCCGAGTTGGCTTGGGCTGGTTGGTCTCCTTGGCCTCGCCCTGGTGTTGATTCTCGCTGGGTTTGGTTGGACGGTCCTCGCGATTTCAACCCTGCTCACGATTGTGCTTCTCCACGAACTTGGGCACTTCGTCACCGCCAAAGCAACAGGAATGAAGGCGACAGAATTCTTCTTGGGCTTCGGTCCAAGACTTTGGTCGTTTCGTCGCGGAGAGACCGAGTACGGGATCAAACTCCTACCCCTTGGCGGCTATGTCCGAATTGTCGGCTTCACTTCGGCGGAAGAGGTGGATCCTTCAGACGAACCGCGTTCCTACATCAATCAGAAGTTTTGGAAACGAATCCTCGTTTCTTCTGCAGGGTCAATGGTGCACTTCACCCTTGCGCTGATTCTGGCGTTTGGTCTCGTCTGGGGTCTTGGTCAGCAGGTTGTGACTGGAGCAACCGTCGGGGCACTCGCAAACTTTCCTGGTGCAAGTCCCGCTGCTGCGGCTGGAATTGTCGCTGGCGATGTCATCACGTCGGTGAATGGCTCCAAGTTGACCGACCTTTCTCAATTGACAGATCGGCTTCACCGATCGGTCGGCGTGCCAGTCAAGTTGACCTTTCAACATCGCGGTGTCTCCCATACTGTCTGGGTGACTCCGGTTGATGGTCGCAAGGTGCTGATTGCGGGCAAGTCCTACGTGCCGCAGGGAACCAGCGGCTTCAATGGTGGATATGGCGTGATTGGTGTTGCAGGGATCGAGACGAAGACCACCACAAGGCCGATATCACCATGGTCCGCAGCGGCGCGTTCTGGATCCGTGGTGTGGACGCTGACAACCAAGTCGGTTTCTGGAATTGCTGGTCGCCTTAGCCCGACAGGCATTTCGCAACTCGCCCAGCTTGATCTCCACCCAAGTCAATCAACCACGCCTCAGGCATTGGCGAATCGACCAACCTCGATCTACGGCATGGTGGGTATTGCCTCACAAGCTGCGTCAATCGGCATCGCACCTTTCCTTGAATTGCTGATCGTCATTAATGTCGCTATTGGCCTACTCAATATGCTCCCCATGCTTCCTCTTGATGGGGGCCACGTGGCCATTGCCATCTATGAGCGGATCAGAACGCGGAAGGGTCAGCCCTTCTATCGCGCAGATCTCAAGAAGCTGATGCCGGTCGTCTACGTCTTTGCGGTGGTGCTTGGCTTCTTGGTGCTCTCGTCGCTGTATCTCGACATCACCAATCCTGCGCCGAACCCGTTCACGCGTTGAGCCTTGCGCAAGGATTGCTGTTTGCGTGCTTCGTCCACGCACTGAACCGGGCAAGATAGAACCATGGAGACCTCTTCAGAGTTACTGACCCCACGACGTCAGACCAAGCAAATCCACGTCGGAAATGTTCCGGTTGGCGGTGGCGCACCGATCAGCATCCAGTCGATGACGACGACCAAGACTGCAGATGTTGACGGCACCCTGCAGCAGATTTACGCATTGGCTGCAGCCGGAGCAGACATTGTTCGATGCACGTGCAACAAGGCCGATGCGGCCGAAGGTCTCGCACAGATCGTCCCGCGATCACCAGTCCCGATTGTTGCCGATATTCACTTTCACGTTGAGATGGCCTTGGCGGCGCTCGAGGCCGGCGTGCAAGGCCTTCGGCTCAATCCCGGCAACCTCAGAAAGCCTGCGGAAATCAAATTGGTTGCCGCAGAAGCCAAGGATCGAGGCGTGCCAATTCGCATTGGGGTGAATGCTGGATCGCTTCATCCTGATCTCTATGACAAGTACGGGGGGGCAACCCCAGAGGCCTTGGTCGAGTCAGCCCGAATTGAGTTGGCCTACTTCCATGAGGTTGGCTTTGATGACGTCAAGATTTCTGTCAAGGCTTCGTCGGTTGCGCTCATGATTGCGGCCTATCGCTTGGCAAGTGAGACCTTCGATGCACCGCTTCATCTTGGTGTCACCGAAGCCGGCCCACTCCCCGGCGGCCTCTTGAAGGGGACCGCAGGGATTGCGACGTTGTTGGCCGAAGGAATTGGCGACACGATCCGGTACTCCTTGACTGCTGATCCTGTCGAAGAAGCACGCGCTGGTCGAATGTTGCTTGAGGCAATGGGTCTTCGAGAGCGAAAAGGTCTCGATCTCATTGCGTGTCCGTCATGTGGGAGGGCGGAAGTTGACGTGATTGCCGTTGCCAACGCCGCTCAAGATGCCCTTGCCAATCGCAATCTTCCAATCCAGATTGCCGTGATGGGTTGCGTCGTGAATGGTCCAGGCGAAGCACGAGATGCCGATCTCGGAATCGCCGCAGGCAAGCATCGAGGCCATCTCTTCATTAAGGGCAAGGTCGTTCGGGTTGTTCGTGAAGACGAGATGGTCGAGGCATTGGTTGAAGAGGCAGAGCGCTTGGTGGCCGAAGGCGTCGAGGCTCGCCTCGCGGCGGCCGATCCATTGGCGGAAGCCGCTGCAGAAGAAGACCGACTCGCGTTGTTGGATGAAAAGGGTGCTGACGCCAACCAGTCAATGGTCAAGATTGAGCAGATTCGACGTCGAACGTCCTCGTAACTCGCGAATCACCGAAGTCCACCCTGTAGCGTGATGGCCCATGCGCTTCAGTCAACTTCTCCTCCGAACACTCCGCGAAAGTCCAGCCGACACTGACTCGGAAGGCTACGCACTGCTCGTGCGGGCGGGCTATGTCCGGCGACTGAG
>CAIXCS010000227.1 GCA_903918025.1 uncultured Actinomycetes bacterium
GCAACGCCCAGTACTTCTTCCAATCGGACTGGAGTGGCGGGAAGTATCACTCCCCGGGCATTGAGGGATCGCGTTCTGGAGGAATGCTCGCCGCAACCTGGGCAGCAATGGTCTCTCTCGGTCGAGAGGGCTACCTCAAGTATGCAAAGGCAATCTTTGAGACCGCGGACGTCATGAAGGCTGCGGTTGCCTCACACCCTGAACTTCGGATGCTTGGCAAGCCCACCTACCTCTTCAGCTTCACCTCGGATGACTTCGACATCTACCACATCAACGATTTCATGCGGAAGCGTGGATGGCGGTTCAATGGCCAGCAGTATCCAAATGCCATCCACATGGCGGTCACTCGGCCACAGACCCAACCGGGTGTTGCCGCACAATTCACGACCGACCTCGCTGACGCCGTGGTCTATGCCAAAGAACACCGTGATGTGCCAGCGAAATCAAGTGGCATCTATGGCGGTGTTGAAGGTGGCTTCACCGAAGAAGCCGAAGAGTTCATCAACGCCATGATGGGCTCAATGCTCGATACCCAGATGAGCCTCCCACCCGAGCACGTCGGCTGACCATGCACGATCGTGACGAGCTGTATGTCCTTGCCGTCGATCTTGGGACTGGCGGACCGAAGATCGGCCTCGTCTCGGTAACGGGCATCGCTGCTTGGCAGACACACGTTCCGGTCGAAACCACTTATGGCGCACACCGGACGGCCACCCAAGACGCCGAAGCGTGGTGGACCATCATCGCCGGAGCGGCGAAGCAGGCTTTCGCCGAGACCACCATTGAACCGAGCCAGGTGGTCGGCGTCGGGATCACTGCGCAGTGGGCCTCGACCATTCCTGTTGATGCAGAAGGTCTCCCCGTTGGTGACTGCGTGATGTGGATGGATGGTCGTGGCGGCAAAGACGTGCGTCGTTCGATCGGTGGCCGGTTTGGTGGCTACTCACTCCGCTCAATCCTCACGTGGCTCCGCCACGCGGGAGCACCACCGTCGCTTGGTGGTGACGACGCTGCGGGTCACCTCGCCTTCTTTGCTGGTGCGGGTGCTTCGACTGGTGACCTCGCACGATGGTTCTTGGAGCCTGCGGACTACCTCTCGATGCGCTTCACCGGCGTCGCGGCTGCCTCTCCAGCGTCGATGTGTGCAGCATGGCTGATTGACACCCGAGTTCCCGGCACCTGCGCCTACGACCAAGCGCTCATTCGCCGACTCGGCATTGACGGGACCAAACTCCCACCACTCATGCCAACGGGATCGGTTGTTGGAACCGTCACTGATCACGCAGCACTCGAAACGGGTCTCCTTGCGGGCACACCAGTCGTCACGGGTCTACCGGATCTCCACTCGGCAACCATTGGCTCTGGAGCAGTTGGCGATTTTGAGCCGCACCTCGCCATTTCAACCACGTCGTGGCTCAGCTGCCCAGTGACGAAGAAGAAGACCGACATCAGTCACTCGATCGCGACGGTCCCTGGCGTGACGCCAGATCGCTATCTCGTGGTTGATAACCAAGACAGTGGTGGACGGTGTCTCGATTGGTATCGCGAGTCGTTTCGAACCGCATTTGATGACGTGCCGTCCTATGAAGAGCTCTTGGCGCTGGCCGAGACCGCGCCGGCCGGCGCAGGCAATGTGGTCTTCACGCCATGGCTCGCTGGGGAACGGACGCCCATTAGCGACCGACATGCTCGTGCAGGCTTCCAGAACCTTGGGCTCGCAACAACGGGCGCGCATCTCGCTCGAGCGGTACTCGAAGGCGTGGCGATGAACTCTCGTTGGCTGCTCGAAGAAGCAGAGCGCTTCACCGGGCGCCGGCTCGAGCCCATTCGGATCATTGGGGGAGGCGCGCAATCGCCGCTCTGGTGTCAGATCATGGCTGACGTGACCAACCGCACTATTGAACAGGTCATCGATCCACGAAATGCCAATCTCCGAGGCATGGCGCTGTTCACTGCTCGCTCACTCGGCCTCGTCCAACAGGAGGAGATCCGTGGACTCGTCGCCATTCAACAGACCTTTGAGCCGAACCAGGAACATCGCGCCACCTACGACACGATGTTCGAAGCCTTCACCAAGCTCTACGCCGCGCAAAAGAAGCTCTTTCGTCTTCTCAACCCGTAGGAACTCGATTCGTCAGGAAGCGAAAAACTTCGAGAGGAGTTCAGCCTCTCTGGCCCGACTCAGTCGAGCTCCGAGTGCGACATCATTGCCAAGTGAGCGCTCCCAGTCCAGAACATCCAAGAGAAGCTCCGTCCGAGAACGATGGGCGAGCCCGGACGCCTCTGCTGCTGCACCGGACGTCGTTCCCCAACCCTTGAAACTTGGTTGATCAACCCACAACGCAAAAGACTCTGGTCCAGCCCATTGTCCGACTTCGTGACGGAACAGCCACTCGGGCGATGCTTCAATCACTGGACCCTCATGTCCACCGACGTTTCGACTGAGTGCAATCCACTTGGCAAAGGACATCGCCGGTCCAACGGCATTGAAGGTTCCCGTCACCTTCTTCTCCATGCACGCAACCAACCAAACGGCCAGATCCGTCACATCAAGAACTTGGGTTGAGAGTGTCGGGGCGTAGGGGACGAGCATGGGCGCACACCGTGACCTGTTCGCCCTCGTCACCCAAGCTCCCGACCTGCCAGTGTGATCGCCGCGGCCACCAATGAGGCCGGGTCGAACAATGAAGAGCCGATCGCCGACGAGTGCCGCAGCCGCTTCCTCGCAGGCCACTTTTGCCTTTCCATAGTGTTCGATCGTTGCCGTTGACTCACGGTGAGGTTCAAGCAAGGGTGCATGCTCGTCTGCACCAAGAGTCGCCTGATCGGCGTAGGCACTGATGGATGAAATCGTGGTCCAGTGTGCTGCACGAGGTCCGAGCACTTGCAGCGCTTCGGTGGCGAAACCTGGTTGCCAGGTCAGGTCGAGGACGGCGTCGAAATCTTGGGTACGCACTTCCGTGTAGGCATCAGGTGTACTTCTGTCAGCGGCGACGAGCCGAGCACCCTTTGGCACACGTCCCGAATTCCCTCGGGCCAAACAGGTGACGCTGTGTCCAGCGGCAAGGGCCTCTGTCGCGACTGCTTGTCCGAGCCACGCCGTGCCGCCAAGAATGAGCACTTCCATGAGCAGTTCCTCCCGTGCCATGTTGCTTCAACCGAGCGTAGGTGCGTACCGCTCTTGAAGGTTGCCCGAAGCCCGCTCCGACAAGGTGGAAGGTCTCCGTGCGGCGAAGGGACCAGCGTGGAACAATGCCAAGCAATGGGAACTTCTGCAGAGAGTCGACTCGCGGGTCAGGTCTCCGTCATCACTGGTGCTGGCGACGGAATTGGAGCCGGTATTGCCAGGTGCTTCGCCGAAGCGGGGAGCAACCTTGTGCTCGCCGACATCAACGGCGACGCTGTGTCCGCCGTGGCGGCTCACGTTGAGGAGGTGTTCGGCGTTCGAGCGATCGCACTCACCGTTGATGTGACCGACAAGGCAGCGGTGCAAGCCATGGTCAAGACCGCCGTTGACGAGTTCGGCACCCTTGACGTGCTCGTCAACAATGCCTGGGGTGGAGGCAAGCTCAGCCGGCTCGAGCTCAAAACCGATGAGCTCCTGCAGCATGGTCTCGATGTTGCCTACTTCGGACCGTTCTGGGCGATGCAAGCGGCATTCCCCACAATGAAAGCCAATGGCAGGGGGAGTATCATCAACCTCTGTTCCCTCAACGGGGTCAATGCCCACATCGGCACTGCGGAGTACAACGGTGCGAAGGAGGCACTCCGAGCGTTGACCAGGACCGCAGCCCGAGAGTGGGCACCCTATGGCATTCGAGCAAATGCGATCTGCCCGGGAGCCAAGAGTGCGGCATTTCGAGCCATGGCGGCGGCCCATCCAGAAATCGAGGCAATCGCCGACGCGACCAATCCCATGGGACGCCTTGGCGATCCAGACACCGATATCGCCCCAGTCGCACTCTTCCTTGCCAGCGACGACTCGCGCTACGTCACCGGCAACACGCTCTTCGTGGACGGTGGGAGTCACATCAATGGTGTGGCATGGACACCTGATCTCGGCGACGAGGTGGACTGACCTTGAGCTGAGCACGGTACGGTTCCAGCCGTGACCGTGCTCGTCGACCTTGAACGCGTGACGGTGCGCTTTGCCGATCGCCCAATCGTGGCCGACCTCTCGTTAACCATCAAGGACGGCGACCGACTTGGTGTCGTCGGCATCAATGGCACCGGTAAATCGACCCTCCTTCGGTTGCTCGCCGGTGATCTCGAGCCTGATCAGGGGGCCGTCCGGCGTGGACGAGGCATACGAACGTCAGCCTTGCTGCAGACCCCGACCCTTCCCGCTGGCACCGTTCGAGAAGCAATTGGTTCTGGCTGGGAGATTGAAGCAGCCATCGACAAACTCGGCATGTCGAGTTCACTCGACGTCGAGGTTGCCTCCTTGTCGGGTGGACAGGCGAAACGGGTCGCGCTTGCGTCAGTCGTTGCCTCCCCTGGGGAACTCCTGATTCTCGATGAGCCCACCAACCACTTGGATCTTGCGGGCATTGCCTGGCTTGAGCAATGGCTCGCTTCCTATCGTGGTGGCCTCGTCATCGTGAGTCACGACCGACATCTGCTGGACCGAGTGACCACGAGGATGTTGGAACTCGACCGAGCGTCGTCCTACCTCCATGAAGGCGGCTACGCGTCCTATCTAGAAGCCAAGTCCACAAGGGCGGAACTGGCAGAGTCGGCCGAAGCAACCCGGCGAAACCTTGCCCGAACCGAACTTGCCTGGCTTCGGCGAGGAGCGAAAGCTCGCTCGAGGAAACCCCAAGCCCGCATCGATGCTGCTCGTGCACTCATTGAAGGTCGCCCACAGCCAGATGCTCGACCTGGCGATCTCGAACTTGTGGCGGCCATGCCGCGGCTTGGTCGCCAAGTGGTTGACCTCGAGCAAGTGACCGTCCAATTCCCTGATGGTCGTCGAGTGCTCGATGGGGTTGAGCGAAAGGTTGGACCGGCCGAGCGAATTGGCATCGTTGGGCTCAATGGCGTCGGCAAATCCACCCTCCTTGACTGCATCGCCGGTCGACGAACTCCAAGTTCGGGTTCGGTCACCCTCGGCAAGACCGTGGTTGTGGGCTACTACGACCAGCAGTCCTCGACGCTCAATGAAGCACTTCGAGTTCGTGATGTCGTCGCAGGCCCCCATCGACCTCCTGGTTCACCCGAGGATCTCAACTTGATGCAGCGGTTTTGGTTCACCGGCAATCTTCCTTTCACCGCGGTTGCGGACTTGTCCGGAGGCGAGCGTCGTCGGTTGCAACTCCTGGCAGTTCTCGCTGCACAGCCAAACGTGCTGCTGCTCGACGA
>CAIXCS010000228.1 GCA_903918025.1 uncultured Actinomycetes bacterium
CTGATTGTCGAGAATTCAATCGGCCTTCATCATCCGCACCGGGCCGAGCAGGCCGGAGGGAAGGAGTGCGTCTGTCTTCTTGAAGCTCTTCACGTTGGTGTGCGTTAGGCGCTTCTCAGGTGGCAGAGAGGCATCGCCGATCAGGCGGTTGGGCCAGAGGTTGGTGACACGAACTTCCAGCAGATTGTCCTTGGGCTTGACTGCGGTGGTGATATCAACGCGGAAGGGTCGTGCCCAGAGCACGCCCAGATATTTCCCGTTGAGTGTGACCTCGGCCAGGTTCTTCACGTCTCCCAGATCCAGATAGATCGCAGGTTGCGGAGGAATGAATAAGGACTCAGGCATGTTGAATGGCTCGTAACGGTAACTGGCAGTGCCCGAGTAATAGCGGATGCCGTCTTGTTCAGATTTTGACCAGTCGAAGAGTTTCTCGAAGCGCGTTGATTCGGGCCCGCCCCATGCAGGATCAAACTTGACCGTCCAGCCGCCGTTGAGCCCGAAGGGTTCCGACCACCTCGGACTGTTGCCGGTTGCTGACCCCTGACGGTCGTCGGGGATGGGCTCGCGGAAGATTACGAAGATTGAGCCGTGGGGTGCGAGATCCAGTGGCACGGTCGTGCTGCCGTTAGCCTGAGAATAGGCCATGGCCTTGTGCATTGATCCGTTGACTGGATCCCACAACTCCGGTTGCTTTCCAGCGACTCTGAACGTGCAGTTGGCGGCTTCCTCACGGTTCAGGCGGTTAGCTACAAAGTAGATCTCCGCATCGCCGTCTCGACGATGGATGAAATCAAGAAACGCGCCCTTGTCCTTGCCGCCGTATTGGAAATCCGGTGCGATGCTTTTGTCGGCTAGGATGTCACGCAGGGTTTTTCCCCAGACGATGTGGCCTTTGCCGACGCTTCGTTCAGTGATCGATTTTCCGTCGCAGTCGCCCCAGACGTTGGCTGCCAGCGATTTTACAAGCTCATCGCTTCGAGGGTAGTTGTTTAGTCCGGGGTCCTTTTCCGGCCGAGGACCCACCACGGTGGCACCGTCCTCGACGAGTTGCTTGATTTTCTTGAGAACTTCCACTGGCATAAAGTGGCGCTCCGGTAATGCGAGCGCCTGGTAGCTCATCCCGTCCGGCAGCACGATGCGGCCGTCCTTGACGCTCATTCGCGTCAGGAGCACTTCGGCGTTGCAGACGTCATAGTCGTAGCCTTTGCCCAATCCGGGATCGAGATGCTTGGGCTCAACCAAGTTGGGGGCCCAGTCACCGTTGTAGTAGCAGACGTCGGCGACGAACAGACCTTGCGAAAGCAGCCACTGGCAACGGGATATATAGGATGTCCAAGCCCCGGCTTGATTCCACCAGGTAATGTTAGGATTGAAGTGGGTTCCGGCGAAATACTCGTAGCCGGGCTTGCCATCCTCCGGACGGCTGCTCGTTGCGGTGTGATGGGTGAAGCGGTTGATGCCCTCGCAGAAGGCGATGTCGGCAGTGGGCTTGAGTTCGGCCGGGCCTTCTTGCCAATGAGGGCCGATGCTGGTGAATGCTTCGGCCATGACCCATCGTTTGCCATAGATATGGGCTGC
>CAIXCS010000229.1 GCA_903918025.1 uncultured Actinomycetes bacterium
GACGATCTCGCCCATGGAAGTTCCCGTCCGAGCGAGGACGACCGAGAGTGACTCGTTGAGGACAACTTCATCTCCCTTGGTCAATTGCCCGGGATCAAGTTCAGGATGCAACGCAACTCGGACCTTGCGACCACCAGAGAGGACATCAATCGTTCCGTCCTCATTCACGCCGACAAACGTTCCGTAGGCCGCTGGAGGTTGGCTCAGCTTCTCCACCTCGTCGCGAAGCGCAGCCAACTGCTCTTTTGCTTGCTGCAGGGTGTAGGCCAACTTCTCATTGCGTGAGGATGCCTGCGAAAGAAGCCCTCGAGTCTCAAGAAGGCGCTCTTCGAGATCTGAAACTCGATCTGGCGCGTCTTGAAGTCGCCGGCGCAAGTCACGAACTTCATCCTCTGCTCGCCGCAACTGACTCGCGAGTTCTTGTTCGGTTGCCTCGCGCTCCTCGTCACCCATCGGTGCCATGGTCCACCTCCGTGTAGTCACCCTATCGGGACGTTCGATCGGCCGTAGAGGTCTCTCAGGCCTGCACGAAGTCGCTCTCGCTGACCGATAGGATGGTTGCGTCAGCAACGATCAGTCGTGAGCTGCAATGACCGCGAACATGCCGCTCGAGTGGAGCGAATAAGAAAGGCTTGACCATGAAGGTCTGGATTGACCAGGATCTGTGCACCGGCGATGGACTGTGCGAGGAGATTGCTCCCGCTGTCTTCACCTTGCTTGATGACGGCCTCGCCTACGTCAAAGACGGCGCCGACATTAAGGACAGCCCCGGCGGTCAAGCTGGCATGGCAACCGTTCCAGAGGAACTTGAAGATGCAGCAGTTGAGGCGTCCGAAGAGTGCCCTGGTGAGTGCATTTTCATCGAACGGGACTAACCAGACCCACGTCGTCAACCAGTCGTGATGTCAGCAGCGCTTACAGGGGGCGACATCAGACGGCGGAGTTCGGCAGACTAATGGTCGAGCTCAGACGCTTCTGGCTCTCTTGAGAACAGGGCGTGCTGGCCAAACTTCACTTCTCGGCCCTCTTCGACGACCAGTCGACGAGCGAATGTGAGAAAGCCCGTGTGGGCAACCATTCTGTGGTCGGGTCGAATACTTCTGCCTTCAATGTGCCAGGTACGACGAAGAATCTCCACCGTTTCAGCCATACCGAATCCATAGGCGTCAAGCGCTTCCCTGACGAGTGCCGTCTGATTGATGGTCGGTAGATAGGCCATGAAGATCCCGCCTGGCCTGAGAGCTATCGAGGCATGTGGAACGACCTTGTCAGGCTCAGGCATGTCCAAAAGAATCCGGTCGAGATCTCGCTCATCAATCCCTTCGGTGACATCTCTCACCTTCACGTCATAGGGAACGTCAGGACCAAGCATCGCGTGCACATTGGACTTGGCAACCTCGGCAAAGTCCTCACGAATCTCGTAACCAATGATTGAAACTCCAGCGCGGAGTGCAGCGATAGAAAGCGCACCGGACCCAACGCCAGCCTCGAGGACCCGTTGACCGGGGGCAAGGTCGGCAGCGATGAGAATCGCTCCAAGGTCCTTTGGATAGATCACCTGAGCGCCACGAGGCATCTTCAAAACGACGTCGGTGAGCGTTGGTCGAAGCACCAAGAAGGCCCGTCCAGTACTGCCCGGAATCTTTGAACCCTCGACCGCCCCAATGATCACGTCGTGATCGAGAATTCCCGAATGGGTGTGGAATTGGCGACCCGCTGTCAGAGTGATGAGGTATCGCCGATCCTTGCCGTCGACGAGAAGGACCCTCTCACCATCTTTCAGAATGCTTGCTGAAGCTTCACTCACTTCGAAGATCGCAGGCGTCGTCGAGTGGATGGCTTAGAGACGACGACATTGAACCGCTCACCAGGCTTCGCGGTCAACCGTGTCACGACAGCGTCGTCACGCTCATAGAAGTAACGAATGAGGGATCCACCTAAGGCCAACGCCAGCCAGAAAACCTGCCGTCCGGCGATACCTCGCTTTAGCGCGATCCGAATGAGCCTCGCTAACAGTGCAGTGAAGAGCATCAGATGCGATGAACTTCAACGACTGAGGCTCGGCGACGGCCTCTTCGTCGCCCCATGAGGTAAATGAGTACCGCTCCAAATCCGAGCGTGACTCCTGCACCAACAACGATTGGCGGCAGAAAGTCCTTCACGGTGTCTTCGCTCTGTCCGAGCATCTCCTTGAAGGACCGCTCGAGATCGTCACGAGAAATCTGCTGCTTCGGAGGAATGGATGTCGCCATCAGCTCTGCTCCTTCTTCGTTTCAGGTCGTTTGCGAGGTCGAGCGGGACCCAACGTAATGAGCCACGCGGTGAAGGCGAGCACAATGATCGCGATGAAGAACACCAACAGATAAGGAACCCACGACCAGTTGCCATGGAAGACCGCGGTCTCGGTTTGCAGCGCTCGGAGAATGGCGACGAGCAGGAACAAGATGCCAAGGCCCATCGAAAACGCGCCAACAGTGCCATAGGCAAGGAATCGTCCGAGCGCCTTGATGGGATCGACGGTCTCTTGCTTGACGTAATCGACGACCAACTGAATGGAGTCAGATCCTGATTCTTTGAGACGGCGCGCTCCGGCCTTCAGACTGTCTCGGAGAAAACTCACCTCACACCCCCACCAAACTTGGTCATAGGTCCAGCCTACTGACGATCTCTGTAGAGGTAGGTCGAAGAAGTCCGACCAACCAGTCGATCTCCATTCGCAGTAATTGACGACTCGACAAACGCAACTCGACTGCCCCCAGAGATCACGGCTGCCTCGCAGACAAGGACGTCACCGATTGCCACTGCGCCAAGAAAACTGATCTTCATCTCGGCATTCGCGACGAACACCTTTCGACCGACCGCATGGGTCACTGCCGCTGCACCCATCGCCGAATCCGCAAAAGCGCCCAGGAGTCCGCCTTGAAGGATCCCTGCAGGATTCGCAAATTCCTCAGCAGCCACCATCTCCCACACTGACCGACCAGGCGTGGACTTGTCGACGCACTTCATCCCTAGGGTCAAATCACAGTTCGGTGGGACTTGAATTGGTCGTCGTGGAGCCATAGATCGAGGCTACAACGCACCATCGACCCCAGGAAGCCTAGGTAGGGTAGGCGCGGCGGAGGAAGGAGCCTTGTGGCTGCAGAGGATAAGAAATTCGATGAAGAGGCAATTGCGACCATTCGTGGCATCGCGATGGATGCCCCGTTCAAGGCAAAGTCTGGCCATCAGGGCACGGCCATGGCGCTTGCCCCTTTGGCTCATACGTTGTTTTCGAGGATCTTGAAGTTCGATGCTGCCGATACGCAGTGGCCTGATCGTGACCGCCTCGTACTCTCTACGGGTCACGCTTCGATCTTGTTGTACACCATGCTCTTTCTCACCGACCAAGGCCTCTCACTCGATGATCTGAAGGCATTCCGTCAACTCGGGTCACTTACACCTGGCCACCCTGAAGTCGGTCATACCGCAGGGATTGAAGTGACCACTGGTCCCCTTGGTCAAGGCATCGCCAACGGCGTTGGCCTCGCTCTGGCCGAGCGTTGGCTACGTACCGAGTACGGAGATGACCTCTGCGATCACATGACGTACGTCATTGCGGGAGACGGTTGCCTGCAAGAAGGCATCAGCCATGAAGCCGCCTCGTTTGCTGGGCATCAGGCTCTCGGCAAGTTGGTCGTCATCTACGACGACAACCAAATCACGATTGACGGCAAAACTGATCTGGCTCATTCAACCCACGAAGCTGACCGCTTTCGGAGTTATGGGTGGCACGTGATTGAGGCGGGCGAAATCGGCGAAGAGTGTGACGCCATCGAGCGAGCACTACTTGAGGCAAAGGCGGAAGTCGACCGACCTTCGCTCATCGTGCTGAGGACCCACTGTGGATTTCCCTC
>CAIXCS010000230.1 GCA_903918025.1 uncultured Actinomycetes bacterium
AAGAAAGAGGAGTAGTGAAAACTCGGAGAGTTTCTCGCAAGATGGGTGGAGTAGTCGCCCTGACGGCAGCGTCCTTGTTCGCCGCCAACAGCGTGGGGGCGGCGGGATCCATTGCAGACACGAATGCACAGGTATTTAGTGGCTCTCCGCGTTCAAGTAGGGATTTGACCCTCTCGCGAGCATCCACCACCTGAAGCAGGGGCCCCGCCATCGTCGTTGTTGTTAATGACAGCAACGATGAGGAGACCCCTGCATGCATGAAGGTATCTGCTTCGGCGAAGAGATGTTGCAATTGCCTGGTTTTAAGATCTTGGACGTCAAGCATGACCCTGAGGAGATGATCTTGACGGTCGAGACAACGGCCTCCGTGGTGGGTTGCACTGCGTGTGGAACAAGGGCCAAGCCCCATGAACGACGAGCAGTCTCGATTAGAGATCTGTCGTGCTTTGGACGAGCGACGAGGCTCGTTTGGGTGAAGCGCCGCTGGCGGTGTCCGGATGCTGATTGCGAGACGAAGACCTGGACCGAGTCCCACGTTGGGATCGAGCCTCGAGTAGTGCTCTCAACAAGAGCCGCTATGGAGAGTTGCCGTCAGGTTGGTGAACTCGCCCGACCAGTTGCCAAGGTTGCAGAAGAGTTCGGCGTCTGTTGGAACACCGTCATGGGGGCAGTTGAACACCACGGCACACCACTCGTGGAGGATCAGCATCGTGTTGGAGAAGTGACGAAACTTGGCGTTGATGAGACCTCGTTTCTCTCAGCCACTCGTCATCACCGCACCATCTATGCGACGGGTCTTGTTGACCTAGACGCCAAGATCGTGATTGACATGGTCAAGGGAAACAGCGCCAAAGACTTGCGAAACTGGACTTCCTCTCAAGATCCGAAGTGGCTAGAAGGCATTGAAGTCGTCGCAACGGACTTAGCCGAGTCCTTTCGAGCAGGACTCAGTCCTCATCTTGACCATGCCACTCGAGTGGCTGATCCCTTCCACGTTGTTCGAGTGGCCAATCGCATGATGGACAAGGTCCGCAGACGAGTGCAGAACGAGCAATTGGGACACCGAGGCAGAAAGGCTGACCCACTGTTCAAAATCAGAAAGGTGCTCTTGACTGGAGCAGAACGCCTCGATGAGCCTGGACAGAATCGCATGCTGCTCGGTCTGAGGTTCGGTGACCCAAATGACGAGGTACTTGGCGCTTGGCTCGCCAAAGAGTCAGTTCGAGAGGTCTATCTGACAGACGATCCAGCAATTGCCGAGCTGTTGCTCGACAAGGCCATCTCGTCCTGCCAAGCAGACTCGGTTCCCGAGATCAGGTCAATGGCTAAGACGCTTCAGCGCTGGCGAACCGAGATCTTGAATCACCACAGAACCGGTGCGAGCAACGGTCCGACTGAAGGACTGAATTTATGCGTCAAGAGGGTCAAACGCTGTGGTCATGGTTTCTCGAACTTCGAGAACTACCGACTCCGGGTGCTCCTTCATGCAGGTGGGGTCACCTGGCCGAAGCGACCTCGTCCACCGAAGATCAGAACGAGGGAACCCTACTCAGACGCGTAGAGCCAGATATCTACGGCTGATTGGGCAGCGGGAATGAAGCGGTTCTATACCAACGCAACCGGTGGAAGCCGAACGGCAAAGCGAATCATCCTTGGAACAACGCCATTCTTTGCAATTCCGGTCCCAACCTGT
>CAIXCS010000231.1 GCA_903918025.1 uncultured Actinomycetes bacterium
GTCCACGTGGAGAAGTCGACCAGCAGCCTTAAGCAGAGCCGAATCGTCAGGACCTGATTGGGAAACTGACAGGCCCGCTTCCCGGCGGAGTTCTCCCCAGGTGTGACCGTTTGCGTAGATGTCCTCGAGGTCTAGTCCGGTTGTGGATAGAAACGTTTCGAGATCAACGTCTCCGATGGTTCGTAGTTCTGCGACTCGAGCCCTCCACGTAGAAGGCAATGAGTTGCGGATTGATTGAAGAACGATGTCTTGTGCGACCGGATCTAGTTCAGCTGAGCAGCCGGCAGGAAGAAATGGAAACCCCTCTTTAACTTGGCGTTCCACATCTGTACGGCTGTTCATACCCAGCAGGGCACGAAAGCGAAGGTCGTAGCGGAATTCTTTGCGGTGGTGCCCTACGAAGTCCAGGACCGTACAGACGGACTTATTTTCAGACCGGCGCAATCCGCGACCTAATTGTTGAAGAAAGAGTGTCCCGCTTTCCGTCGGCCGTAATAAGAGCAACGTGTCAACGTTCGGAACATCGATGCCTTCATTGAAGAGGTCCACCGTAAAAACGACGGCAAGACGACCATCGGTGAGATCTCGAAGTGCGGATTGGCGATCTTTCGCCGGGCTTTCACCCCAAATTGCCACCGAAGGAATTCCAGCAGAAGAAAAGCGGTCAGCCATGAACCGAGCGTGCTCAACGGTCACACAAAATCCCAGAGCCTTCATGCGACCTGGGTCAGTCACCTTCTGTCGAACTTGCTTGATCACCAATTGCGACCAAATGTCATTTGCAGTGAAGACACCAGTAAGAGCATCCCTCTGGTAGCCCCCTCGCTTCCATGGGACCGTGGTGAGGTCGGTGCCGTCGTGGATGCCGTAATAGGCGAAAGGAACGAGGTAGCCCCCGCTGATCGCATTCCATAGGCGAAGCTCACCGGCAATTCGGCCCCCGAATCGAACAAGAACATCGAGGCCGTCTGAGCGTTCGGGTGTGGCGGTCAGACCCAGAAGCTCTGACGGCGTCACGTGATCCAGCAACTTGCGGTAGGTCGATGCCTCTGCGTGATGAAATTCGTCGACAATGACAACGTCGAAGTGATCAACGGATAAGTCGTCAAGATTCGACGCAGCAAGACTCTGCACGGAGGCAAACACGTGCTCAAACCTTGATGGCCGCTTACCTCTCACCCACAACTCTCCAAAAGCAGGATCGCGAAGAGCCTGAGCAAACACAGCACGACTCTGAGCGAGTATCTCTTCGCGATGGGCTACGAAGAGCAACCGAGCTCGAGGCAGGGTCTTGCGGAGACGGAGATAGTCGACGGCAGCCATCACCGTTTTCCCTGTTCCCGTGGCCGAAACCAAGAGATTCTCATGGTGGCCTTGGTGTCGAGAGAGAGCCACTTGTTCAAGGAGGGCTTCCTGGTAGGGACGAAGCTCGATTCCGACAGGCGAGAGTTGGAGAAACTGTCCAGATTCCGTACTTTCCGTCAATCGCCGGAACTCTTCTGGGTCGTAGTCAATGAAATCGCCACTTTCCCAATAGTTGTCAAACATCGCCGACATCTTTGAAACCACATCAGGGTTGCGTGCAGCTGCAACGCGCACATTCCACTCAAGCCCGGTTTGTTGAGCCATGTGAGTCAAATTGCTTGAGCCGACATACGCAGTTGTCATTGAGGGCGCTCGGTGAAACACCCAAGCTTTCGCGTGAAGGCGAGTTCCACCATGATCGTAAGAAACCCGAACTTTCCCGCCCAGGGCAACAAGTTCATCGAGTGCCCGCGCCTCGGTGCTGTTCGTATACGTCGTTGTCAGGATTCGAAGTGCTCCGCCCCTTTCGCAGTGTCGTTGAAGTTCTTCCAACATTGGATAAATTCCAGAGCGGCGAATGAAAGCCATTACGACATCGATTGAGTTAGCGCTCCCAATCTCAGCCTTGAGCTCGTGAGCGATTGAAGGTTCTCCAGGCGCATTAGTTAAGAGTGTTGTGTCAATGAGGGGAGTTAAAGGGCGAGGAAGCTTGGCGATATCGCCAGACGGGAGGCGTTTGTAAAGACCGTGAAGAACTTGGCCATCCGGGTTATCTAAAGGCTGATCAAGGTGGTCAAGGAGATTCCGCACAAGCTGCGTGCCGATCTTGCTTTGTTGTCCCTCCGGAAGATTTCGAATGAGTCTGGCGACCACATCGGCTATGTGTCTCGATAGTCGGTCTGCTGCTTCGGCATCACGAAGAAGTTCGAGATCTCGCTCCAAGTCGGTCTTATTGAGTTCCTGACTTAGTCCTTCTGTGACCAAGAGTTCCCATAGTCCAGGGCTAAGTTTTTCGGCCATTTAACGCCACCATTCACACAAAGACGAACTCAAAGGGAATTCTTCGGATCACCTGACCTCAACGAAGCTACCAACACGACGTCGGCAGAGACGAGTGCATGCTCAGTGGCCGATCAAAAGCGTGGTCATCTTTTGAGGTTCGGCCTTTTGAGTTGAGAGATAGCCTGAAGTGGACCCCGGAAACTGGACATCGACTTAAGGTCTGAGCACTGATGCATCCTGGAGGTGCTCGTGCAAGGCAAGCGCAACAAGTTCAAGCCGGATTTCAAGGCGA
>CAIXCS010000232.1 GCA_903918025.1 uncultured Actinomycetes bacterium
CAACCACCCAATTGACCAGCCCTGCGTCTTTGGCCGAGGCCGAGTCAAGGATTTCCGCCAAGAGGGCAAGTTCTTTGGCCTTGGTCATTCCGACCCTCCGGGTCAAGAACCAGGAGGCGCCGAGATCGAGCGACAGCGCTCGTTGAGCAAAGATCATGGAAAACCTGGCACGGTCACTTGCCATCACGAGGTCACAACCAAGCGCCAAGGCAAGTCCGGCACCCACCGCAAGTCCGTCGACTGCAGCGAGCGTTGGAATCTTCAACTCGTGCAACTCATACGCCGCTTGGCTCACCGTTCGCATGTACTCAACAGGAGCAGAGGAAGAGATCCCCGCTGGATCAGTCAGATCGGCCCCGGTGCAAAAATTCTCACCATCGCCACGGAGCACCAAGGCACGCGCGCCATGTGCGCCACGAAATGCCGAAGCGAGATCGACGAACATCTGCTTGGTCAGTGCATTCTTTCGCTCAGGACTTGACATCGTCACGGTGACCACGCCGTCGTGATCGTCAACGAGAATCAATGGTGCCATCGCGCTCTAGAGCTCCACGTCGGGGAGGCGCTCGACATTGACGTCATTGAACGTAATGACTTCGACCGAGGGGACGAAGCGTGCCGGCCGGTACATATCCCAAACCCAGCAGTCGGTGAGTTTCACATGAATTGACGCCGGAACCGTGTCGCTCCGAACGTCCAGCGTCACCTCATTGCAGAGGTAGAAACGACGCTCCGTCTCAACGACGTGGGTGAACATCGGAAGTACTGCTTTGTACTCCTGGACAAGCGCGAGTTCAATGGCATCCTCATACCGCTCGAGGTCTTCATCGCTCATTACCGCCACCGATCTGTCGAGCGGAAAGGTGCCACCGCTCAAACGAATTAATCGCGAACGACGCGACGCTCCTTGATCTTGGCAGCCTTGCCGTGCAGGTCTCGCAAGTAGTACAACTTGGCCCGACGAACATCACCAAAGGAATCCACTTCGATCTTGGAGATGGTGGGAGCGTGGAGGGGGAACGTCCGCTCGACGCCAACCCCGAAACTCACTTTGCGGACGGTAAACGTCTCGGAAATCCCACCATTCTGGCGACGAATGACCACGCCTTGGAACAACTGGACGCGCTCACGAGTCCCTTCCACCACGCGGACGTGCACCTTCACGGTGTCGCCTGGGCGAAAGTCAGGAATGTCGGACTTCATCGAGTCCTTGTCGAGGGCTTCAGTCTGGTGCATGGGGGGTCTCTCTCCAGGTGTTGACCGGAGGACTCATGCTAGCCGGTCAGCGAGCCCCGAAATTCCCACTCGGACTCATGTCGATTCTGACGGTGGATAGGCGGTGAGGAGTTCACGTTCTGCTTCACTGAGCCCACCACGAGCAGCAATGAGGTCTGGGCGTCGCTCCAGTGTCCGCCGCAGCGATTCGGCCAGTCGCCATCGCTCTACTTCGCCATGATTGCCTGACCGGAGCACCGGTGGAACCTCGTGGCCTCGAAACGACGCGGGCCTCGTGTACTGCGGATACTCGAGCAATCCATCAGAGAAACTCTCCTCTTCGCTTGACTCCGAGTTACCAAGCGCTCCAGGAAGAAGGCGGGCCACCGACTCAACAATGACGAGTGCCGCCAACTCGCCACCGGCGAGCACAACGTCACCAATGGAGAGCTCTCCGTCGCAAGACAAATCAATAATGCGTTGATCAGCCCCCTCGTATCGACCGCAGAGCAGTGAGAACCCTGGAAGCTCCGCCATTTCTCTCGCCACGTTCTGGGTGAAGGCTCGACCACCCGGAGACAGGAAGAAGAGAGGTCGATGCATCTCGCCTTCTGCCTCAACCTTCTCAATGGCCGAGCACACCGGCTCTGGCATCAAGACCATGCCCGCCCCGCCACCAAAGGGTGCATCGTCAACCGTGCCTCGTGAATCCGTTGCGCCTTCACGAAGGTCGTGCGCGTGAACCTTCAGCGCCCCAGCTTGCTGGGCTCGACCAAGAATCGAGAGTTCGGCATAGGAAGTGATGATTTCTGGAAAGAGCGTGAAGACATCAATCCGCATCAAACCTCCAAGAATCCCTCTGGGAGTTCAACGATGATTGAGCGATTCGGGTCGTGGGTGACCACGAAGGCAAGAGGGATGAGATGACCAGTAGTGGTCACGAGGAGGTCCGATGCTGGATTCTGCTCAACCGCTTGCACCACGCCGAGCTCCATCCCTGTCGAGGTCGTGACCGTTGCCTCAAGGAGCTCATGGATCCACAAGACGCCCTCGACCTCAATCGACTCAGCCTGGAGAACCGTTGACCGGAGGTGTTCCGCCGCAGTTCGGTCGAGAACGCCTCGAAACGAGACAATGTACTGACCTTGATGAGGTTTTGAGCGCTCGATCACGAGCGTTCCACCTTCAGTAACAAAGGCCGACTCGGGCTTCATGCGACCGGGTAGATCACTCCAAAGATGCACGATGACTTCACCACGGAGACCATGCGGTTTCGTGATGACGCCGACGTCGAGCAGCAAGCGCCAAGCAGCCCTTGGCTCAGACGTCGACGATGTCGACGTTGGTCTTCACGCCAGCTTTCGCACCGGCAGCCGCCACGAGGGTGCGAAGCGCCTGAGCAGTCCGACCTCGGCGACCAATGACTCGACCCATGTCACCAGGAGCAACCGTCACGGAAACCTTCACCTGGTCGCCACGAGCTGACGCGGTGACGTCTACTTCGTCAGGGCTGTCAGCGAGCGACTTTGCCAGGTAGGTGGCCACGGCGAGGGGGATCTCCGCAGAACCGTCGACGACATCGTCATCCTGTTGAACATCGTCTTCAAATTCGTCGTCGACCTCGTCGTCAACCACATTGACGTCGCCGGCTTCGTACTCAGTGCTCACTTGGCCCTTGCCGCCGTGAACTCGTCCCAAACGCCAGTGGTCTTCAGCAACTTCTCGACGCGGTCAGTTGGTTGTGCACCTTGGTTGAGCCACTTGAGCGCAGCCTCACTGTCGATCTTGACCACGGTTTCTGGCTCGGCCTTGGAAATTCCTCTTGGCTGATAGGTGCCGAGAATTTCGAGGAACCTTCCGTCTCGAGGCGAACGGCTGTCCGCCGCCACCACACGGTAGGTAGGTTGCTTCTTCTTGCCCATTCGCACGAGGCGAAGCTTGACTGCCACGATCGATGCCCCTTCGGTTCTCTGCGCAACGTCGTGCGCAGCTCAAGTCCCTGGGCGCGATTGCGCCGCATGGGAGTCCTACTCTACTCCTTCTTTGGCAGGACAGGTCACCTCGGCTTAGGAGGAGTAACCCGACCGCCCTTCTTCTTCGACTTACCCTTGGTGCCTCCGCCGGAAGGTTTCGGCATCCAGGGGGAAGAAGCCGCGTTGTTTGGCGCAGCTCCGAGCAGTTGTGACAACTGATCTTGGTCCGAAGATGCCATGCCGGCGAGTTGCTTTCGCATCGCGAGGGGGTTGCCGAGCCCGGGGAGTTGCGGTCCCCCGCCACCAGATCCAAGGGACTTCATCATCTTGGCCATTTGCTTGAATTGCTTGATGAGTTGCGCAACTTCCGCCACGCTCCGGCCAGAGCCCCGTGCCACGCGTGCCTGGCGACTCCTATCGAGGAGATCAGGGTTCTGCCGTTCGGCTCTGGTCATCGAGTGCACCATGCCTTCAATTCGCGCAATCTCTCGATCATCAAATTGTTCAGCAGCCTGCTTCAACTGCTTGCCCATACCTGGAATCAGTCGCGCAATTGAGCCGAACGAGCCCATTTTCTTGATCTGATTCATCTGCTCAAGGAAGTCATCGAAACTGAACTGACCCGAGAGCATCCTTCCGGCAGACTCAGCGACCTTCTCGGTATCCATGGTGCGCTCGGCTTGTTCAATGAGCGTCAGCACATCTCCCATGCCGAGAATTCGGTCCGCCATGCGGTCCGGATGGAAGAGATCGAGATCGGTCAGCTTCTCTCCAGTTGATGCGAAGGCAATTGGCTTTCCAAGCACGTACTTCACCGACAGCGCAGCACCACCTCGCGCATCACCGTCCAGTTTTGTGAGAATCACGCCATCAAGTGCAAGCGTTTCATCGAAGGCCTTTGCGGTTTGAACCGCATCTTGACCAGTCATCGCGTCAAGGACGAGGAAGGTGTAGTTCGGCTTGGTTGCCCTCGAGATTGCTGCGACTTCTGCCATCAGCGCCTCGTCAATGGAGAGACGGCCGGCGGTGTCGAGGATGAGAACGTCACGCCCGAGCCGGAACGCTTCCTCTACGCCATTGGAAGCAACCTCGACCGGGTTCGCACCCGATGACGAGAAGGCCACTCCTGCCTGGTCAGCAAGGACCCGAAGTTGCTCCACGGCTGCAGGACGTTGGAGGTCAGCGGCAACAACCATTGGATTGCGACCTTGCGACTTGAACCAGACGGCGAGCTTTCCCGCCGTCGTGGTCTTTCCCGCTCCTTGCAATCCCGCCAGGAGGATGATGGTCGGGGGCCTCGACGCATACGTGAGCTTGAGCGGTTCGCCACCGAGAACCTGAACCAATTCTTCGTGAACAGCCTTGACGACCTGTTGACCAGGGGTCAGGCTCTTGTTCAGTGCTTCAATCGAACACCGGGCAGCCACGTTGTCGCAGAATGCTCGTGCAACCCCAAGCTCAACGTCGGCTTCGAGCAACGCAGATCGAATTTCAGCCAAGGCTTCGGCAAGATCGGCAGCGCTGATGCGCCCTCGACTCTTGAGGCGACTACCTACCCGTTCAAGTCGATCTGAGAGTGCGTCAAACATTGAGGGTCAACCTACCGGCTCGTTGCCAAGTAGCGCATCAACGAAGGATTCAGGTTCAAAAACCAACAAGTCACCCAGCCCCTCACCGACGCCAATGAAACGGACGGGGATCCCGAGTTCGGCTTCAATCGCGACAACGACGCCACCTTTTGCTGACCCATCGAGTTTTGTGAGGACGACGCCCGTAACCTCAACAGCCTCAGTAAATGCTCGCGCTTGTTGGAGCGCATTCTGACCAGTAGTTGCATCAATAACAAGGAGAACTTCGGTCACCGCTCCTGGTGCTTTGTCAGCGACACGGCGAATCTTCTTGAGCTCTTCGACGAGGTTGACCTTGTTGTGGAGCCTGCCTGCAGTGTCGGCCAGCACGACGTCGTACTTCCGCGCTTTGGCTCGCTGAATTGCGTCATAGACAATCGCACTGGGGTCTCCCCCTGCGGCACCACGAACAACGTCGGTATCTGCACGTTCGCCCCACGTCTCGAGTTGCTCACCAGCAGCAGCTCGGAACGTATCGCCCGCGGCCATCAACACCTTGTGTCCTTGCAGTGTGGCTCGGTTTGCCAACTTGCCAATCGTGGTCGTCTTGCCAACGCCATTCACGCCAACCACTAACCACACGCTGACCGCTTCGGGATCCGCCGTGAAGGCAAGCTCACCTTGACGAGCTTCGTGTAACTCGTTGAATTGGGCGAGGAGTGCGACTCGAAGATGATGGAAGAGGTCCTCATTGTTCGAGAGACTTCCCGACGCCACTTGCTCTTGGAGTGTCTCGAGCAGCACCTTCGTGGTCTTCACGCCAACATCAGCACGGAGCAGCGTCGCTTCCAAGTCTTCCCAGGTTTCACGGTCAATTCCGCGAAGCCGACGCGCAGCTCGAAAACTGGCGAACAGACCTCGGCTCTTCGCCATTGAGGTTTCGACGGTTGGGACCGTTTCCACCACTTCGATGTCGGCCACTTGTTGAGGTGAGGTTGGCGAGTCGCTAGGGATCTGTCCGGGCGAAGCAGTGGCCCCATCAAGAGGCGCAAGATCAAGCTGCTCACCCGTTGGCAAGAGAACTTCACGGGACCCGTGGGACTCGATGAGGGGCGGAGTTGGCCTCGTCGACGACACGTCGTCTGGCTTCGTGGAACGCCTCGTGACCATGACCGCCAGCCCTGCAGCCAAGAGAAGCAGTACAACCGAGGTGAGAAGAATTGGGGTCAGCGAGGCGAGGGTCATTGGGCAACCACCCTAGCCCTGCGCCCTTCTCTAGACGCCTTCGGCTTCTTTCATGCGCGCCACCCGCTGACTCACCACTTGACTCGACCCTCCCGGCGCCATGGTGACGCCGTAGAGCGCGTCGCCGGTCTCCATGGTGCGCTTTTGGTGGCTGACGATAATCAGCTGCGCCTCGTCTCGGAACTCCTCAATGAGGCCGAGAAAACGGTGCAGGTTCACGTCATCGAGGGCGGCTTCGACTTCATCCATCAAGTAGAAGGGCGAAGGGCGAGACCGGAAAATCGCAAAACTAAACGCCAATGCCGCCATTGACCGCTCACCACCAGACAGCAGCGAGACCCTTCGCACATTTCGGCCCATTGGTCGAACTTCAATCTCGACACCGGTATTGAGAAGGTCTTCAGGGTCCGTTAGGACCAGCCGTCCCGTTCCTCCAGGAAAGAGCATCGCAACGAGCGTCGAGAAGTGTTCATTCACATCAGCAACCGCCGACGCAAAGGTGGTCACAATCTCCTCATCGAGGTTGGCAATGACTTGCTGGAGATCACGTCGAGCAGTTCGTACGTCGGTCACCTGTTCATCCAAGTCACGGTGCCGCTCTTCTAAGGCAGAGAGCTCTTCAAGTGCGAGAGGGTTGATTGGACCAAGCCCTTGGAGTCGAGCGGTCAAGTTTGCTGCGTGAGCAGAAGCACTGACCCCTTCTGGAAGCTCGGGGCACGAAGCCCCAAGCACGGTGGTCGGCGTCGCTCCAAGTTCGCCCTCAACATGCGTGACGAGCGCGGTCATCTTGAGGCCGAGTTCCGCTAACTCCACCTCGCTGGCGCGTTGACGGTTCGAGAGCTCTTGGGTTGTCTGTTCGAGACCGGTTCGACGCTGGCGGAGTTCTTCCAATCGAACACCACCGGCTCTGACCGCCTGCATCTGCAACTGGTAGGCACCCTCAACTGATGCCGTCGCATTCGAGAGTCGCTCTTGTTCTTGTTCAACGAGGTCGCTGAGGCCAAGCAATGCCTGAGCGGCTGACTCAAGGCGGCGGCGGCGAGCTGCTGCTTCTGCTCGTTCGGAGGCATGACCCTCGAGGCGCCGCTCAATTTCGACTCTTCGCTGGTCGAGCACACGACCACGCTCCAAGAACTCTGCTTCTGCGATCGCCAAATTCCGACGCAGCACATCAACCTCACGACGTTGGGCAGCAACCGTGAGTCGAGCAGCCTCAACGTGTGCCATGGCTTCAACTGCATACTGCACGGCTTCGTCAAGTTGGGGAAGTTGCTTCACCATCTGCTCAAGCTCATCGGTCGCGATGACGAGGGCGGAAGCGGCGGCTTCAAGTTCTGCTTTCGCTATGGTCACTGCGGCTTCTGCAGCCTCTCGCTCCGCCAACCCGCTCGTGCGCTCACGACGAAGTGAGTCAACCTCAGCAACGACACGGTCATGGGTTCTCGCTGCCTCGACATGGACGCGGCGAACCTCACTCAACGCAGCACTTCCCGCCACCGCTGCCTCTGATGCCGCTGCTGCAGACCGTCGGTCTTCATCGGCGAGGGCTTGGGCTTGCTCGACAGCCACCCGGGTCACCACGCCGGTGGTGGAGTGCACTCGCCAACCACTGGTCGAGAATCGGTCACCACTCATGGTGACGACCACGAGGTCCGGTCGATCAAGGGAGACCTCCATTGCATCCTCAATGGCTTCAACCAACACCGCACGACTAAAGAGCGCATCGAGTACCAGTTCGACTTCTTGCCCAGCACCAGGTCGAGGACGAATGTGCGTCCGAAGCGGGGCAGCAGGAGTTGGAAGAACTTCCGTCCGAGCAACACCAGCATTGGGTGCGAGGACGAGCCCAGACGCGCCCTCTTCGCGCAGACGCCGAAGCGCTGCTCTGGCGGCGTTCTTGCCGTCGACGACCATTGCCCCAACTGCTGCGCCCGCAGCAGCTTCGATCGCTCGTTCCCAACCCTCATCGATTTCAACGAGGTCAACGAGGGCTCCGATAACCCCTTCAACATCTTTGAGGGCCTGGCGCCCCTGTTGGCCCTCGAGTTCCTCGAGGGAGCGCGTCAGTGCCTCCGCGCGTGCAGTGCTCCGACTCGATCGGTCGGTTGCGGCATCGGCAGCCTGTTCAGCTCGAACCTGCTCTCCATCTGCCTGCTCCAACTTGACGCTTGCGAGTTCAAGAGCATGGACGAGCTCTTCCACCTGCTGTTGGGCCTCAGCTAAGCGAGCCTCGGCCTCCGCATCAAGCTCCCCTCGCTGCGTCACGCGTGCCTCAGCGGAATGGAGTCGAGTCGTCGCCACCGAAACTGCGTTCTCGAGATCGGTGAGACGACGCTTGGTTTCCGCGGCGAGTGCTGCTGCCCGCGTCTGCTCCTCGCGGGCCGCGGCGAGGGCCGCCTGCGCCTTCTCCTGGCCAACTCCCTCTTCCGCGAGACCAAGATCGGCCTCAGCTTGGCTGACGTTGTCGCGAAGCGGTTGAAGTTCTTCCGCTGCACGCTCAAGTGTCACGAGTTCTTGATGAAGGCGCGCCGCTTCCGCCTCAAGATTCGACACGACATCGACATCGGCCGAAGCATCGAGTGCCGCCAGAACAGAACGATGCCGCTCAACGAGCACTGAGGAGAGCCCGCGAGCTCGTTCCACCAATCCTTGGACGCGCCCGAGCGAACTGGCAAGGTTCTCCTCTCGACGACTCGACAATTCTTGGGCAGCTGATGAGGCCTCTGCATCCAGAACTTCAAGCTCTGTCCTCAAGGTGGCCGCTTCAGCCTCAATGAGGACCATCTGCTTCTCGGCACCGTCCTTCTTCGCCATCAACTCTGCGAGTTCTTGGCCGGCGACAAATACCCGAACTTCTCGAAGTTCCCCGGCCAAGGTCGAGTGGCTCCTTGCGGCAATCGCCTGCCGCTCGAGGGGTCGCATCTGTCGACGGACCTCACGAACAAGGTCACCAAGGCGCTCGAGGTTCTCCTGGGATTGGGCGAGACGGCGCTCAGCCCGTTCTCGGCGGCGACGGTGCTTGAGTACCCCGGCTGCCTCTTCAATGATTGAACGCCGATCTTCAGGTCGAGCTTGGAGCACGGCATCAAGCTGTCCTTGACCAATGATCATGTGCTGCGATCGACCAATGCCTGTGTCAGAGAGCAGTTCTTGGATATCAAGCAACCGACAGGGAGTGCCATTGAGGGCGTACTCAGAGTCCCCACTTCGGAACAGGGTTCGAGTGATGGTGACTTCAGCGGTGTCAATCGCAAGGTCACCGGTTGAATTGTCAATGGTCAGCGAAACTTCAGCTCGTCCCAACGCGGACCTCGACGCAGTACCGGCGAAGATGACGTCTTCCATCTTTGCGCTTCGAAGTTGTCGAGGGCCCTGTGCACCGAGCACCCACGTCACCGCATCGACGACATTGGACTTACCTGAGCCATTCGGACCAACGACCACGGTGACCCCTGGCTCGAATTCGAGGGTCGTCGAGTCGGCAAAGGATTTGAAACCCTTCATCGTCAGTGAGCGGAGGAACACGGCTGCACCCTACCAATGGAGAGGGTGCAAGGGCATCGAGTCCTCAATCGAGAAGTGAGCAGCAATCCCTGAGGCGGTGTACCGCAGTCAGTCTCTTTGGATGCAGCATTCGCCGCCACTGAGGATGTGCGGAAAGCGATCGACTGAGTCTTCCTGACGCGGCACTGCCATTGGAAGAAGCAGGGAGGCTAGATCTGACAGTGGTCGCAGAAGTAAGTATTTCGGTCCTTCCACTTCACCTTCTGCACGGTATTGCGGCACCGGCGGCAAGCGAGTCCTGCTCGGTCGTAGACCTCGTGGAACTGTGAAAAGTTGCCAGTGCGCCCTTCGAGGTCGCGGTATTGCTCATCTGCGAGCGACGATCCTCGGTGTTTGATGGCTTCAGCCAGAATTTCGACCAGCGCACGGTAGAGGCGCCGCACTTCTGTGGTGGACAACGACGACGACAATCGGTCATACCGCAGGCCGGCGGCAAACAGGATTTCATCGGAGTACACATTCCCAATTCCGGCAATGGTGTGCTGATCCATAAGGAACGCCTTCAACTGCACGGGCTTGTGATGCAGGAAGTACCCAAACTGCTCCCACGTCAACATCGACTCAACTGGATCGAATCCGAGCTCATGGAGTTCGGAGATTCGTCGTCGAAGCACTCGGGCTTCGGCATTGACCACCGAGTCAGAGAGTTGCAGCGCGGCTTGACCGGCTTCGTTCAGAGGAACCGAAACGAACGCCTCACCAAACGTGCGCGGATCAACAAACCAGAGTTCGCCGCCTTGGGTAAAGCCAAAGACAATGTGTGTGTGCTTGATCTTTGGAGTTTTTGGAGTTTTTGCCCGATGGAGCTGGCCTGACATACCAAGGTGTAGGACGAGCGTGTTGCCCGAGTCGAGGGGAATGAGGAGATACTTCCCCACCCGCTCAACGGCCTTGATGGTTTGACCTTCGAGCAAGTCACGGAATGCCTTGGCTGACTTGTGCCGTCGAACCCAACGACCATTGTCGACGGTGACGGCCTTGATCTTCTTGCCAACAATCTCTCGTGAGAGATCACTTCTCAGTGTTTCAACTTCGGGTAATTCAGGCATTGCCGCGCTCCTCGAGTGCTGCTCGCGCCGCTGCTTGTTCAGCGGCTTTCTTCGATCTTCCGGTTCCTCGCCCAAGCTCGGAACCTCCAACGGTCACAATTGCTGCAAAGGTCCGTTCATGGTCTGGGCCCGAGCCCGACACCTCATACTGCGGTGCATCCATTCCCTCACGAACAAGGGTTTCTTGGAGCACGGTCTTCGCGTCGCCCATTCCTGGTGCGGCGAGTTCACTGACTACTGAGGCCTCCAGGTGTCGCTCAACAAACTCTTGGGCGGCTGACAATCCCCCGTCGAGGTAGACAGCTCCAAGAATGGCTTCGAAGATGTCCGCCAACAATGCTGGCTTGGTTCTTCCGCCTGAAAGTTCTTCACCCTTTCCGAGGTGCATCCACTCGCCAAGATCGAGGCTCGTTGCACAACGAGCGAGGGACGCGGTACTCACGACACCCTTTCGAATCGTGGTGAGCACGCCTTCGTCGAGTTCCGGATAGGCGCGGTACGTGAAATCGGCAATGGCGAGGTCCAGGACCGCGTCGCCGAGATACTCCAATCGTTCATTGGAGTAACCGCCGTGCTCTGCCGCCCAACTTCGGTGACAGAGGGCCAATTGAAGGAGTTGGGGGTCGGCGAAGTCGTAGCTAAGCCGGGCCGACAACTCGCGGACGGCCTCCAGATCAAACTGCTCCGAGTTTCGAGGAGACATAGTTCACTGCATCGCCAACGGACTTCAGTCCTTCGAGGTCTTCATCATCGATGCGGAAACCCTCCGAAACCTCACTGAAAGCCTCTTCAAGTGCTTCTACCAATTCAATCAAGGCGAGCGAATCAGCGTCCAATTCGGCAAAAGTTGACGACTCGTTAATGGTTGAAGGGTCAAGCTCAAGGATTTGACCGAGTTGTTCACAGACGATGGTCAGAACGGCATTTCGGTCCACGAGACCTCCCTTTTGTGCGTGCCAGATAGCCGGCTGGCACTCCTCCGAGCGCTGCCATTGGAGGGGAGTCTACCGGGTATATCGGTCGACCGGGGACTCTCGTCAGAGGATTGATGCTGCAATTCTGGAGGTTGAACCCCCAATTGCGAGCTCACGCCCTACAGAAATCGCATTGGTAATCGCCTTCGCTGACGACGACCCATGGCTAATAATGCAGACGCCGCCAAGCCCGAGGAGCATTGCCCCGCCAATGGCGTCGGGATCAAGATCACCAACAAAAGGGAGTAAATGGGGAAGCAACGTCATCCCAGCAGCCTTGGTCTCGTCGTCAGTGCCAATGACGTCACCGAGGACACCCATGACGAACTTGAGGGCTCCCTCCATGGTTTTGAGAGCCACATTTCCGGTAAATCCATCAGTGACGATGACGTCGACCGGGCTGTTCAGCAGATCCCGACCCTCAACATTGCCAAAGAAATTGAGGCCGGTCTCGAGGAGTAGTTCATGGGTCTCTTTGACGAGCGGTGTGCCTTTGGTGGCCTCTTCGCCAATGGAGAGCAAACCAATTTTCGGCTGCTCGACGCCATAGCGAGCGGTGCAATACGCCGCCGCCATTCTCGCAAATTGCACCAACATCTGAGGCGTGCACTCGGCATTTGCCCCAGCATCAGCCAGCACAACTGGCGTTCCACCTGGACGAGGAATTGGTGCGCCGATACAAGGGCGCAGTACCGAAGGAAGCCTCCCCATGCGAAGGAGGGCCGAACCCATGGTTGCCCCGGTGTTCCCTGCAGAAACCATGGCGCACGCCTGTCCGTCACGGACGAGTTCTGCGGCGCGCACGAGCGACGAATCTTTTTTGGTTCGCACGGATTGGGCTGGGTCATCATCCATGGAGATGACCTCAGTACACGGCACGAGCGGAAGCCCGAGCGTGTCACCAACGAGTTCTGGAGGACCGACGAGCACGACCGCGATTCCCGCATCAGCGGCAGCACGAGCGCCGGCAACGATTGCGGAGGGGGCATGATCCCCACCCATTGCGTCGACTGCAACGGGAAGCAATTCGAGCTCCCCAACCGGGCGGAGTGAAACCGCCCGGGCCAACTCAGCCGACCTCTACGGCCTGACGGCCCTTGTACCAACCGCAGGTTGGGCAGACAACATGAGGCAACTTGGATTCGTTGCACTGGGGGCAAATACTGCGCGCAGGACGGGCGAGGACCCAGTTTGAGGCCCGACGGCTTCGGCTCTTTGCTTTCGAAGTCTTCCGCTTCGGAACTGCCATGGTTGCTCCAAGAGGTTGGGGGCGCGTGGCGCGCCAGAGGTGCGGAGTACAATCGTAGCCGAGGCGAGAGCCATCGACGGCACTCCCGTAATTAACCGGGTTCCGTGCCTCGAAGTTCCGAACTGCCGAGGCCATCAAGGGCTGACCAGCGGTCATCACGCGGCGATGCGCACTGACACGTTGCTTCATTGCGATCAATTCCACAGGTTGGGCAAAGTCCTGCGCAAAGTGGGCGACAAAGCGGAAGGAGTGGCAGCCCAACAATCAGGGCTTCACGACCGGCTGGCCCAACGTCAATGGCATCATCAAGGATTGGGTACGCCTCTTCAACGTCTTTTGAGCGCTCGACGAATACTTCATTGAGTTCGACCACCAACGACCCCGTCACCGCCACGGCGCACCGAGAGCAAAGTCCCGTCCAAGGCGCCGCTGCGGTTCCAGTCATCGTGATGACTCTTGACGCGGAGTTGAGTTGGATCCGAAGTTCCATATCGGCGCCTTCGAGGATCCTGCTCGTTGAGAGCGCAGTTGGACCGAGTTCGCCTGTTGGATCAAAGGGGCCAACGAGCGTTTGGTTCACGACGGTCCCGACAACCCTCCGGAGCACCGCCACATGGACGAGGAACGGATCAGTCACGAGATCAGGCCAAATCTTGGTCGAAGAAGCCCCCGGCCTCGTCATCGGTGTCGAGATCCTCGGAATGGAGTGGGAGTTTGCCTGCCTCGACCGCTGGCTGGAGCTTCTCTCTGCCTGCCTGAACCGTCTTCATGATGCGATCGACCACAATCTCCATGCCGGCAAGCTTCTGATCGCAGTAGTCGTCGGCTTCGTGACGAAGTCGTCGAGCCTCTTCCTTGGCCGCCTCAATGATTTCCTCGGCTCGACGGTCAGCTTGGCGAACAACTTCAGTCTTGGCGATCATCTGCTCGGCCTGGGCTCGAACGTCTTCTAAGAGTCGCTTGGCTTCTCGCTCTTTCGCCTCCATGAACGCTTCTCGCTCACGGAGCATCCGGCGAGCCTCTTGGAGTTCACCGGGGAGCGAGTCTTGAGCGTGATGGAGCAGTTCTAGGAGCTCACCGCGTTGCAGCATGACTGAGGAAGACAAGGGAACTTGCTTTGCTCGTTCAACCTCAAGGATCGCCGCAGAGATTGCCGACTCCGCGTCGAGCGGTTCGGGCTCGTAGCGCTCATCGTCGTACTGTTCATCCTCGTCAGCCTCAACATCAAAGAAGTCACTCACGCTCGGTCCTCCTTGAAGCGTTCGATAAGTCGCGTATTTACTGATGGCGGCACAAACGCCGACACGGACCCGCCGTAGCGAGCCACTTCTCGCAAAAGTTTCGAAGCAATGAACGAGTGACTTGACGACGTTGGAATGAACACGGTCTCAATTCCCGACAGGGAGCGGTTCATCTGGGCCATCTGCAACTCATTCTCGAAGTCCGAAACTGCGCGCAATCCCTTCACGATGGCGGTTGCTCCGACATCCTTCGCAACCGTCACGACCAGCGTTGACACCGACACCACTCGCACGCATGAAAGATGCGCTGTGGCCTCAAGGAGCATCTCCTTGCGTTCTTCCAAATCAAACAAAGACTCGGACTTCTGAGGGTTGCGAACTGCTGCAACGACGACTTCATCAAACAGTTTTGCCGCTACCTCGACCACTTCGAGGTGGCCATTATGAAATGGGTCAAACGAACCCGGGAACAGGGCGGTCTTCATGAGGCTGCCTCCGACATCTCAGGTTCAAGCACGGTCACGAGCGTAGTTCCGTAGGCCTTGGATTTGGTGATGGTCCATCCGGGGAGTTCGGGCAGGGGCCGTCCGCTCTCGCACACCACCATTCCAGCGGGAAATCCGTCAAGGAGCACAGCCCAGTCAGTGAAGTCATATGGCGGGTCCGCCAGCACCAAATCAACGGGGCTCGAAGGTCTCCAGCCTGGCAAGGTCGCTCGGTAGCGAGCGGTACTGGTGAGGTCCAGGCCAACACCGACGAGATTTTCTTCGGCGGACTTGAGCGCTCGGACCGCATCATCGACGAACGTGACGTGACGGGCTCCACGCGAGAGTGCCTCAATGCCAAGTGCTCCCGTCCCGCAGAACAGATCAATCACCGTCAGGTCGACAACACCACCAAGTGAGAAGAGCATGTCGAACATGGACTCCTTCACTCGGTCACTTGTTGGACGCACTCCTTTCGGAACTGCCGCTTTTAACTTCCGCCCCCGGGCCACACCGCTGATCACCCGCATACTCGCAATCTACTAATTGCTGGTCTCGTCAAGCACCACAGGACGCCCCTCCTCGGGGCTACACGCAACTGACACGCTCAACCTCGAGGTCGTTGCGGAATAGTTGGCGTGTATGGCGGTGACAACGTCGCGTCATCCGAACGCTCACCGAACTTGGTCAGTGGGCGTCGTCTCGTCCGTTTCACTCTTCGCTTGGACTGGTGGAAACAGGCCCACGGAGGACTTCTCCGACCTCCCGACAGATCGACGTCACACCAGAATTGCAGCATGGCGAAAATGCTCCTAGTGGGGTGAAGCTGAAGTCTGCCTTAATACTCTATGTAACAAATAGTATGTTTTACCAATAGTATTTATCCAACTCACCAAACGCTGGTGCGAGAAGCGTTCCTTCCCAGATCGGTTGACAGGAGATCACATGCAGACAATCGATGAACAGGAACTGGACCGATTCCTTGATGCCACGGTGGCCCGACCCACCCTCGGTCTCATGTATGGGCGTCGAAGGATCGGAAAGTCCACCGCGTTGGTGGAACGGACCAATGCCCGAAGTGGCTTCTACTTCGAAGCCATTCGGGTACAGACCTCAGTGCAACTGGACCGCCTAGCGCGGGCCGTCAGCGAGTACCTCAACCTTCCAGCACGCATCACCTTTGCCAACTGGGAGGAAGCCATCGAGACGTTATTCACCTTGAGCGAAGGCCGTCCGGTCCCGGTCGTCTTGGACGAGGTCGGCCACATTCTCGATGCGGATCCTTCCTTTGAGTCGGTGCTGGCCTCCGCCTTCGGGCCTGGAGCGCGACGGAGTAGGGGAAGCCAAGCTCGCTTCGTACTTTGCGGATCAGCAATCGCCATGATGCGAGCGCTGACCGCCGGTGAGGCTCCGCTGCGGGGTCGGGCGAGTATGGAGCTCATCGTCCAGGCCGATGACTTCCGAGTGGCAGCCAAGCGCCTCGATCCAACAGGTGGTTACGCGACGGCCGCAAGGGTGTTCGCAGTGATCGGAGGAGTCGTTGGCTACGCGACAGACATGGTTGGCTTCGATTTGCCGACGTCTGCGTCGGACTTCAATCGCTGGGTTGTCGAACGCGTCCTCTCGCATGGAGCCACCCTGCACTCTGAAGCAACGACATTGTTGGCTGAAGATCCGACGTTCGCTAGTCGGGGTTCCCTGCTTTACAACAGCGTTCTCGGAGCCATCGCCAACGGCGCAATCACTGCAGGCGCTATCGCCTCAATCCTCAAGAAGTCGGTCGGCAACATTGCCCCTGCCCTCAACCGACTCGTCGACGCGGGCTTCGTCATGCGTCTGGAGGACCCCATCCGAAGCCAGCGCCCAACCTACGCGTTGGTCGACCCGTTCCTCCAGTTCCACTACGCGGTGCTCGAGCCGCACGGGGCACTCCTTCGAGACCGCAACCCGAGAGAATCTTGGGAAACACGCCTGGAGAAGGTCTTCGACTCTCAGGTTCGAGGCCCGGTCTTCGAGGAACAGGCCCGGACATGGGTGCGCCGGTTTGCCGACTCGTCGACCCTACGCGTCCTCGACCACATCGGCCCGTCGTTGGTGACCGTCGGCGGCACTGCCCGTCAGGTCGACCTACTCGTTGCGGCTCAGGGGAAAGAGCCCTCCGAACGAATGGTCATTGCTCTTGGGGAGGCCAAATCCGGTGAGTCACTCACTACGGCCCACCTGCACCGGCTTGAGCACCTTCGCAACGCTTTGGGCGCACGCGCATCAGGTGCGAAGCTCATCCTCGTTGGCCCCTCAGTTGACTCGCCATTGCGCCGCGATGCCGAGCGTCGATCAGATGTTGAACTCGTCGACCTCGAGCGCCTTTACAACGGTTCATGATCGTTCACGCATCGGGCAACTTGGCTACGACTAAGGAACCATGGAGACTGTTTGCGCCCAATTCCGGAGTGAAGTTGTGGCTTGATGTTGACCAAGTAGTAGATCGCGAGAATCAGCCCGAACGCGTCGCCAAGAAGGAACATGGTGATCATCCAGCCAACCCAGCGGCTCTTCTTCCGACCAAGAGCAGTGAACGTTGCTCTTGGCGTGCCAATGGCCGACGCAATCGCCCAGATGGGAAGACCCACTGCAACGAGCACCAACACCACCGTAAGCAAACTCGCCAAATCGCCCCCATGGTAAAGATCAATATGAAACCAAAGAATGCGAATTCCGAGAGTTGAATCTGCAGCGATCGCAAACAACGTTGCCTCCCAGTCGTCCTGACTCACCTTCTCACACAGGGTCGACATTCCAGCAGAAATCAACTCTTGAAGAGAAAGTCCGCCTCGTCATCATCAAGCAGCGTGCGAAGCTCATCAGCGAGTTCGGGAAGGCCAGCCAAGAAGGGATGCGCTTCCACAAGGGCTTCAGCAACTTCTCGAGCCTTTACCAGAAGTTCCCCATCTTTGGTTAGTGAAGCCAACCGAAGGTCGGTGATCCCGTTTTGGCGGGCGCCAAGAATCGTGCCTCCACCTCGTACTTCGAGGTCAACTTCAGCCAAGTAGAAGCCGTCTGTTGATGCCTCAATCGCGGCGAGCCGCTTCGTTGCATCGAGATTCGTCGCTTCGCCCAGAAGAAAGCACGTGCTTGGGTGCGTGCCTCTGCCAACACGGCCCCGGAGTTGGTGGAGTTGGGCAATACCAAAACGGGCGGCGTCTTCAATCACCATCACCGTGGCATTCGGTACATCAACGCCAACTTCGATCACGGTTGTGGCGACCAGAACATCAAGGTCGCCTGACCGGAACTGCTCCATGACTTCACGGCGCTGTTCGGACTTCATCTGGCCATGGAGCAATCCAAGTCGGAGTCCTTTCAGAGGCCCTTCACCAAGACGAGCAACTTCATGAGTTACCGCCACGGCTTCGACCTTGGACGAACCTTCAACGAGAGGACAGACCACGTAAGCCTGACGTCCCGCTGCCACTTCCATTCTCACCTTGGCCCAAGCGGCTTCGGCCAAGAGCTCGGTCGATGACCATGTCGTTTTGATTGGGAGACGTCCGGCGGGGAGTGCATCAATCACACTGACGTCGAGGTCACCAAACAAGACCATTGCAGCGGTCCGAGGAATCGGCGTGGCCGTCATGACCAGAAGATCTGGATCATGTGCTCCCCCAGCCTTCTCCTTCAGCGAGGCGCGTTGCTCAACCCCAAATCGATGTTGTTCATCGATAACGGCGAGACCAAGCGATCGAAACGCCACTTCCTCGGTTAACAACGCATGGGTGCCAACGACGAGGTCGATTGTGCCCGTTGCCAGTCCTTCGAGCACCCGACGTCGCTCTTTCACTGGTGTCTTTCCCGTGAGGAGGGCGACGGCAAAGGGTCGCTGATCGAGCAGATCGTCGCGGCTCTCGACCACGAGTTCCTGGCAGAACTGTCCGAGAGCAGCGACATGTTGTTCCGCCAGCACCTCGGTCGGCACCATCATGGCTCCTTGGTGCCCTGAGTCCGCAACCGCGAGAATGGCTAGGAGCGCCACAATGGTCTTCCCCGACCCAACATCTCCTTGCAAGAGGCGATGCATGGGAAGAGACCCTGAGAGATCACTGGAGATCTCACCCACCACTCGCTTCTGGGCGCTCGTCAAGGGAAACGCAAGTGTTGCCAGGAGTTGCCCAACCAAGGAGTGGGGTGACGTCGTCTTGAGATCAATCGGCTGATGCTGCAAACCTCGTGACTCGCGCTGAACAACGGCACGTCGAATAACGAGTGCCAGTTGGAGTCGAAGGAGTTCATCGAACGCGAGTCGATTCCGGGCCAGCGCAGCATCGGTCTCGCTGTCGGGTCGATGAATCTGACGGAATGCTTCGGTCCGCTCGAGGAGGTTGAGTCCAGTTCGAAATTCCTCCGGTAGCGGATCGGCGAGGTCGCCCGCTCGTCGAAGTGCCTCGCCAATGAGGTCGCTGAGGTCATAGGAGGTCAGCCGGACTTTGGCGCTCATTGGGTAGACGGGAACAATCCGCAGCATCTTGTCTGACTCAACCGTCATTCCATCGTGGGCGACGACATCAACGATTGGGTTCGCCATTTGGCGGGTTCCTCGATAGGCAGCGATCTTTCCGAAGAACAGACCGAGCGTGCCGGTTCGAAGTTGATTCGCTCTCCACGGCTGATTGAAGAAGACCAGATCAAGCTGACCCGAGTCGTCGACCACCGTCACCTCAACGATCCGCTTCCCTCCACGAGTTGGCCGCGTCGAACTCGCGGTGACTTTGGCGAGAATGGTGACCTCATCGCCAATCGTCGTGGCGGCAACCTCCAACTTGCGAGTTCGGTCGAGATATCGCCGCGGGTAGGTCGTGACCAGATCGAGAATCGAAGCAATCTCCATTTCGCGGAGCGCTTTGGCTTTGGACGGTGTCGCCAACTTGAGTACGTCAACCTCGAGTGCAGCCAACTGGCCGAGACGACGTCGAGGCGGCGGTGAACCATCGGCGCCCATTGCGCCCTTTGTCACTCGATGCCGAAGAGGTATGGATACAGCGGCTGTCCGCCATGGTGGACTTCGGCCTCGACGTCTGGCCGCTCAGCATGGAGCCACTCGGTAATCCGACGGGTCGTCGCCGCTGACGAACCGTCCCCTTCAATGATCGTCACGAGGTCGTGATCGTCAGTCACCAGAAGTTCGAGCAGACGGCATGATGCTTCGCCCAGCGTCGCCGCAATCGAGCAGATGCCTTCGCGGCTCAAGCCAATCCAGTCGCCAACCTTTACGTCGCCTGCATCGACGGTTGTATCTCTCACTGCTTGGGTGACTTCAGCCGCAATGACGCCGGCAGCACTTTGCGCCATCGCCACGCGGTTCTCTTCAGCCGAGGCGCCAGGGTCATAGGCGAGCAACGCGGCGAATCCTTCGACAATCGACGACGTTGGGACCACGGTCACCGTCTTCGTCGACAACTCGTCGACACGCTCTGCGACGGGACGAATGTTCTTATTGTTCGGCAAGAGGACAACCTCGAGACTCCGGAGATTGTCTGCAGCAGCCACGAGCTCTTCGGTTGAAGGGTTCATCGACTGCCCGCCAATGACCAAACGCTCAACACCAAGCGACTTGAAGATTCGACCGACGCCGTCGCCCGAGACCACGGCGACGACTGCCGTTCGTGGTGCAGGTCCAGACGCAACTGGCGATCCGATTTCGGCGTTTTCCGTCACCCATCGTTCTTCAACGACTTGCTCGATCAAGTCGGTGACTCGGATTTGTCGAGGGCGACCCGCGTCCATCGCTGCCTCGATCGAGGCACCAATGTCGTCAGTGTGGATGTGGCAGTTCCAAATGCCTTCGCCGCCGACCACCACAATCGAGTCGCCAATTCCGGCCCAAACATCCTTGAACGCCGGGATCTTCTCGTCCATTGCTTCGAGGAGATACATGACCTCGTAGCGGAGATCAGCGATGTCTCCCCCTTCGCCGTGAGCCCCGTGCGCAATTTCTGCAACATGGATTGACTCGACGTCAGGAGGAATTGGCAAGGCTCGACCATCGAGGTGGTGGAGCAGTGCGTCAAAGAAGAGGAGATACCCGGTGCCACCGGAGTCCACAACTCCAGCCTGCTTCAACTGTGGGAGTTGCTCCGGGGTGTATTCGAGCGCAATGGTTGCCGCTTCATGGGCAGCTTCGGCGACAGCGAGGAGTGACGCTCCCTTGTCCGAAGCTCCTTGAGCGCCTTCGCCGGCGGCCTTCGCCACTGAGAGGATGGTTCCCTCGACTGGACGGACGACTGCTTGCCTGGCCAACTTGTCGGCATGCACGAGCGCACCGGCCAGGGTCGCGCCATCAATGAGCTCAACACCGCTAAAGCGCTCAGTAAATCCACGAAGCAACTGAGAGAGAATTACTCCGGAATTTCCACGAGCGCCCATCAGTGACGCGTGACTTACCGCCTTACAGACGACTTCCATTGAGGAATTTTCCGGAACGGCTTCGAGTTCCTTGGCCACTGATTCAAGCGTCAGTGCCATATTGGTGCCGGTATCACCATCAGGTACCGGATAGACATTCAGTCGATTGACGACTTGCTGGTGGCTCCGGAGTAGGTCACGGTAGGTGACCATCACCGTCAGTACTTCGCTGGCATCGAGGGTCTCGTAGGGCGGCATTGGCAGCGATGCTAACCTTTCAACGGTTCGACGGCGGGCACGTGTGTCCGAGCGTCCCCCACTCGGGCCTTGAGAAGGAGATTTGTTATGGCTGCTGTCTGTGAACTCTGCGGGAAAAAGCCGTCATTCGGCAAGAGCATCTCTCACTCCCACGTCCGGACCAACCGACGTTGGAATCCAAACATCCAAAAGATCCGCGCCATGATCGACGGTTCGCCAAAGCGCGTGAACGCTTGCACCTCGTGCATTCGTGCCGGCAAGGTGACGAAGCCTGCGCCTCGCGTCATCCCCGCTTCAAAGTAAGGCACTCAGTGCCTCCACCCGGAGGCCTCGAAGCGCCGACCGCTAAGCAAACGTTCTTCAGGCTGGTCTGAACACGTCCCAATGCGAATGGGGACTCGGAGCCCACGCTTCGAAAATTCCACTTGGAGAGCATCTGGGGCACTTGTTGCGATGAGCAGTTCGTAGTCGTCGCCACCTCCAAGCGCTTCGGTTTCAGTAGCCAATGGCGCAACGGGGACCGAGGTAAGGCGAATGCCCACCTCCGAACTCCGAGCCAATCGGTCGAGATCAATGCCGAGACCATCGGAGAGATCACACATTGCGGAAACTCCTGCCGCATGTGCGGCCAAACCTTCAGCCAGTCTTGGCATGGGTCGGGCGTGGGCATTGACCGCTGCAAGTTCCAGGCTGTCGCTGGCCATTGCGCCGCTTCTCAAAATTCTCAACCCCGCAGCCGAGGCGCCAAGGGGGCCAGTGACAAAGAGCGCATCACCAGGACGGGCCGCGCGCCGAGTGACGTAGCCGAGTCCGAGGTCGTCACCGAGCACCGTCACCGAGACCGACCAGAGTGCACCTCGAGAGAGATCGCCTCCAAGAATTGGGCAGGCTGCACTCTGGGCCGCCGCGATCATGCCGTCGTAGAGGATGTCGAGATCGTCCAGATTTGGCGTAACGACGCTCACAAGGAGCCCAACCGGTGAGACGCCCATCCCCGCGAGGTCACTCAGCGCTGCAGAGACCGCTCGCCAGCCAAAGTCGGCCAAGCTCGTCATGGCAAAGTCGGCGTGGACTCCCTCAACCACCACGTCAACCGAGGTGACCAGCGAACCCGAGATGGGCAAGATCGCCGCGTCATCACCAAGTCCGATGGCCTCTGACGGTCCTCCAAGACCTGCTGCATTGATCCTCATCGTGAGATGAGTGATCATGGCGTCTTCGTCTGTCACCTAACCTCCGATCAACATTTCTCGACCCACCTGCGCAACTGCCTAACATGGCACCACTCAGTCGCCGAAACCCCCTTTCCAGGAGGAACACCATCATGGCCCCCACAAAGAATGCACGACTCCTTCAGTGGGTCGATGAGGTTGCAGCGTTGACCAAGCCCGACGCCGTGGTTTGGTGCGACGGCTCGGCCGACGAGTACGACCGCATGTGTCAGATGCTGGTCGATGCTGGCACCTTCACCAAGCTTTCCGACGCCAAGCGACCGAACAGTTACTGGTCACGCTCAGACCCAGGCGACGTTGCTCGGGTTGAAGA
>CAIXCS010000233.1 GCA_903918025.1 uncultured Actinomycetes bacterium
AGGAAGCGAGAAGTTGCCGTGATGAAGCTCGTTGGGGCGACCAATTGGTTCATTCGCGTCCCCTTTATCTTTGAAGGCCTCGTTCAAGGATTCATTGGTTCGGCGTTTGCCGCACTGTTCATTTGGATTGGCGAAGCGTTTTGGCGACTTCGAACGGAAAGCCAGTCACCCGATGGATTGCTCCATCAGATGCTCTTGTCCAATTGGCAACTGTTCTGGTGCGAAACCATCGTGGTGCTCCTTGGGATGGCCATTGGTTCCATCGGCTCTGCGATTGCCATTCGGAGATTCCTCGACGTCTAACGACGCAAGCTTCGAAGAGAAGTTGTGAGCGGCGAGCCTCTGCATCCTGTTCTCCTTACCTGAGGAGGAATGAGATGTCCGCAACAACCACCCTTGAAGGCAACCTGACCCGTGAGCCAGAAATCCGCTACACGACACTCGGCGTTGCAACGACGACCCTTGGTCTCGCGGTCAACCGGAGATGGCGCAATGCCGCCACAGAGACGTGGGAGGAAGAAACCTCATTCTTTGAGGTTGTCTGTTTTCGAGAACTCGCCGAGAATGCCGCGTTGACCTTGACGAAGGGAACTCGTGTCGTAGTGACAGGCCGATTGGTCCAGCGCAACTGGACCGACGACGAAGGTCGTCGCCGGAGCAAGATTGAAGTCATGGCCGAAGACCTCGGACCTTCGCTGCGGTTCGCAACTGCCGAGGTCGCTCGCCAGACTCGCGCTCCAGAAGAAGCGATCGATTCTGATCCCTTCTGAACGCGTCCTGCTGATCAGACTTCGCGTTGAGGCTCGAAGTCAATGGAGAGCGAGTTCACGCAGTAGCGAAGTCCGGTCTCTGTCGGCCCGTCATTGAAGACATGGCCCAGGTGGCCACCACAGGCGGTGCAAAGAATTTCGGTTCTGATCGTGCCGTGCGACCGGTCTTCACGCGTGGTGACAGGCTCCGGCCCAATGGCTCGGTCAAACGAGGGCCACCCGCAACCGGAATCGAATTTGCCTTCACTGGTGAACAGCGCGGTGCCGCATCCACCACAGATGTAGGTGCCGGCGTCATCCATGTGGAGCAGCGCGCCGGTTCCTGGACGCTCCGTCCCCGCTTCTCGGAGCACGGCGTAACGCTCAGGAGAGAGGAGCTCGCGCCACTCAGCGTCAGTTCGTTCCATTGGTTCACGGTCCACGGTGGCCCCTCACTTGGCTCAGGTTGCTTCAATGTCGGTACGCTACCTGTCCATGGCCATGACTGACTCGGTTGACCAAGCGGAATTTCGCGCTGAAGTAGTTCAGTGGCTGGCTGAGCACAATGTCGGCGAATTTGCTGCGCTCGGCGGACGCGGCGGCTCGGGTGACGAAACGTTTGGCTTTGAGGTCCGACGGGCGTGGGAACTCGAACTCGCGGCGGGTGGATGGACCTGCATTGGATGGCCGACCACTTTTGGCGGACGCGGTGCCTCGATGGATGAGCAGGTCATCTTTGCCGAAGAGTACGCACGGGCGAAAGCCCCAGGCCGAGTGTCAATTCTTGGTGAAGGCCTACTCGGTCCAACGCTGATTCACTTTGGCACGCCAGAGCAACAAGCAAGGTTTCTCCCGCCGATCATTGCGGGAACTGAACTTTGGTGTCAGGGGTACTCCGAACCCAATGCCGGATCAGACTTAGCGAACGTTGCGACGAAGGCTCACCTCGATGGTGATGAATGGGTGATCAGCGGACAAAAGGTCTGGACCTCACTCGCACACCAATCGGATTGGTGCTTTGTCGTGGCGCGCACCGAACCAGGGAGTGTCCGCCATCGCGGCTTGAGTTACCTCCTCGTGCCAATGGATCAGCCAGGTATTGAAGTGCGGCCAATCACGCAATTGACGAAGACCTCGGAATTCAATGAGGTCTTCTTCACCGAAGCTCGAACCAAGGCTGATCTCGTCGTTGGCGAGCCTGGTCAGGGTTGGCCGGTCGCACTTGCAACCCTCTCATTTGAGCGAGGCGTTGGACTTCTCGGACACCTCTTGGGATTTCGCCGAGAATTCGATGCGGTGCTCGAACGAGCCACCGAGCGAGGCTTGACGACCGACCCGATCTGGCGACAGCGCCTTGCTCGCACCTTTGTTGAACTCGAGATTCTTCGGATGAATACGATCCGCTCACTGACCGGAGTCGATGGTCCGGCAGCGCCACCAGAAGCATCGATTTCGAAGTTGTTCTGGGCAACGTGGCACCGAAGACTGGGTGAACTCATGATGGATGTTGATGGAGTCTCGGCGCTCGTCGTTGGTCCTGACTACGACCTCGATGCCTTCCACCGGACGTTTCTCTTCTCTCGCTCTGAGACCATCTACGGTGGTTCGAACCAGATTCAGCGCAACATCATTGGTGAGCGAGTCCTCGGGCTTCCGCCAGAACCAAAACCCCTTCCACTCGCTTGATCAACTGAGGAGCTAGTCACTCATGAGCCTGACGAATCGAACGTCCTCAACACCAGTTCCACCTGAAACAGGGGGGCACCACCTCCTTGACGGAAAGATTGTCGTGGTGACGGCATCTGCGGGCACCGGTATTGGCCAGACGACGGCGAGGCGATGTCTCGAAGAAGGGGCAACGGTCGTCGTGTCAGACGCCCACCCTCGCCGAACGGCGGAGACGGCTTCGGAATTGAGCGCCCAGTTCAACACGCAAGTTCTTGGTATTGCTTGCGATGTCACCAATGAAGAAGAGGTAACGAACCTCTACGCGCAGACCATTGCGAACTATGGCCGGATTGACGTTGCCGTCAACAATGCCGGCCTCGGGGGAACAACCAATCTTGTCGACATGACTGATGAGCAGTGGCTCAAGGTTCTTGACGTGACGCTCAATGGAACATTTCGGTGCATGCGTGCCGCACTCAAGCACATGTACGCCGCAGGTTCCGGATCCATTGTGAACAATGCCTCGGTTCTCGGGTGGCGAGCGCAACCCGGACAGGCGCACTATGCAGCAGCGAAAGCCGGCGTCATGGCCCTGACACGATGTGCTGCAGCGGAGGCGGCCGAACACAATGTGCGCATCAACGCCGTCTCACCGTCATTGGCTGAGCACCCGTTCCTCAACAAGGTGATCGATCAGGAGAGTCTTGATCTCCTCCGGAGCCGAGAGCTCTTTGGACGAGGGGCCGAGACCTGGGAAGTTGCCAACGTAATTATTTTTCTGGCCAGCGGGTACTCGTCGTACTTGTCAGGTGAAGTCATCTCCACCTCGAGCCAGCACGCATGAGCAAGTTCGATTGGGACGAAGGCGACCTGACCTTTACTCGAGCTGAAGATCCGCGAGGCGACCTCCAATTCCAAACCTTGCCGGGACTGCTCGAGTACGCCGTTGCCGAGTATGGGACGTCGGTTGCGGTGGTCGAAGGTCTCGATGACGCCTCAGGGGCAACGCGACTGACGTTCACTGAGCTTGGTCACCGAGTCGATGCAGCAGCAGCGGGTTTCTTGGCTCATGGAGTGACGAAGGGACAACGCGTTGGGATTTGGGCGCCCAATTGCCTGGAGTGGATTGTCGCTGCTCTAGGGATCACGTCGATTGGTGGCGTTCTTGTTCCCCTCAACACTCGATTCAAAGGAAGCGAAGCGGCCTACATTTTGAGGACCGCCGGCGTTGAGCTCTTGGTGACGGTTGAAGGATTTCTTGGGGTTGACTATCCGGCCATGCTCGTTGGAGAAGATCTCGGCGGCCTGTCGCAGATTGTCCTGCTGAAGGGTAGGGAGACGGCGATTCCCGATGGCGTTCACGCGCAGTCGTTTTCGGAACTTCTTGACCGCGGAAGAGGAGTAGAAGCTTCCACGCTCGGAGCCGCTCGACAGGCTGTTCTCCCGACTGATCTTGGCGACCTCCTCTTCACCTCTGGGACGACTGGTCATCCAAAGGGGGTCGCAACAACCCATGCCCAGACGCTTCGAACCTTCGCGACGTGGGCCAGCATCGTTGGACTTCGTTCTGGAGACCGTTATCAGATTGTCAACCCGTTTTTCCATACCTTTGGTTACAAAGCTGGACTCCTGGCGTCGCTGATGACCGGAGCAACCATGTATCCAGAACCTGTCTTTGATGTCGACGTGGTTCGTTCGCACCTCGCCCGAGAGCAGATCACCGTCCTCCCAGGTCCACCAACGCTGTTTCAGTCGCTGTTGGCCGACCCAAATGCCGATGCAGAGCTCTCGTCGCTTCGCCTCGTCGTGACTGGAGCCGCGCTTGTTCCCGTTGAACTCGTTGAAGCACTTCGAGATCGACTCGGCGTCGAGACCGTGCTCACGGCCTATGGACTCACCGAAGCAACTGGGGTCGTGACGATGTGCCGAGCCGGCGATTCTCCCGAACTCATTGCGTCGACGTCTGGACGAGCTATCCCAGACGTTGAGGTGCGAATCGTGGACCCGAGCGGGATGGAAGTCGAGCGGGGACTGCCAGGTGAACTCATCGTTCGGGGCTACAACGTCATGCAGGGGTACTTCGCCAATGAGGTGGCGACCGCGGAGACCATCGATGCTGAGGGATTTCTCCATACCGGCGACATTGCCACCATGGACACCGGCGGAAATATCGTCATCACCGATCGTCTAAAGGACATGTACGTCGTCGGCGGGTTTAATGCCTATCCGGCTGAGATTGAAGCCTCGCTCCGCCAGCATGCCGCGATCTCCCAGGTCGCTGTCCTTGGTGTGCCTGATGAGCGGATGGGCGAAGTTGGCTGCGCGTATGTCGTGGCTTCTGAAGAACCAACCAAAGTGCTGGCAGCGAAGCTCCTCAAGTTCGCCAGTGACCGAATGGCCAATTACAAGGTGCCCCGGTACCTTGTGTTCGTGGATAGTCTTCCGCTCAACGCGAGTGGCAAGGTGCTGAAGCGAGAATTGCGTTTACAGTTCGCGGCCGGGATCGACCCGGTCTTCACGAAGTAGGGGGAAACCATGCGCGGCATTGTCTATACCGGTGATGGAGTTGAGGTCACGGACGAACTTGGTATTGCCGATCCAGGCCCTACCCAGGTCAAGGTGAAGGTTGAAGCTGCTGGTGTCTGCCACTCAGACCTCTCGGTGATGAATGGGACGATTCCCTGGAAGCCTCCAGCAGTTCTCGGCCACGAGGGAGCTGGAATTGTTGAGGCCGTTGGCTCAAGCGTGAAGTCCGTCAAGGTCGGCGATCACGTGGTGATCGCCACCCTCGCCAGTTGCGGCGTATGCAGGGCATGTTCAACCGGACACCCGACCTGGTGCATGGCGTCACTTGGCAATATCTCGACGCCATTCACCTACAAAGGCGAGCCAGCATCAAATTTCGCCGCAGTCTCGGTGTTTGCGGAGTACACGATTGTCTCTGAAGTCCAAGTGGTCAAAATTCCGGATTCCATTCCCTTCACCTCTGCCTGCCTCATTGGCTGCGGTGTGCTCACCGGTGTTGGCGCGGTCCTCAATCGAGCGAAGGTTCGCCCCGGTGAGACCTCCGCGGTGTTCGGTGTTGGGGGAGTTGGACTCAACGTCATCCAAGGACTCAAGATCGCTGGAGCGACGAAGATTGTCGCCGTTGACACCGTTGCAGGGAAAGAAGCACTTGCCCGGCAATTTGGTGCCACGGACTTCGTCTTGGCGGGCGAAGGCATCGATGCCGCAGCTGCGGTCCGTGCCGCGGTCCCAATGTCGAACGAGCATGCCTGGGGAGCGCTCTTCCCACTTGGGGGCGTGACCTGGGCCTTTGACTGTGTAGGTCACCCAGCGGTGCTTCGGAGCGCACTTGATTGTCTCGATTGGGGCGGCAATGCCGTTGCGATCGGCATTCCACCACGCGGGAGTGAAGTGTCCGTCGACATCAATGCACTCGCCTACATTGATCGAGGTCTTCTCGGGTGCCGGTATGGATCTGCTCGTCCGCACCATGACGTGAAGCTCATGGTCGACCTCTACCAGTCTGGGCAACTTCTGCTCGATGAACTGGTTTCGCTGAAGACACCACTCGAAGAGTTTCAGACCGTCATTGACGCCATGCACACAGGAACGGTGGCCCGAGGGGTCCTCACCTTCTAGGTAACGGTCGTCCCCAGTTCGATCACGATGTCGAGATGACCAAGATGGCGGGCGTATTCACCCATGAGATGGAGAGCAATCCGCTCGAGGGTTGGCGGTGCTGAGCCTTCCCAACGCGGACTCTCCGCACCAATAGTTGAGAGCGGGACCGACTGGAGCACGTGAGCGGTGTGGATGCCTTGCGCCTTGAGTTCGCTTACGAGAACTTCCAACGGAATGTCGTCATCAACAAACCACTTGTCGTCTCGATGATCGCCAAAGGGATTATCGAAGGCTTTGCCTTCGAATCCCCATTCAATCCATCGTCGCTCAACAAAGGTCAGGTGGACGAGCAATTGGAGTGGCGTCCAACCTGAAGGAGTAGCTGGGCGTCGCCGGGTTGATTCTTGGAGCGTCAGGACACCCTCAATGAGTTGGAGCCGGTAGGCATCCAAGTAGGCAGTGAGGGTCGCTGCAAGACCATCGTCATCGCCAGTCGCCCGAGGGGTGGTGAGAACCATGATGCGTCGTTCAGTGTTCGAGTCCGGCAAGTGGGACTGATGGGAGTGGCGCCCCGGTCATGGCCGCCAAGATGGTCGCAGCAATGCCCGCCCCATCGAGCCCCAGTCCAGCGAGGATTTCATCAGGCTTTCCATGGGTAAGGAAGACCTTTGGCACGCCAAGGGTCATCGACGACGGCGGCAGCGATCCTGACATGCGGGCGGAGAGTTCGACGCCATCAATGAGATGGGTACCTGCGCCGCCGAGCCGAATACCATCCTCAACCGTCACGACCAGTTGGTGACGGGCGGCATCGGCGAGCATCACGGGATCAGCAGGCGCCACGACCCGTGGATCCCATACCGTGGCGCTGATGCCGTGGCGCTCGAGCAGTTCGGCTGCTTCCTCGCACGCCAAGAGAAGTTTCCCTACTCCGAGCAGGCAAACTGAACCATCGCCAACTCGAACGAGTCGAGCCTCGAGTCCTGTGCCAACCTGATCTGCGGGTACGTGACGTGCGGGGGTCTTTGGAAAGCGAATGGTCGCAGGACCCTCGAGTGAGAGTGCCGTCTCAAGCATGGGACCGACTTCTTCGGCCGACGAGGGGGCAAAGACGGTCATCCCTGGAATGGAACAGGACAACGCAAGATCGAGCACCCCATGGTGACTCGCTCCGTCATCTCCGGTGATCCCAGCGCGGTCGAATGCAAACACGACCGGTTGACCATGCAGTGCCACATCGAGATTCGCTTGGTCGAATGCCCGGGTGAAGAACGTCGAGTACACCGCAACGACTGGTCGAAGACCGCCCATTGCCATCCCCGCAGCGGCCGTGACGGCGTGACTCTCGGCAATACCAACATCGAAACATCGTTCTGGGAATGCCTCGTGGAAGGGCAAAAGCCCCGTTGGCCCCATCATTGCTGCGGTCAAGGCGACGACTGCATCATTGCTTGACCCCGCAGCCAAGAGGGCTTGCGAGAAGGCATCGGTGTAGGTCGATGAAGGTGGACGAGGAGCAAGACCTTCGGCGTCATCATTGAGCGAGGTTTGGGAGCGGCCGACCTTGTAGTCGTGGAGGCGCTGCACGTCGTCTTCTTCGGCTGGGGCATAGCCCCGACCCTTTTGGGTCAAGACATGGAGGACCATTGGTCCATCCCATTCCTGAGCACCTCGCATCGCCTGTTCGAGCGCACGAAGGTCATGACCGTCAATGGGTCCGGCATAGCGAACGCCGAGCGCTTCAAAGAACGTGCGTGGCGTAATGGCTTCTCGTATTGCAGTCGTGAGTCCGGAGACCGAGGAGTAGGCAAGGTCGCCGACTCTCGGAATGTCCTTCAACAGATTTCGCAATCGGTCTCTTGTTTGAAGATAGGTGTGGTTCAGGCGAATTTGGGTGAGTGAACTCGACAGGTGTGAGACCGTCGGTGCGTAGCTTCGACCATTGTCGTTGAGCACCACCAGGACCTTGGTGCCTGAGTGCCCAAGGTTGTTGAGCGCTTCATAGGCCATTCCACCCGTAAGTGCACCATCGCCAATGACGGCGACTACGCGACGATTGCCACCAGTCGGGGAGTCTGATCCGTCGAGGCGCCAAGCGGTGGCAAGCCCGTGAGCGTAGGACAGGACTGGTGACGCGTGGCTGTTCTCGATCCAGTCATGCTCTGATTCGTGGCGGTTTGGATAGCCAGAAAGTCCGCCGGGTTTGCGGAGGTCCCTGAAGCCGTAGCGACGTCCGGTGACGAGCTTGTGCACATAGGCCTGGTGGCCCGTGTCCCAGAGAATTGCATCTTTTGGACTTTGGAAGACCCGATGGAGGGCGAGCGTCAATTCCACGACGCCGAGGTTGGAACCGAGGTGACCTCCCGTTGTCGTGACCGTCGAAACGATGAAGGAGCGGATTTCCTCAGCGAGTTGGTCAAGTTGCTCATAGGAGAGGTTCTTGAGGTCTGCGGGTGTTTCAATCGTCGGCAACAGCACGGGCGGCTCCAAAGAGGTCTCTTCCACGCTACTCCCGGCACCCGGTAATTGTGTCCCGCCCAATGAGCCATGCCGCTGCCACGGCGATGACAAAGGAAAGCAAGGCAATGCCAGTGATGCCGGCAGAGAGCGACCAGTGGTCAGCGACGATCCCGATGAGTGGTGCGCCAGCGACCCAACCGAGATATCCGGCCGCCGTGAAGGCCCCAACTGACGAACTTGGCGACGACGACCGAGCAGAGACATCGGCCATGAGAAGGGGCCAATTGAGGCTGACGCCTGCGGCGGTGAGTGCGAGCATTGCCGCAGCGAGGACCTCGATGTGGGTGTGTGCCTCGATCAGGAGTCCAATGCCCGTGACGATGCTTCCGACAGCAAGCGCACGAAGTGGCGTCCTCGTTCCAATGAGTGGCCCTCCGAGCACGCGACCGAGGCCCGCAACCAGATTGCCAAGTGCATAAGCCGAGGCGCCGACGAGAAGACCAATGTGGAGCTCGGTCCTCAGGTACAGCACACCCCAGGTGAACACACCGCCTTCAACGAGGGCTGCAGCGGCAAAGATCACGAGGAGTCCCACCAGTCGGTCTCGCCGCAAGATCTCGAAAATCGAACCGTCTCGGAGCGTTTCTTCGTAGAGGTCCATGTCCGCAGTTGGACTTGGCAGTCCGACGTGGACGTTGTTGGCGAGACGAGGGTCGAGGGTATTGCGAGCGGTGGTGGCCCAAAGTCCCGTCGCTCCGAGCAAGGCGAGTGCAAGCCAGGTCCAAAGGAGGCTCCCGCCATTGCCAGCGGTCGGTAACAGGCCAGTGCCGAGAGCGCCGGCCATCGCGCCGACATTGAAGATCGCGTGAAAGCGAACGAGTGCACCAGGCCGTCCTGCGAGCGCTGCCGTGGCACCCACGTTCATCACCGAATCAACGGTGCCCATCACAATTTGGACCGCGGTGAACGACAGTGCAAACCAAACAAACCGATGCTCACTTGCCAAAGGGAGCAGCAAAACGCCCCAAATCAGCAGGATCACTGCCAGGAGATGGACCGGTCGTGCATGACGTCCAACATGCGATGCTGCAGCCCCCGCGATCGCACCGACTGAGACGCCGATGGCGAGAAGAATGCCGAGACCCGTATTCGAGAGATGAAAGTGCGATTGGACGCCTGCGAGCGAGGCATTCCATGACCCCCAGAAACCTCCGAGAGCGAAGAAAGCCGTCGGGATAAGCCAAGGAACCAGACTTGACTTCGCCGCCGCCAGACGCAGATCTGGGTGGGACATGGCGCTACGCTACCGCTCATGTCGACTGCCCTCCTCACTCCAGATGTGGCCCAACGGGTCTTGCAAGCTGCGCTCGATCGAGGTGGCGAGTGGGCCGAGATCTTCGCCGAAGACCGTTCGACCTCCGGTGCATCCCTCGATGACCAACGAGTTGAGGAATTATCCTCGGGTCGCGACCGAGGGGTCGGTATTCGGGTTGTCGTTGGCGAGACGGTCGGGTTTGCCCACACTGCAGATCTCAGCGAGTCAGCACTCCTTGAAGCCGTCGCTGCCGCCGCGTCGGTTGCTCGAGCAGGAGGAGCATCGAAGACGGTCGCGCTGCATTCAGGTGGACTCGTTCTGCCAACGGCACAAATTCTTCCAGAGACCATCGCAAAGCAGACCAAGCTTGAACTGCTCTTTGCAGCTGACGATGCAGCGCGGTCGGTCGAAGGAGGAATTGCTCAGGTCAGCGTTGGCTTTGGAGACTCTCGCCGACGGATTGTGGTGGCCAATACCGATGGCCTCTTTGAGACCGACGACCAGGTTCGCGTCCGGTTCATTGTCATGGCGGTCGCAATGGGCGACACGGGCCTGCAAACCGGTTACCAGGTTCTCGCGCGCACCGAAGGCTTTGAGGTGCTCAGCGAAGACATCGTTCGTCGCCTCGCGGAGAAAGCGGCAAATCAGGCGGTGACGAAGTTGTCAGCCCGGCCCGCCCCTTCAGGTGAACTTCCAATTGTCCTTGCCGGAGGAAGTGGTGGGATCTTGTTCCACGAAGCCTGTGGCCATGGCCTCGAGGCGGATCTCGTCGTCAAGGACACCTCGGTCTACTCCCATCGAGTTGGACAACTGGTGGCGAGCCCCGGCGTCACGCTCGTCGATGATTCCACCATGGGCGGGGAGTGGGGGACCGCTCGCATTGATGATGAGGGGACCAAGGCATCGTCGAATACCTTGATCGACGATGGAGTCCTCACTGACTACATGTGGGATTTTCTCCGAGCTCGGAAGACTGGAAGGTCTTCTGCAGGAAATGGACGGCGCCAGAGTTACCAACATCTCCCAATGGTCCGCATGACCAATACCTACCTCTTGGCCGGCAAGGAACGAGCGGAGGACATCATTGCTTCAACCGAACGAGGAATCTACGTTCGCCAGCTCGGTGGAGGGCAGGTTGACACGGCGACTGGCGACTTTGTCTTCGGAACGAGCGAGTCGTATCTCATTGAACATGGCGAGGTGACCGAACCGCTCCGTGATTCCAATCTCATCGGGAATGGTCCAGAAATCTTGGCCAAGATTGATGCAATTGCCGATGACTTCTCCATGACCGTCGGGACGTGCGGAAAAGACGGTCAACAAGTTCCGGTTGGTTGCGGGCAGCCGACGATGCGAATTACGTCTTGCACGGTTGGAGGCACCGCATGACTAGCCAACTCGAAACGCTCGCGGCGACCCTGCTCTCCTCGGCGAAGGAGAACGAAGGCATGGAGGTCTACGTCGCTCGAGGCAGTGAGACAGAAGTCCGAGTGTATGAAGGAGAAGTTGAGTCACTCGCCGCCGCTACCTCTGCTGGCATTGGCGTTCGGATTCTTCATGAGACCCCCGATGGAGCGCGCGTCGGTTTTGCCTGGGCCGGATCTCTCGAGAGGGATGTTCTTGAGGAAACGATTGCCGCAGCGAGAGACAACGCGCTCTTTGCCACGCCAGATCCGTCAGTGGCATTTGCTGTTCCCGATGGTGTTGCCCCTACGTCGGTGAATCTCTACGACCCGTCCATTCGAACGGTCACGACCGAAGCAAAGATCGCCTTCGCAATGGAACTCGAGCGGATGGTTCGATCGGCAAACAAGGTTCGAGGGATCAGGTCGGCGGACTACGGCGATAGTGAGGTTGAGGTAGCACTCGCTTCAACGACGGGCATTTCGACGACGACGAGGCGCACCTCTGCATCTGGCGCCGTGGAAGTCATCGCAGGCGATGGTGACGAGGTTCAAACGGGATATAGCTATACCGCAGGCAGGTCGTTCTCTGCCCTCGACCTTGAAGCCACGGCAACTGATGCCGTCGCGAGGGCGGTCTCGATGCTTGGTGCGACCAAACCCGCATCGATGAAGTGCGTTGCCATCTTTGACCCACGGGTTGTTGCACAACTCCTGGGCATCATTTCCTCTGCATTAAGTGGCGAGGCAGTGGTCAAGGGGAGATCGTTCTTCGCCGGTCGAATTGGTGAACTGGTTGCGGCTCCGCTCGTGACGCTCTACGACGATCCCACCGATGCCCGGGCCTATGGGGCATCCATCTTCGACGGAGAAGGTCTCGCTTGCAGGAAGAATGCGCTCATCACTGGTGGCATGCTCAACGGGTTTGTCTACGACACCGTCTCGGGCCGTCGAGCCGGCGTGCCATCGACAGGATCTGCCGTTCGGGGTGGCTTTGCGGGGACGCCCGGTCCGGGCTGCCGAGCGCTGGTCCTTGAGCCCGGAACGCTTGATCGTGACGGTGTATTGGCAGCGATCGGTGACGGAATCTACGTGCAGAGCATCTCCGGCGTGCACTCTGGCGTGAGCCCCGTCAGTGGCGACTTCTCCGTTGGTGCAGAAGGATTTATCGTGCGTGACGGAAAGTTGGCCGAGCCCTTTAGAGAAGCAACGGTCGCCTCGACGTTGCAAAAGATGCTCTCGAATGTTGTCGCTATTGGTAGCGATGTCGAGTGGCTACCGGGAATCGCAGCAGGGCAGAGTTTGGCAATTGCCGAAATGTCGCTGTCGGGAAGTTAATCCGACGAGGAACTCTCAGACGTCGACGTCGAACTCGTACTGCCACGGCTATCGGTCTTGTAGAACCCTCCGCCTTTGAGGACAATGCCTGGCGTTCCGAAAACCTTGCGGAGTTCGCCTCCACACTCTGGACACGTCTTCAAGGCGTCGTCTTTGATCGAGTGAACAATCTCAAAGCGGTGAGTACAGACGGTGCAGGCGTACTCGTAGGTTGGCATTGGACCTCATCTCGTCACGATGTGCACTGGCACTCGCTGCTTCTGACTGCTAATCCTAGCGTGTGGGTTCACACAGCCCACTCTGAGGGGTTGCGTTCTAGACTTCGCTCATGCCCAATCAGCATCACCTCGAGTTTGATCCTCTCCAAGGGGGTCTGACCAGAGAGTCCGCCCAGCGGGAGGCAACCTCGCGAAGGGCAGTCGCTCGATGCAGGGTCATCATGGCCCCAGAGACAACGGACAAAGTCGCGCAGAATGCCAATGCAAAAGGTGACGTCCTCGCGACGGCTCGCACTGCGGCGATCCAAGCAGCCAAACGGACAGCGGATCTCTTGCCGATGTGTCAAATGGTTGCGGTTGGCACCACGACCGTGCACTTCCACATTGGCGATGCCTATGTCGAAGTCGAAGTCGAAGTCCACACCGTTGATCGAACCGGTGTTGAGATGGAAGCAATGACCGCATGCACGGTTGCCGCACTCACGATCTACGACATGTGCAAAGGCGGGGACCGGACCATGTCGATCGAGCAGGTGAAGCTCTGGGAGAAGGTTGGCGGGCGTTCCGGCACATGGAGACGAGACGACGACGTCGACGTTGATCGAGAAGTCTGATTCAGTGGCGAAAACTGACCAACTTGAACGTCTGACCGACTTGGTTCTCGTACTCCTCGGAGCCAAACGGGCATTGTCACTTGCAGAAATCGTTTCTGAGGTCCCGGGCTACAGCTCGAATAAGACGGCCTATCGAGGTGCCTTCGAGCGAGATAAGAAATTGCTCCGAGAAGAAGGTATCGATATTGAGACGGTCGAGATCGGTGGAGAGGCACAAACTGGCTACCGGATCAATGAGTCGGCGTTCTATCTTCCTGATCTCCAGTTAACAGAATCGGAACAACAAGCGCTCGCGATTGCGGTTGCAGGCGCTGGGGACACTGCGGGCTACGGCAAAGGCGCACTGGCGAAATTTGGTGCTGGTCCGGTTGGAGCGGTGCCAGCATTTGCGTTGCTCACCGCACCGACTTACGTCGATGAACTCTTCGATGCAGTTCGCACCGCGTCACTCGTCAAGTTTTCCTATGACGGGACGGAGCGTTCTGTTTGTCCAGCCTCGCTCCGATCCGCCAATGGACAGTGGTACCTGACCGGCTTTGCGATCGAGCGATCTGCTCCACGGGTGTACCGAGTTGATCGTTTCGATGGCCCGCCTGTCATTGATCAACCTGGAACAGGTGTGCTGCCTGTTGACTACGACCGAGGTACTGAATTCTCAACCCTGGTGGTCGAAGCCTCATCAAGTGATGAAGAACCCACCATGGTGATTGCCGTCGACGCAACGGCCGCTGGTCGAGTCACCGCCGAACTCGGACCAACTACTCGTCTGGTGAACCGCAATGACGGGAGGCTTGAAGTCTCGCTCCAGTGTGGGAACCAACTGTTCGCCCGGAACTGGGTACTCTCGCTGAGAGAGCGAGCTGAGGTGCTCAGTCCTCCAACGCTCAGGAATGACCTCGTAGCGTGGCTTGAGGCCATCTCGGGTGCTCCTGAGCCCGATGGGACCTTCCGGTCCATAGAGGCGCTCTTGGAGCCCGCTGCGTCGGAGATGTGGGCACCTGGAGGTAGTGAAGTCGGGGGAAGGACGCGAGGAGAACTTCGATTCCGACGCCTCCTCGCCATGATGACGTTTCTCGCTCAAGTTGGAGAGGCGACCATTGCCGAATTGGCGGAGCGGTTCGAGTTGAGCGAGCGCGACGTTGTTGCAGAACTTGAACTCGCCGCGTGTTGCGGTGAACCTCCGTACACGCCAGATGCCTTGCTCGACATCATGGTTGACGATGAACGGGTCGTGGCGAAGTTGCCGAGTTCAATGGCGACGCCGAGACGACTGAATCGCCGCGAAGGCTTCGCACTCTCGGCATCTGCCCACCTAATCGCCGCGATCGAAGGCGACCCTCGGTCACCTCTTGCGACTGGTCTGGCGAAGCTTGACGCAGTTCTTGGAACTGTCGAAGTTCTCGTTGTCGATGTGGAACATCGTGAGCAGCTTGAGGCGCTTCGACGTGCGGTCACTGAGCATCGTCGACTCGAGATCGCGTACTACGTTGCCAGTCGCGATGAAATGACCAATCGGGTCATCAACCCACTCCAGGTCTTCATTGACAACGGTCACGGCTACGTCGAGGCATTCTGTGAGGACGCTCAAGCACTTCGGTTGTTTCGGGTTGACCGAATTGACTGGATCGAGGAGGCGGGAACCCAACCAGCCAACCTTCCGGCGCCATTGAGTGGTCCCGGCCTCACCGCTGGGTTCCTCGATGAGGCGCCGACCGTGACCCTTCGAGTTCGAGATGGGGCTCGCTGGATTGCAGACTCGGTGCCCGCGCAGACCGTCCAAGTGGTTGGCAACGAGGTTCTGGTCGAACTCGCTGCCGCCTCAATGCCGTGGCTCGAAAATTTGTTGCTCATGGGTGGCACTGACGTCAGCGTTGTTTCGCCTCCTGAATACCTCACACTCCAACGCGAGGCAGCGATTAGGATCCTTGAGAGGTATCGAGCAACTCCCTAGGCAAGAAGTTGTTGCAGGGTCACACCGTGATTCGCCTCCGTGGTCGACGAACCTTTGATGCCGGGTACTACCTGCATGACCGTGGCAGAGAACTTGAGCATCTTGAAATCTCACAGCAAGCCCCGATTGGAGGCGGCTCTAGTAATTGGGATGTCCAGTACCGAATTGACCGAAGGAGCCTTGAGTTGCTTGCCGGAGCGCAGCCACTCCGCGCGGTTCGACCCCTTGCAGATCCGAAGCGACACATCCTCGTCCTTGAAGTGCTGGCAGTTCCGCCGAAGGTCGTCAGTCTGTATGCACTCCTCACGCCACCCGAAGTTGGTCGACCGGTGGTGGAGGCGCATCATCGTGCGCTCGAAGGTGCCCTTCGGTATCTCGAACGACATGGCGTTGCAACGAATCACCGAAATGAGCCAGCAAATCGTGTTGCCGAGCTCGCCGGCGTGCGATTCACTCATGGCGTCTCAAGGAGTAGCGACCCTCACCTCCACAGTCATCTTGTTCTGGCAAATCTTGGTCGAAGTGTCGAAGGACGATTCGGAGCGCTTGATAGTCGGGGCCTTCGTGCTCACCTGGCCACTGCGAGCGCGCTCTACGATGCCGAGATCTTGGGTGCGTGTAGCAGGCTCGGCCTCGACCTGGAGATTGAGCCGATCGTCGTTTCGACCTTCTCCTCAAGAGCAGCCGAAGCTCGGGCTCATCGAGCGGCCGGGACTCCGTTTGGCTTCAAGTCAGGCAAAGCCGCTGGAGAAGATCGGCGAGAGCTCCTTCTTGAGTGGGAACGCCGTGCGGTCAGTTTTGGTGTTGACCTCGAGCGCTTTCGGTCTGCATCGATTGAGGTTCGACCAATGCCCAGACGTCTCGACGAGGAGGTCTTTACCCGACAACTTCTTGGGGATGACCGTCTCGTTACTCGTCGCAAAGTTGTTGAGGCTTGGGCGTGGGCAAGCTCTGGACAGGCCGCTGATGAGGTTGAACGGAATGTGGATGCGGTCGCTGGGCCATCAGCATCGATCTTTGAACAACCGCTTGTTCCTCGCGATGTCGTGGCAAGTTCGAAGGCTGTTCGCACACTTGGACCGAGGCCTCTCGAACTTGAGCACCTGAAGCGCTGGCTCGAACGTGCAGTCGAGCTTGACCACGCGTCATCGACACGTCAGGAACGGGAGCGATCGTCGCGGGACCGATCTCTGGACCGAAGGCTCGACCACGGCTTTGAGCGGTGACTCGGTGTGAGTTCGATCTCTGTCACCTCTCGAGTTGGACCGACCATGAGCGCGTGACCAGTTGATCCCTTCGCGATCGTGCTCATTGCTTGGATCGGGCGATACATGGTGCTCGTGGTTGATGATGATCGCCGAGGCCAGCCATGGCTCTGCTTCGTTCGGGAAGCTTGGTATTCCAACTGTTCGCCCGCGAGGTCTTGAACGAGCGACAGCGTTGTTCTGTCGGCGATGCCCGGAAGCAGGATCGTGACAGGAAAGAGGGAGACGAATCCATCGGCCTCGGGACCCCAACGACGTCGAGCTTGCGAGAGGTCTTGCAAACACGCAAGGGTGAGCACTCCTTGCCCCCCGCCCTCACTGATCAAATTCGGCAGATCAGGAAATGGAGCGATATTCGCCGCCTCGTCAAGGGCAAACAGCACTGGATCGAAGCCGAGGTGCTCATTCGAAGCCGAGTAGGCGGTATCTCTCAGCGACGCGAGGAGTCCGACGAAGAGTGGAGCAAGCAGCTCCTGACGGGTACTTGATCCACAGAGGTAAAGCGTGTTTCGCCCCTCTAAGAAGGAGCGTGCATCGAAGGTGGCACCTTCTGCCGAGAGGAGTGCGTGTTCGCTTCTGTAGGCACGGAGCACGCTTGAAGCTGTCGACCAGATACCGGATTGTTCTCGATCGTGAATTTGCAAGATGCCGTCGAGAAGTGCCTCGGCCTGTGGCGTTGAGGAGGCGTTGTTTGCCAGAATTCTCGACGCATCGCCAGCGTGGCGTCGGTCAACCCACTGCACGAGCGTTCGAATGCCGATTTCCTCGATCGATGCCGCGTGAAGGAGGCTCGAGAGTAAGGAGCCGGCACGCTCGCTCCAGTGGTCATTGGTGATTGCCCGCTGGCCGGCAGCCTTCGTCATCGCCCAGGCATTTGCCATAGCGACGTCCCAGTCGGAACAGCCCGATATTGGACTCCAGCCAATTCGGCGGGCATGGGGAGGAAGCTCTGCCAAGCCGGTCGGATCAAAGACCAAGCAATCGCCAATCGATGACCGAGCATCTGCAGTGAGTTCAACAAGCTCTGACTTCGTCGATGTCGAGACAACGGGGCCAGCATGACCGAGAACGTTTGGAACGATGATCGACGTCGTCTTACCCGAACGCGTTGGGCCAAGCACCATCGCTGATCGACCCTCTCCGCTGTAGAGCCATCGAGAGTGAGAGCGACCGAGGTAGATACCTCCTCCGCGAAATGACGCGTCCAACACATCAGACAGCGCCTCTTGATCAACCACCGAGTCAACTTGCGTGCGCGTCATCGCGTCGTTGTTTGCAAACAAGTTCGCGCGTTACTTCGCAAATGCTTGACTCAGGGTCTCCACGCGACTCAACTATGGAATGCCTAGTGCGAGAAGAGGTACGCGTGGCGTTCAACATCGACACCGATAGGACAAGCTACGCATGCGTAGTTGGTCGACCGTCGAAGTCGTCGTCGTGCGTCCGTTCATCGACATCGCTCTGGGTGGCAACACCGATGACCGACGTACACTCCGCGGCGACGCGCAGCGACGGTCTCGTGGTTGCGACCGACCAAGTGTGGTCAGTAGTGGGACCTCGAGCCATTGCTCGGATTTCACTAGTGAGCGCAGCACGATGTACCGACACCCCAAGGAGGTGCGCAAGTGGCTATCGCCGCAAAGAAGGCTGCTCCTAAGAAGGCAGTAGCGAAGAAGGCTCCGGCCAAGAAGGCAGTCGCCAAGAAGGCTCCGGCCAAGAAGGCTCCTGCAAAGA
>CAIXCS010000234.1 GCA_903918025.1 uncultured Actinomycetes bacterium
CTTCAACGCCGATTCGTGACGCTTCCAGGAGTTGAACCACCTTGGCATTGTCTTCCAAATTCGGACAGGCCGGATAGCCCCATGAGTACCTACCGCCTCGGTATTGCTGACGGAACAGTCCCGTGAGCGTTGGGCCATCTTCTTCAACGAACCCCAACTCTTGACGGATCCGGTGGTGCCAGAACTCTGCCAGCGCTTCTGCCATTTCGACGCCTAGTCCATGGAGGAAGAGGTATTCCTGATACTTGTTCTGGTCGAACAGTTCCTTTGCTCGTTCGGAAACGCGACTCCCCATCGTCACGACCATGAATGACGCGTAGTCGGCGTCACCGCTTGCGGTTGATCGGAAGAAGTCAGCAATACAGAGGTGGGGATCCGCGCCTTGGCGAGGAACGTGGAAACGCGTTTGTTCCTTCGAACGAGTGTCATCGGTCCAAATAATCAAGTCCTGACCATCGGCATTTGCGGGGAAGTGGCCATAGGCAACTTTGGGAATCAGCAGATCTTGAGCCTTTGCCTTCGCAAACTCTTCACGAAGCAGAGCAGAGACACGTTGTTTGAAGGCCGCATCATCTTCGTCGCCTTCTGGCCGGAAGCCCCATTGATTGCGGAAGAGTGCGGTGAGGTTGAGGTAGGTGGCGATTTCATCGAGTGCGATGCCCTTGGCAACACGACTTCCCAAGAACGGTGGAGGAAAGAGTGGATTGTCCTCAACGACACTTGGTGCTCGATCAGGAAGGGCCTCGGTTGCCTCTTCTCCAGTTCGGAAGCGTCGATTGACCTTCTTCTCTGAGATTTCGCGGCCAAACATTGGCTCGTCAATGCCAGACTTCTTCATTCCTTGGAGTTGATCCATGACGCGCAAGCCTTCGAAGGCGTCTCTTCCATAGAAAACACGTCCTTCATAGAGCGTTCTGAGGTCACGCTCGACGTAGGTTCGTGTGAGTGCTGCGCCGCCGAGGAGGACCGGGACATGCGCAAGTCCCCGGTTATTCATTTCCTCCAAGTTCTCTTTCATGATGAGTGTCGACTTCACCAAAAGACCCGACATCCCGAGAGCATCAGCGTTGTGGTCCTGAACCGCCTGCAGCATCTCCGCCACACCAACCTTGATGCCGAGATTGATGACCTCATAGCCATTGTTTGTGAAGATGATGTCGACCAGGTTCTTGCCAATGTCGTGGACATCACCTTTGACCGTTGCTAACACCAAGGTGCCCTTGCCACCTTGGTCCGCCTTCTCCATCTTTGGTTCAAGGTAGGAGACCGCTTGCTTCATGGTCTCTGCCGACGACAACACGAAGGGAAGCTGCATTTCTCCAGAGGCGAAGCGTTCACCAACGACCTTCATGCCTTCAAGAAGGACGTCATTGACGATGGCCAGTGGAGCAAATCCTTCAGAAATTGCCAGCTCAAGATCTGCCTCAAGCCCAACACGGTTTCCATCAATAATTCGTTGCGCCAGTCGTTCATCGACCGGTCCATCGAGGTCTAGGGATGCAGCCGCCTTTGCAACGGTCTTTCCTTCAAAGAGCTGCAGCAAACGAGAGAGTGGGTCATAGCCCTCGCTGCGACGGTCGTAAATGAGGTCGAGGCACACCGTGCGAGCCTCTTCATCAATCTTGGAAAGCGGCACAATTTTTGACGCGTGGACAATCGCCGCATCGAGGCCCGCCTGGACGCACTCATGAAGGAAGACGGAGTTGAGGACCTGACGCGCTGCGGGATTCAGCCCAAAACTTACGTTCGAGAGTCCAAGAATGGTCGAGACGCCAGGCAGCGCAGCTTTGATCGCGCGAATCCCTTCTATCGTCTCGATTCCATCTTTTCGAGACTCTTCCATACCGGTTGAGAGGGGGAGGGCCAGGGCGTCGAAGACCAAGTCTTCAGGGGCGAGTCCGTACTCGTTGACGGCGAGTTCGTAGATTGCCTGCGCCGAGCGAAGCTTCCAGTCAGCGGTTCGGGCTTGACCCTCTTCATCAATGCACGTCGCAACGACGGCAGCACCAAACTCTCTGGCGAGGAGGAGGAAGGACTGCAGCCTCGTTCCGTCTCCGCTTCCTTCCTCAAGGTTGACAGAGTTGAGGATTGCCCGTCCGCCGAGCCAGCGGAGTGCGGTTGCAGCGACTGGCGCCTCGGTGGTGTCCACCATGATTGGCACGGTTGCCTGAGTCGCAAGACGGCTCACGACCTCTTCCATGTCGGCCACTCCGTCAGCTCCGGTGTAGTCAACGCAGACATCAATGACGTGCGAGCCCTCGCCGACCTGGCTCTTTGCCATCGCCGTTGTGGTGTCCCAGTCGCCGTCGAGCATTGCATCTCGGAACTTTTTCGAGCCATTGGCATTCGTGCGCTCGCCAACAATGAGAAAGGAGCTGTCTTGGACGAAGGGAACTGAGGTGTAAATCGACGCCAGTGCTGGCTCATGGTCAATTGAACGCTTCATTGGCGTACTTCCACCACACTGCGCAACCACGGCAGCGAGGTGAGCAGGAGTGGTGCCACAGCAGCCGCCAACGGCCGAAACGCCGAGCTCGGTGATGAAGCGATGGTGGTAGGCCGCGAGCTGATCGGGGGTCAGGTCATAGTGCATGGCGCCGTTGACGACCGACGGGAGTCCGGCATTTGGAAGACAAGAAATCGGGAGGCGCGAGTGCTCGGCAAGATAACGAAGCGGCTCTCCCATTTCTTGGGGTCCCGTTGCACAGTTGAGGCCGATGACGTCGACACCCATTGCTTCCATGGCGGTGAGTGCCGCGCCGATTTCGGTTCCTGGGAGCATGCGACCAGTGAGCTCAATGGTGACCTGCACCTGGATGGGGATTCGGTGTCCAACTTCTTCCATGGCCATCTTGCAGGCATTGATTGCAGCTTTCGCACCGAGGAGGTCGAACATCGTCTCGACGAGGAAGAGATCTGAACCTCCCTCGAGGAGCGCAATGGCTTGCTCGACGTAACTTGCGCGGAGATCGACGTAGGAAATCTGTCCAAGGGTTGGAAACTTGGTCCCTGGGCCCATCGACCCGGCGACGAATCGAGGCTTTGTTGGCGTTGAGAATGTGGTTGCCGCCGCTCGGGCAAGATCAGTCGCTGTTCTCGTCAGCGACGCAGCCTGATCTGCAAGGTCATATTCAGCTAGGACAAGGGAGAAGGACCCGAAGGTATTGGTCTCAATCACATCGCAACCAACCTCCAGAAATTGCTCATGGAGTGTCGTAATGACGTCGGGTCGAGTCTTGACTAGGTGCTCATTACACCCGGCAAGGTGTTCTCCACCGAAGTCCTCTGCGGTCAGATCGAGAAGCTGCAGATTCGTACCGACCGCACCATCAAAGATCAGGACTTGATCCCGCAGTGCGGCGAGATAGGCGGAATCATCTGCGGAGAGTCGTTGAGCAAGGAAGGGGCTGCGCGGCATGGTCATCTCAGGTTACAAGTCACCCTCGCATCGGTGAACCGTTCGGCGAATTGTTCTTCCACATCGCCGGTAGGTTGAATGCGTGAAGATTTACACTCGAAAAGGCGATGACGGAACCACGGGACTTCTCTATGGAGGCCGAGTTGCGAAGAATGACGTTGCCATTGAAGTCCTCGGCGCCGTCGATGAGGCGCAGGCATTTCTCGGTCTTGCTCGAGCCGAAACTGGCGAAGGATCTGAGCTTGATCTCCTGCTCATCGAATTGGAACGTGACCTGTGGGTCCTGATGGCAGAAGTAGCAACCGATTCGGAGAATCGGAGCAAATTGGTCGATGGGTCAACGAAGGTCTCAGGAGCAATGGTCGAGCGCCTTGAAGGTCACATTGATACCTACACCGCACGTTTCGAACCACTCAAGGAATTTGTGGTTCCCGGCGGAAATCGGCTGTCTGCCACGCTCGACGTTTGCCGAACGGTAGTCCGGCGTGCGGAGCGCACGGCAACAAACCTTGACGTTGAGAGCGGTCTTGTCCGTGCCTACCTCAACCGACTCTCTGATCTCGCGTGGACCCTTGCACGCTGGCAAGATGGAGACCATCTCCTTCGAACTCGCTCGGTTGGACCAGCTTCTTGATCGTTTCCGAAGGTTGAGGAAGTACCACGTTTCGAGAGGAGCTCAATGTCCGTGCCAGTAGAAGCAGTGAAATTGACCGAGTTGGAAGGAATTGATTTCCTTGCAGTTCCGGTTCTCGCCACGCCAACAATTGGTCTCGCCGCAGGGGTACTCCCTTCGGTTTCAGGAATCGTGGTTCCAACGACAATCGACGCGGCTTGGGCAACGACAGCGTCATTCTCCGCAGCACCTGGATCGGTGTTCGCGATTCGGTCCTTTGAAGGACCAACGCTGCTCTTGGTTGGCGTTGGAGGTGGTGATGCTGAAGGATGGCGACGCTTTGGGGCCACGGCAACCCGGGCGACCTCAACAGGTGCCTCACTTGCCCTCGTTGTGCCGGGTGGAGACGCTCCGGCCCAAGAAGCAGCAACCACTGGGGCGCTTCTTGCGACCTACAAGTTCAACACCCACCGAACAACTCCGGAGCGAAGCATTGCGTCACTCACCGTGGCCTCGTCGAGTCGAACAGGCCTCGAACGCTCTGTAGAGGCGGGTCGAGTCATTGCCGAAGCCGTTGAGTTCGCAAAGGACTTGATCAACGAGCCACCTGGACATCTTTCACCAAGCGAGATGGCAAAGCGGTCTGCTGCTCGCCTCAAGACCAGCGGACCTTTGACCAAGGTTGAAGTTTGGGAGAAGGCTCGAATCGAGAAGGAACGCCTCGGTGGCCTTCTCGGTGTTGCTCAGGGGTCTGCCGAGCCGCCTCGACTTGTTCGCGGAACCTACACGCCCGCAAAAGACACTGCGAAAACTCGCCACGTGGTCCTCGTTGGAAAAGGTGTGACCTTTGACTCGGGTGGTCTTTCCCTCAAGACCGGTGCGGGAATGATGACCATGAAGACCGACATGTCGGGAGCAGCCGTGGTCTTGGCTGCGTTATCGGCTTGTGAGGCACTTGGCGTCAAGGTAAAGGTGACCGCCATCGCACCAATGACGGAGAACATGCCTTCAGGCACGGCAATTCGCCCAGGTGACGTCCTCACTGCCCGCAATGGCAAGACCATGGAGATTTTGAACACCGACGCCGAAGGCCGGATCATCTTGGCCGATGCGCTCTGTCTCGGAGCAGAACTCGAACCCACGACCATGATTGATGTCGCGACGCTCACCGGTGCTCAAGTTGTTGCACTCGGAGATATCGCCGCTGCCTACGCCAATGATCCTGCGCTCTCGTCTGCGCTGTTTGACGCCGGTGCGCTTGAGGGTGAACACAATTGGCCCATGCCCCTGCCACCTCAGTTTCGAAGCCACATTGACTCCGAAATCGCGGACATGAAGAACATTGGCAAGACCGGCGTTGCCGGATCGATCTCTGCTGCCTTGTTCTTGGAAGAGTTTGTTGGTTCAACGACTTGGGCGCATTTGGACATTGCTGGCCCCGGACGTTCAGAGTCCGACAGCGGCTACCAAACGCGCGGGGGAACAGCCTTTAGTCTTCGAACCCTGCTTCGCTACCTGCGCCAACTTCGCTAGTTCCGGAACGTTCTCGGAAGGTCCCAAGGTGGACTCGATCTACCCGCGGCTTGCTTCGTTGGAGCGAGGCCGAACGATGGTCTTCTCCATCAGGATGACCCAAGAGCACCGTGCCGAAGAGGCGCCATTCTTGTGGGACGGCGAAGGCCTCGAGAATGCTTCGTTCATTGCGAAACGTTCCGAGAAACGCGGCTCCGAGTTCTTCTGACGCAGCTCCGAGAAGGAGTGTCATGGTGGCAAACGCCGCATCGCCATACCAATAGGGCACTGGCCAGGCACCATCTGACTCGCCAAGACCCGAGGTCGCCTTGTCGGGGGCGGCGTATCGATCGAGGTACGCCGCTGGCGAGCAGAGGACGAGCACAATCAC
>CAIXCS010000235.1 GCA_903918025.1 uncultured Actinomycetes bacterium
GTGATTCGGAGGTATTGTCCTTCGGCCCGCAGAGGGTCAAGCAGCACTCGCAAGAGGTGAACATTGCGATCGAGTGGTGCGTCGAGAATTGCCTTTGGCCGAAGGGCATGGACGGTGAGCCAGCTGGTATCGAGTTGACCCTCGAGAACTCGAGCCCGTGTGAGACACCAACTTCGAATATTTGCTGCGGTGGTCCGCTCCGCAATCATCCGAAGCCCCGTTGCCAAGAGTTGGCGATCCGCGTCAGTGGCGAGTGGGGCAGTCGAGAGCCAAGATGCCAATTCAATCCCCCAGCGAACGTCATTCGTTTCGTAGGCAGTGGACACTGCTCCGCGTACAACGTCTTCTCCGCCGAATCCGGCGATGAGTTTCATTGATCGCTCTGCCGTTGGGACGGGGAAGAGATTTGCCGGATCTCCATCGAAGAAGCCAAAGAGGCCACTTCTGATTTGGCGAGCATGGTGCTCAACCACTCCATAGAGCTCCGTCGTGAGGAAGTCCTCGCTGTAGAGCGCCGGCAGTTGCACACCGTGAGCAAGATCATTCGTTGTTGCACCGAGGTTGGTCAGTCGGACGGTCTGGTCCCAGATGTAGGCAAGGGAGTCACGGTACCGAGTGACTCGTTGTTGGATCTCCTCTCGTCCTGACATCGATGGTCCGTGGGTTGCAACGAGGTGGTCCGGCTGCAGGGAGAGCAAGTGATCAATACCGCGAATGAGCATGTTCGGGTCGCGGTACTCCTCACCTCGAATGGCGAAGATATTGAAGAGCAATGGCCACACCAGATTGTGGACCGCGAGGCCGAGCTCGTTGAAGAAGTACGTCACCGAATCATCAGCGTCAGAGGGAGCGAGCGTTACCTCCACAGTGAGGCCGGCAACCTTGAACGTCGTGTTGGCATCGAAGGTCTTCGTTGGTGGCAAGTAGCCCGGCGTTGGTCTCCCGAGATCAGGACGGCGCCAGTAGAGCCCTAATCCAACGTTCTGCGCGTGATCGGGCCCCTCTGAAGGCAGTGCGATGGCGAACTGCTCGACGATCCCCCGGCTATAGGTCGGACCAATTTCGGTTGATGCTCGAGCCAGATTTCCGTCGATCTTTGCGTGGCCCCAGATTGGCAAGGCACCGCCCGCTTCTTCGAAGATGGCCGCCGTCCCTGAGACGTAGTGAAAGTGGGTATAGAGGACGGCGACAATTGGGCGGTCTGTTTGTGTTCGCAGCTGAGCAATTGATGCCGCCATCTCTTCGTTTGACTCGCCGCTGTCGATGGCGATGATGCCGTCTGGTCCCTCAACGAAGGTCTGGTTGGAGAGTCCATTGCCGAGGACGCACCACACGCCTGACCGGGGTGACTCAATTCTTGGGCGGAGTCGTTCGTTTTGTGCGAGGTGCTCTTGGTGAACGCGTGAGCCATCTGGCAAGGCAATGGTCTTGGCGTCGGTGAGCTCAAAGCTGCGACTTGTGCGGAATTCGGGCATAACGAAACCCTAGAACCATCGCCGAACAAGGACCCAGTTGTTTCAGAGCAGCACTCCACGTGGAAGGTACGATGGTGTGTACCCGACCTGGGCTTGGAGGATCGCCGTGCCGGCAACCGTCGTCGTTGGAACCCAATGGGGTGATGAGGGCAAGGGCAAGTTGACTGACCTCTTGGCCAAGGAAATGGACGTCGTCGTCCGTTACCAAGGAGGCCACAATGCCGGCCACCGAATCGTTGTTGACGGTGAGGCATTTGCGCTGCAGCTGATCCCTTCAGGAATTCTCTACCCAGCCGTCACCCCCGTAATTGGTAACGGAGTGGTGGTTGACCCAGGAGTGCTCCTCAATGAGATTGACGTGCTCGAAGCCAAGGGTGTTGACACGTCGGCACTCATGGTCTCTGGCAACGCGCACCTGATCATGCCGTATCACCAAGAACTCGATCGTGTGTCGGAGCGCTACCTCGGCAAGAACGCCCTCGGGACGACCAAGCGCGGTATTGGCCCTGCCTATGCCGACAAGGCGGCACGTGTGGGACTTCGAGTGCAAGATCTCCTCGACGAGAAGATCTTCCGTCAGAAGTTGGAAATTGCCTTGGTCGAGAAGAACGCGCTCCTCTCTCGGGTCTACAACCGACTTCCTATGGATGTCGATGCCATTGCCGATACCTATCTCGGCACCTATGCCCCTCGTATTGCCCCAATGATCTCCGACACGGTCGGATTCCTTCATGATGCCCTTGCTGCCGGTCGAAACGTGCTTTTAGAAGGTGCCCAAGCAACGTTCTTAGACCTCGACCACGGGACCTATCCCTTCGTCACGTCCTCCAACCCTGTTGCCGGGGGAGCTGCCACGGGTTCAGGGCTCGGTCCACGCGATCTCACCACCATCGTTGGCATTGCGAAGGCCTACATCACGAGAGTTGGCGCAGGTCCCTTTCCAACGGAGCTCACGGATGAGCTTGGTGACCTGCTGGTCGACCGTGGTCACGAGTACGGCACGAATACTGGACGCAGGCGTCGTTGTGGGTGGTTTGATGCCGTCATGGCTCGCCAGGCGGTGCGGCTCAATTCATTGACGGAAATTGCCCTGACGAAGCTCGACGTGCTCGATACCTTCTCAACCATCAAGGTGTGCGTTGCCTATGAAGCAGACGGTGTCCGCTACGACTACCCGCCCTATCACCAGTCGATTCTGCACAAGGTCACCCCTGTCTATGCAGAACTCCCCGGCTGGGAGTCCGACCTCACGACATTCACTTCGCTCAACCAAATGCCCGCAGCAGCGAAGGACTACGTGGCGTTCTTAGAGACCCAAATTGGTGTGCCAATTCGCTTGGTCGGTGTTGGTCCAGGTCGAGAGCAGTTCGTCGCCTTCCACGAGTCGTGAGCGATCCTCGCCCAGTACTCGTTGTTGGTAGCGGAGGTCGAGAGCATGCCTTGGCCATAGCTCTGGCCCGCAATGCACCGGTGATTGTTGTTCCAGGAAACCCAGGAATGTCTTCGACCTCCCATGCGTTCCCCATCAGCGTGAGCGATCTCGACCCAGCAACGCACGAGGTCCAACTCGCCGTGATTGGACCAGAAGCTCCCTTGGTTGATGGCCTCGCTGACCAACTGCGGGGACTCGGCAGAGTGGTTCTTGGTCCGGGGGCGGACGGTGCGCAGCTCGAAGGCTCAAAGACGTTCATGAAGGAAGTGCTCGACGCCGCGCATATTCCGACTGCGGGGTTTGGGACCTTTACGACAGTTGCCGAAGCGCTCGAGTTCTTGGAGACCATGTCACCCCCCTACGTCATCAAGACCGATGGCTTGGCCGCGGGGAAGGGTGTTCTCGTCACGGAGGACTTCGCAGACGCCCGTGATGACGTCATCGACA
>CAIXCS010000236.1 GCA_903918025.1 uncultured Actinomycetes bacterium
CCGGTCGAGTTTGAGGCCAACTACCATTCGATCAGCGAGTCAGAGAATCTGGCCGCTTTGGAAATGATTTAGTCTCCGGAAAACCCGTCACGATTCAGCCACTTGAACATCTGAAATCGCTAAAGCCTTTCCATCACGAGCAAAAGTGTTGAGCGCATCGGTCACTTCCGGCGTAAGGACTTCGGTAGTTATGCCGGGACCGACCGCAGCCCCGCGCCAAACCGTGGCCGTCGGCTCGAGAATTCCGAATTCATTTGCAAGAATTACGGCGACGCCATCGGCATTCAGTGCTTCACCAATGCTGACCAGAAGGTCATTCATCATTTCTGCCAAAACGGGACTACTGACCGATTGGACATTTACCTTCTTCGAGAGCGCTCTCATCTTTTCAAGAAGCTCGCGTCGCTGCCCACGCTCACTCACGAGTTCGGACGTTCGAATATCAACCAACTCTTCAAGGCGATCGCGGTACTGGCGTAATTCTCCTACTGACGTTTCAAGTGCAGTCGCAGCGCGACCAGCCTCGAGCTGCATGACATTAAATGACTTCGCCATGTCCCCGAACTCATCTCGTGTCCGAACCTCGACCGCCTGCATTCCAAGGTGCGGCACCTCTTGGTCAAAGTCACCTGCTGCGATCGCCTCCATTGCCACGGTCAAGTTGAGCAACGTTCCATCGGCGAGTTCGGATGCTGCTTTGGCCACCTGATTGGCCGTGTGGGCAATCATCCCAGGAAGTACCAAACCAACGCTGATGGTCAGCAAACCAACCGCAACGAAGATGTCCTTGAGAATTGCAATCAACGCCGGACTCGACCCGGTCACATGATTGACGGCGACGAGATACCCGACCGTGTCGAGGGCCAAGACCGCCAGCATCGCTCCAGTGAGTTTGAGGTGGATTGAGCGTGCAGGACCCTTCGTTCCCTGCGCCTTGCGATCTTGGTGGAGCCGCCATGCGTAGAGGGTCGAACCTGAGTAGGCCAGGACCAGTCCAAAGACAACCACTGGAAGGCCAAACTGTTCGAATCCAAAGAGGGCTGAAGCCAACCAGACCGCTGCAGCGACGACACCGAGCTTGATTGAGGAACTCCTCGCTTTGTAGAGGCGTTCTCGATCGGGTTCATTTCGCCTCAGGATCCAGACGGCCAAACTCGGCAGTCCAATGCCAATGAGGTAGGTGAGGTTTGCCGCCGCGATAACCGAGGTCGGATCACCACTGAGAAGAAAGGCAATGGACGCCAAGGCCGTGATGACGATCGCCACAGCTGGGGCATCGGTACGAACACTCCTCCAACCAATACTTCGTGGCAGCAGCCCGTCTTCTGAAAGTTGCGACAGCGTACGCGACGCACCCGAGAGCGGTTGAATTGTCCCGGAGAACATATTGAACGTAATGAACCAGATCGCCGCTGCTTTCGCCAGGCTTCCAAAGAGCGGGGCAAAGGTTGGACCGAGGAGCGAGGCGAGATTTCCCTGCAATGCCGTTGACCCAAAGACCCCAAGCCAAACCACTGGGATGAGAACAAAGTAGATACTTGCCACACCTCCGCTAACCCACATCGCCCATGGTTGATCACGCGAAGGATTCTTCATCTCACCCATGTGGCAGGCAGCAGCTTCAAATGCAGGTGCCGCGAAGCCAACGAGGTAGAGCCCAGCCATTGCGCTCGTGAGTTTCCCGAAGGTTCCCGAGAACGGGCTCAAGAGGTGAAACGACGACGCCTGATGCCAATCCACGTGACCGGCAAAAATCGGAAGCAACGAAGTGCACAGGGCAAGAAACCCAGCAACGATCGCGATCGGCATCGCCAAGCGGACTGCCCACTTGAGTCCACAGAGGTTCACTCCCATGAAGATGAGCACGAGGACCGTCGCCAGAATCTTTTCGGGAATCCAAGGCAAATACCACTGGTGAATCGCATTGGCCGAGAAGATGGCAGTCAGCCCGCATGTTGGGACCCAACCCCACCAGTAACAAACGCCAGTCAGATTTGCGAGAACTGCCGAATATGGCCTGAACGCTTCGGCGCAGGTTGCGGCAATACCACCAACGCGATTTGGAAACATGCACGAGAGTTCGATCCATCCCGGAACTGCCATGTAGCTGAGCACGAGCCCGAGAATCAAGATTGGGATCGCCGCACTACCTTGAGCGGCAAGAAGCGCTCCGATAAGAAAGATCGACTGATTGGACCCTCCAAGGGCAAGCGCAGACGCTCCTCGCCACGTGATCCTTCTTGGATGTTCACGAATTTCGACTACTTGTTGCACGCGGACTTCCCCATGAATCGAGTTTCGTTCATCTTTTGATCTGCCCCATATCAAACCATCAAGAGGCGGTGACCGCTCTCCTTCATCTGGAGATGGCCGAAGCGGACCCTAGTTGCCACCCTCGAGTGGCCGGGATTCATCACTGGACGTCGTCCTGCCGAATGACTGCGCACGTAGCAAGAGCGAATCGAGATCGCTCTGAGGAGGAATGGTGGTGGGATCGGAAAGATTCGAACTTTCGACCTCAGCATTATCAGTGCTGCGCTCTAACCAACTGAGCTACGACCCCGTGGGGCCTCAACCTTACACCACCACTTTCGACCACTTCTCTGCCTTGTTAAGTCG
>CAIXCS010000237.1 GCA_903918025.1 uncultured Actinomycetes bacterium
ACCTCGGGTCCGTCGTGCCGAACCAACGATCGGCAACTCCACCAAGAGTTGAGAGGATCTGCGGTGCTCCGGTCTCGCCTTGCGCTGCATGGAAGTCCAACCCAACGTGAACTTCCTTGCCGGTCTCAACGTTCAGCCATGAGATGTCCGACAGCGCTGCACCAGTCACCGATGCGATCGGTCCAGGGGTTCTCCCATGGATTGGGTCGGGCACGCCTTGGAGGAGTTGTCCGAAGGGCAAGGTGATCCCTGCATCTTTGAAGGATTGGAGTTGCTCCTTCCGACTGATGGTGACAGTACGAACTGCAGGAAGGTCGAACCAAGAAGGCTCCGGGTAGCGGTCAGCGTCAAGGAAGTGCAACCAGAGCTCGTCGACGAACTTCCGTGCACCTGAAGGACTCCGTAACGCATCGGGATACGGATCGACATAGCGACCGCCAAGGACGTGCTCTGATGCGTCGAGCAAGCAGATGTCGTCGCCGCTGCGTCGGAACAGCACGTAGCGCTTATTGCAGATCGCGAAATAGAACACGTCGCCCTTCTTCGAATGGTGCTCAACCCTCCACGGTGACTCCTCGCCAATGGGATTGGCCCAGGCTTCATAGTCAAGGATTCGGAGCGCTTCGGCGATAGTGATCGCCCTGACACACGGCTCGCCACTTTCGTTGAGTTCTGTTCCACCTGGAGTCGGCAGGAGCCCGCCGAGTTCCGTGGCGACGATTGAAACCGAATCCGTGTCCATGCCAGCAACCGTGCCGCCGAGGGCACTCACCTGGGTCTCAACACGACGAAGCATGAACCGTGCGAACGCGGTCAGTGCTGCTGCAATGGGAAAGCAGGTGTGCCAACCAGCGAGCTCTTCGGGTCCACTGAACACAAAGGTCTCGTCGGGTGTGTAGATCCGTTGCTTGACCGCTTTGCCTTCGAGGCGTGTCACTTGGGCGGTCATCCCATAGACCATGGAGTTGCGAATGGCTTTCGTGCCTTGGTGGATCAATCGGTCGAGTTCGGTGTCGCCTCTCGGTGCGATGTGCAAACTCTGCTCGAACAAACCGCCAGTGGTTGGTGCACTTCCAGAAAAGGAAACGCCACATCGAGATTGCTTGCCCCGAGGAATAAGGGTGATGGCTTCGAGAATCTCTGGTGGCCTCCCAGTTGCCAAGCACGAGTCCAGAACCTCAAAGGCGCTCAGCCAAAGAGGTGTGTCAAGAGTGAGTGGAGCAGTTGACAAACTCGGTTGTGAGCGATCTTCCAAGAACGCCCGGGTGGTCAGCACATCATTTGAGGGGAGGACTCGCACGAACGTGCGCGCAAGCCAACGGAGCATTGCTTGGGTCTCTGTTGCACGCAAGAGATCTTTCGAACGAAGGAAATTGCTGAACCGCTTTGTTGCATCACGAGAGCTGAGGGATGATGCCGACAGGATCTCTTCGAGACCCAAGAGCACGGCATCTCTGACATAGGCAGCCGATCGATCGGCCACGAGCACGGGTACTTCTTGACGAACAACGACGGACTCGACTCGTCCACCTTTGAATGCTTCAGCGGCGATCGCGTGGGAGCGAGGATCGATGTTCGGCGCGTGGGAAATGCCAGAAGCGTTGAGATACCCCCGAGCGAGCGTTGCCGTCGAGAGCAGTTGGTGGAGTTTCTTCCCGGATCCTTCGTGGATTTCAAGGACTCTTTCAAGACGGTCATGGATGTTGGCTATGCCAAGGAGTCGGGCTCGAAGGTGATCAAGATCAACCGTGGTGAGTTCTCGACCAGCAATGACGCAGGAATCCGCAAGGACAGGTCCACGAAAAAGTTCTGACATCTGCGAAAGTGACATCGCTTGACCGAAGAGTGCAGATGCTGCTTGGAGCACGTCGACAAAACGACCTTGGTATTGCTTGCCACTGTCCTCAGTTGCAACTGCTGGTCGAGACGGACCGTCCTTAAAGGTGAACGTTGCGTTCTTCGATTGACTCTCGAAATGGAGCGACCAAGCGTCGTCGCCTCTGCGATCGAGAAGGACATCGGGTGCTCCCCGAAAGCTCCTCCACCTGCGGTCTAGTCGCTCCTCTCCGAGGAGTCCGACCCTGACCCTGCCGGGAAGCCTTGGCGAGAACTCCACGTAGTCGGCCATGCGAGTGAGGGTGAAGGGGAGATTGGCTCCGATGATTTGGCCAAAGTACTCATACCCATAGCGGTAGAAGACGTTGTTGAAAAAGTCCTTTCGGTTGAGAACCTGGAGGTGTCGTCCCGTGTCGCCACGGACAATGCAAGGGTCCAAGTTCGCTTCGTGGCTCGCTGCGTACGAACTGATGAGCCGACGTTCGGTTGGTGTCGCACGCTTGAGCGCCACGAGTCCTTCTCGGACAACCATTCCTTCCAGTAGTGCAAGGAAGCCAATGGCGATTGGTGTTTGGTTGAGATCTCCTCGAACCACCACATCGAGCACCAAGCTGTCGGTGCTCGCTCGACGCTGCTTGGTTTCCTTTGCGTTCGATCTCGCCCTTGGCATCGCTTTGGTTGGAAGCGTTGGGGTTGCTTTCTCGTCGAGCGTGGCGAAGGCTCGAAGG
>CAIXCS010000238.1 GCA_903918025.1 uncultured Actinomycetes bacterium
CGACCAGCCCGGCACCTGAGCCGGCAGTGAACGCGAGCGCTTTGATGAACAGGGGCTTGTCGGTGTACTTGTACGCGTCTTCCGCGCGCACCACAATCGCGGCCGCAGCTCCATCGGCAACGCCAGCGCAGTCGTAGACACCAAGTCCTCCGGCCAGCCTCGGCGAGGCTTTGCAGGTTTCCGCCGTGATCTCTCGGCGGAACTGCGCCCGTGGGTTTCGAGCTCCATTGAAGTGGTTCTTCACCGCAATTGCAGCCAGCACGTCGCTCATTGTTTCGTCATCGACTCCGTACTTGCGGGCATATGCGGGGGCAACCATCGAGAACATTGCTGCAGCCGTCAAGGTTCGAGCTGTTCCATCATTTGGTGGCGCTTGGGCGTTGAGTCCTTGAAAACCAGAGTCTTTTACCTTCTCAACACCGACAGCCATTGCAACGTCATAGGCGCCAGATGCAACGGCATAAGCAGCGGCACGAAGTGCTTCTGATCCGGTGGTGCAGTAGTTCTCCACCCGAGTGACGGGCTTTCCCTCAAGCTGGAGGGGGCGAGCGAGGGTGATGCCACTCATGCCACCTTGGACGGTGCCGAGCCAGTAGGCATCAACATCGGCCTTCACAACCCGGGTCGAGGAATACGTCTCTTCGACGGCATCAACGATGAGGTCATCGAGGCCCTTGTTCCAGTGCTCGGCAAATGGGGTGCACCCCATTCCGACGATTGCTACTTGGTCTTTGATCCCGTGGCTTGCCATCAGTTGTCACTCTCGTCGTCGACGCTTGGGAGGAGTCGAGCCTTCCAGAAGTAGTCGTGGATGTCGTCTTGGGTAAAGAGTTTCCGGAAGGTGAGTTCAACTCGCCCACCGATCGCAACCTGGTCTGCAGTGCAATCGGTCAACTCAATCGGAAAACGTCCTCCACCATCGAAGTCCACAATGGCGAAGGCAACTGGCGGGCTTGGTGAGTACACCATTCGGTCAATGGTAAAGGTGACAATTGAACCCTGAACGTCAGCCATTGGCAGGGGGTCCATCTCGTCAACGGCCCCACCGACGCGCGAGACGCGTGCTGGCGGAAGGTGAATCGTGCCGGTCGACCGATCCTTTGAACCAACAAAGGCGAATTTCCAATCCTCACTTCTCCAAGCTGCAGTTGCTGAGACTCGACCTGGTTCAGGCCGGCGCGGTGGCTCAACGGTGATCATCTGACGCCACGAGAGGAACTTGCCATAGGGAAGTGACCGCGTGTTCTTGAGTTGTGCCGAAATTGGATTCGCCGGCTTCCAATTGGCAAGAGATGCTGTCGTTTCGAGAAGCACGACGTCGGCGCCATCGGCCAAGTTGACGAGAGCAATCTTCAGTCCGCCCTCTGAACCTGCGAGCGTTTCTAAGCAACTCGCCAGCAACAGCAGAGCGTGAGTTCCGCCCGTCTGCCCAATTGATTCGGTGAGATCGGGAACGAGCACATCTCGCCCGTTTGCAAGTTTCGCCCCAACAGCTTTTGCTGCTCGGGAGTGCATGCCCGTCACCACGATCCGGTCGATTGACTCAGGAGCGAGGCCCGCCTGGGTAAGTGCTCGAGAAAATGCGTCGACCGCAAGTGCGAGGTAGCGCTGCTCGCCGAACTTCTCTTCCCATTGCTTTGACCGGCGATCACCAGGGACTCGCCATCGATCGAGGAACTCATCGGTGGCCGACGCGCCTCCGATCTGGACTGCAAGTGCCGGGAGGGCATCGGTTGATTCGCCGACGAGTACCGCAGCGGCTGCGTCCCCACCTCCTACTTCGTCGGACGAGGTCGCAAGACCGTCTCTGCGATCCGAGGCAACCACCAGAGTGGTCGGAAGGCTGGCGAGTGCGAATCCGAATGCACCAATTGCCGAACGAGCAGAACCACCAAAATCCCAAGCTGGCTCGCTCATTGGGCGACCAAGCGCAGCATGGAGGGCGGTTGCATTGGTCTTGTCCGCATAGGCGGGGGTTGCCGTTGCAAACAAGAGAGCTACATGTTCGACATCGAGGCCACGGAGAGCGAGTCGCGCCGACTCGACGCCCATGGTTGTCGTATCTTCATCGTGGCCAGCGACAGAACGAGTCCCTTTTCCTCCGCCTGAGCCAAACAACGCACTCACCTCCTTGCGATCAAGTCGGTGAGTCGGGATGTAGCCAGAGATTGAGAGGATGCCGCGCACGACGAGATGCTACCGAAGGTGGTGGGCGGACTCCCGCTCGACCGAGAAGCAGGTCACTTCTCCGGCGGGCAGATAGGGTGCCGACGAGGCGACTCTGGAAGGTAGCGACGTGGATAAGCCAGCATTTTCGACGATTCGTTCTTCGCTCATTGGAACCGTGGTGATGGTGTGTTCCGTCGGCGATGAGGTGGCCGAAGGATCGGTCGTCGCCGTCATTGAGTCAATGAAGATGGAACATCTCGTTCTGGCGATGTTCTCGGGCACGATCCAGTCGGTCATGGTCGAGCTTGGCGAAGGAGTTCGCGACGGGTCGATCTTGGTTGAACTCAAGATTGGTTCGACGCAGACCGAGAGAGTCCTTGATGCGTCACGCTCGACCTCACCTCACCTCAGCGAACTCCGAGATCGAGTGGCACTGCTCCAAGACGATGCTCGCCCCGATGCGGTCGAGAAGCGTCGAGCGCGTGGACTTCGCACGGCGCGGGAGAATCTCGATGACCTCCTCGACGCAGGAAGTTACGTTGAGTACGGACGATTCGCCTATGCAGCACAACGTGCTCGGCGGTCTGCTGAAGAACTCATTGCCCGCACGCCGGCCGATGGGCTCATTTCTGGAATTGGCACCGTGGGTGGACGACCAACCGCGGCGATTTCCTACGATGCGACCGTTCTTGCCGGGACTCAAGGACAAAGAAACCACGCGAAGAAGGATCGATTGCTCGATCTTGTGGCTCGACAACGACTGCCCCTTGTTTTCTTCACTGAAGGTGGAGGCGGAAGACCGGGTGACACCGACTTTCCGGTAGTGACGGGCCTCAACACCGAGGCATTTCATGCCTTTGCCTCGCTTTCAGGGCTCGTTCCGACCATTGGCATTGCCGCGGGAAGGTGCTTCGCCGGAAATGCTGCGATTTTTGGATGTTGTGATGTCGCGATTGCGGTCGAGGGGGCATCGATTGGTATGGGTGGTCCAGCGATGATTGAAGGCGGAGGCCTTGGAATCGTCGATGCAGACGCGGTTGGACCGGTCTCGGTGCATGTCGAGGCGGGATCGGTTGATTTGGTCGCTCGAGATGAAGCGCATGCCGTTGCCCTCGCGAAGCAACTCCTAGGGTTTTCGGCTCGCTCGGTTGAGCCGGGGATGGCCGATCCGATTGAGCGATTGGAGACGATTCTCCCGCTTGACCGGAGGCGCGCCTACGACGCCCATGACGTGCTGGCAGCCTTGTTTGACCACGAATCAATCTTGGAGCTTCGATCTGGTTTCGGTCGGAGCATCATTACTGCCTTCGCACGGCTTGAAGGTCGACCTGTTGGAGTGGTCGCCAATAATCCTCTGGTCAATTCAGGGGCCATCGATGCTGACGCCGCGGACAAAGCCTCACGGTTCTTCCAACTTGCCGACGCTTGGGGACTCCCAATTCTGAGTCTCGTTGATACGCCGGGCTTCATGGTTGGTCCCGAAGCAGAGCGCACCGGCCTCGTTCGTCACGTGAGCAGGATGTTCGTCGCAGGAGCCGCATTGTCGGTTCCGGTCGTGGCGCTGATTACCCGGCGTGGCTACGGCCTTGGTGCTCAGGCCATGTGCTCGGGCAGTTTTGTTGCACCGCTGCTTACCGTTGCTTGGCCCCAAGCAGAGCTCGGTGGTATGGGACTCGAGGGAGCGGTACGCCTTGGTTTCAAGAGGGAGCTCGACGCGATTCGTAGTGAAGAAGAACGAGCGCAGGCATTCGACGCGATGGTCGCAGCAGCGTATGAGCATGGTCGGGCACTCAACGTTGCCGCACACCTTGAACTCGACGATGTCATTGATCCCCTCGACACGAGAAGGATCATTGGTCAAACGCTTGATCATGCGGTGAACCTCGGGCTTGCGGAACCCCGCCGACGTTTCGTCGACCCTGCATAACGTGGAGTGCGTTGTTCGCTCTAATCTCAACCCATGAAACGGGTGAAGTATCCAAAGGTCATTGCGATGTTGGCCTGTTTCCTCGGCGTCGCCACGACGGTGAGTTCGGGCGCAGCGGTGGCAGGCCCAACGCTGCAACAACTTCAAACATCGATTGCTGGTTCGGCCACCCTGGCTGCTCCTCCAAGCTTGGTGCACTCCATCCCGCCGCTTGCTGGCATGAACCCCGGCGACGCGTCGATTTCACCAAATCGATCAGGGTGTTATGGAGCTACCGTCAAGACCTCGATTCCATCCAATGCGGTCACGCTCTGCGCCTACGGCAAGACCACCTCGAAGACGATCGTTCTTTTGACTGGAGATAGCCAGGCTGGAATGTGGCTTCCAGCACTTGACGTTCTCGGCAAAGCACGAAATTGGAGGGTCGTCTTCCTGGCAAAATCTGGGTGTACGCCGTGGGGAAATCCCAACCCGCCGAGCTCGATCGTCTTTGGTTCGGTCACGGTTGCGAACTGCGCAAGTTTTGTGGCGAACGTCAGATCGTGGGCAGCGACGGCTCACCTCAATTCGGTGATTCTCGCTGGTCGTGCAATTGGCAAGGGCGGCTTCGGGACGACATTGGATCCGAACACGTTGCTTGCGGGAATCCAAGACGAGACCGCAGCGTTTGTCGCGACTGGAGCCAAGGTGGTGGTCCTGGGCCCGATCCCAAGTTTCAATGAGAAGACGACCTCATTGACGCCGAGTTCGTGCTTGGCTGCGATTCGACCGCTCACACTCTGCGAACTCGCTCCAGGAGCGCTCGTGCCGCAGGTCGAACTCTCTGCAACCCGTGCCGCCGCAGTGGTCGGAAAAGTTGGCATTGTTGATGTGACGCCGCTGTTCTGCACTACGGAGCACTGTGCGCTCGTCGTGCAGGCTCCAAGCGGCAATCACCTCGTCTACTTCGACAATCACCACATCAATCGCTTCTACAGCGCGTGGGTGGCAACGGCCCTCGGGACGCTGCTCAGCCCAGCGCTCAACTAAGTCCTCAACGCTTGGCAGTTCCACGGGTACGGTTGGACACCAACCACCTGAAGGAGCGCTCATGTCGTTGCCACCACCTCCACCACCTCCACCCCCCTCAGGAGCCAACCTGCCTTCGCCTGACGATCCCGCAGCAGTTGAAGCCTCGACGCCAATTGCGCATCGTGTCATCGGCACCACGATGCCGGTTCTCGAGGTAGATCTTCAGCCAGGTCAACGAATTGTGTCCCACAGTGGCGAAGTGTCGTGGCTCAGTTCCTCGATCCAAATGACGACGCAGACCGCCGGAGCCGGCCAGAAGGGCTTTCTTGGAACCATGAAGCGTGCCGTTGCCGGCGGAGGACTCTTCCTCACGTACTACGACGCCCAAGGCAGCCCAGGAACCGTAGCGTTTGCAACCAAACTTCCTGGCGAAATTCGTCCCATCGCTGTTGGCGGTGGCAAGGAGTATCTCGTCCACCGAAACGGATTTCTTGCCGCCACCGAAAATGTGAACCTCAACATTGGCTTTCAGCAGAAGTTGGGTGCTGGAATCTTCGGCGGTGCGGGATTCATCCTCCAGCGCATTGGAGGCGAGGGCACAAGCTGGATTGAACTCTCTGGCGAACTTGTCGAGTACCACCTACAGCCTGGTGAGCAACTTCGGGTGCTTCCAGGTCACGTCGGGCTGTTTGACGCGAACATGCCCTTCGAAATTGAAATGGTGAAAGGTGTCAAGAATCTCCTCTTCGGAGCGGAGTCGTTGTTCTTCGCAAAGCTCACCGGCCCGGGAATGGTCTGGCTTCAAACCCTGCCGATAGCAAACCTCGCTCACGCGCTCGCGCCGTATCTTCCCCAGAACGAAGCATCGAGCGGCAGCAGTGGTGGCGGAGGGTTACTCGGGGGCCTTCTCAACAGTTGAACGGTCGCTCGAAGTAAAGCGGGTCTTGGCTGCGGAGTCGAACACCTCGTAGACGTTGTTTCGGCGCGGCCCTGTCCAGTAGATCGGGTCGAGTGTGTCAATCCCCTCTGCCTTGAGGTTCACTTTGGTCAACTTGCCCGTCGCAGTTGTCGGGAGTTGTTCAACCACGCGAACAAACATTGGAGCCCACTTTGTCCCGAGGTCTTCTTGTTCGGTGAGCCAGCCGGAAAACGCCGCGCCATTGAAGACAACACCCTCGGTGAGTTCGACTGCTGCGAGCACCTCTTCTCCTCCGGAAGGTGATGACACCCCATAGACGAGAACCGAAGCAAAATTCGGGTAACGATTGAGGACCGCCTCAATGGGTCCGGCTGCCATGTTTTCAGAGTCGACTCTCAGCCAGTCGCCGTTGCGGCCTGCGAAGTAGAAAAATCCAGCCTCATCTCGATAGGCAAGGTCGCCCGACCAGTACCAACCATTGCGGAGCCGTTCAGCCTCAGCATCGGGACGCTCGTAGTACCCCTCGAATCGTGAGCCACCTGAAGTGTTGACGAGTTCTCCAATTGCGTCGCTGGCGTTGGTGAGTTGGCCATGGATGTCGAACCTTGCCCTTGGACATTCACGTTGGGTCAGTGGATCGACGACGACCACATCCATGCCAGGTGGGCACGGGCCGAGTGCTCCATGTGGTGTGTCGGGTGTAGCGATGACGTTGATGCCACCTTCAGAAGATCCATAGCCCTCGATGAGGCGAATCCCAAACCGTTCAGCGAAGGCATCTCGGTGAGCGAGAGAAGCTTCGGTTCCAAATCCCATGGCGACATGGTGTTCTCGATCACCTGCTGTTGGCGGCGTCGATAAGAGGTAGGAGATTGCCTTCCCGACGTAGGTGAACTTGGTCGCCTCTGTTCGTTGAACGTCGGGAAGCCACCTGCTGGCACTGAATTTCGGAGCAGGAGCGATAGCTGCTCCGGCCCAGAGTGCCGGAGCCCAGAGCGCCATGATGGCGTTACCGTGAAAGAGCGGCATGGGGCAGTAACAAATGTCGTCTCGGGTGAATCCGTAGTTGGCGCCGGCGGTACGCGCGATGGTGGCGAGACGACCTTGCGTGCAGCGAACCGCCTTTGGCGTGCCAGTCGTGCCAGACGTGAACAACAAGAGCAGCAACGTCGCGGGGTCAAGCACTGCCGCTCGTTCGAGCAGTGCATCGATAACAGGGGGCTCAACGTCTTCGAGGAACTGGATATATGACGGAGAGTCAACTTGCACGATGTTGTTCTTGGCAGCACCGAGATTGAGCCCCCGCAACAGTGCGGCACCTTCTTCATCGGTGATCAGGATCTGACAGTCCACGCTTCGGATGTCTGCCGCGAGCTGTTCCCCCCGTCTGGTGGGATTCACGCCAACAATCGTTGCCCCGAGGAGTGCGGCGGCTCCCAACCAATCGAGATACTCCTTGCCATTTGGGAGCAGGACGCCGAGGTGTGGCGGGGCTGACCAGTCAAGAAGGCGAGATGCAGCAACAGCAATTCGGGCTGAGTGCTCGACAAGTTGCCCCCATGACCACCGGGTGCCATTTGGCTCAATGAGCCCAAGACCATGGTCGGCTACGCGGCTCAGCAGGAGCTCGGAGATGGACGTCGCGTCAGGCACCGACGACCGTCCGGTCAAGTTCCGCCAAGGTTGTGGCGCCGCAAAGTGCCATCGTTCGGAGCAACTCACGTTGGAACCACTCCAAGAGTTCCGTTACTCCTTGGCTCCCACCTGCGGCAAGGGCGTAGAGGATTGGGCGGCCAAGAAGAACGGCATCCGCACCAAGACAGAGGGCTCGGACGACATCGGATGCCGAACGAATGCCCCCATCGACGAAAATTGGTTTCCGACCATTCACCGCGTCGACGACACCGGCAAGCGCTGCGGCCGTCGGCACGGCGCCGTCGAGTTGACGAGCTCCATGGTTCGATACGACGACACCGGCAGCCCCAAGGTCGAAGCAGCGAACCGCATCATCACCTCGGACAATGCCCTTGACAATCACCGGCAACCCAGCGATCTCAACCAGCCATTCGAGCGTTCGAGCATCGAGGGCTGGGTCGAAGGCTTGCGCCACATGCGCCATGAACCCAACACCTTGAGGTCGGCTTCCGACAGCCGCTTCGAGATTCGGAAGGGAGAGCTCGTCGGGGAGTTTCACCTGCTGACGGAGCTCACGCGACCGAAGCCCAGCAACGGGAGCATCGACGGTCAGCATGAGCGCGGTAAAGCCCGCTTCTCGGACTTGGGCGACAAGATCTGCGGTAGCTCCTCGGTCTTTCAAGACGTAGAGCTGCATCCATTGAGGCGCCCCTCGTCTCGTTGCTGCGACGTCAAGGAGACTTCGATTGGAAAGCGACGACAGCGTGAAGATGGTTTCGGCTTGCGCTGCGCCGTGTGCGGTCGCCACCTCGCCTTCCGAATGGGCTAGTCCGTGGAGTGCGGTCGGAGCAACGATGATCGGACTCGCCACCTCGTGGCCAAGAAGTGTGGTTGACGTGTCAATGAGCGACACGTCTCGGAGAACCCTCGGGTAGAGCAGGTGTCGTTGCCACGCAGCCGAAGCCTCTGCGAGAAGTCGCTCATCTTCTGCTCCACCGGAGTAGTAGCTGTACGCCATAGCGCCGAGAGCATCACGTGCCGCAACCTCGAGTGCTTCGAGGTTGAGGTCAGATGGCGGTGGAACGCTCTTTGGTTGGAATGTCGCTCTTGCGTGCTCGGTGCCAAGATAGGGAGCCATGGCCGCACGGTAGTCGCCGAGCGGAGAGGTAGGGGGAACAGCAATGCGGTTTAGTTACGCAGAGTCAATGGTCGATCCGACGTTCTACGCACCACTCGCTCAAGCCGCCGAAGCCGCTGGCTATGACTCGATGGTCATTCCAGATTCGATTTGCTATCCAAGAGAATCCGACTCCACCTATCCGTTCAACCCTGATGGGACAAGAGAGTTCCTAGAGGGAAAGCCCTTTCTTGAGCCGTTTTCCCTCATTCCGGCGCTTGGCATGGTGACGACGACGCTCAGGTTCGTGACCTTCGTCGTCAAACTCCCAATTCGTCACCCCGTCCTTGTTGCAAAGTCCGCCACCTCAACTGCGGTGTTGACCAACAACCGGCTCCTCCTTGGCGTTGGGACGTCACCGTGGCGAGAGGACTACGAGATGCTCGGACTTCCTTGGGCACGGCGAGGAAAGCGGATGGATGAATCCATGGACATCCTTCGTGGCCTCATGGATGGGGAGTTCTTCGAATACCACGGAGAGATCTACGACGTTCCAGCAATCAAACTCTGTCCAGTGCCGTCGGTTCCCATCCCTCTGCTTGTCGGTGGCCATGCGACCGCTGCACTGAAGCGGGCTGCAACGGTTGGCGACGGATGGCTGCATGGGGGCGGAAGTGATGACAATCTTCCGCAACTCCTGGGTGAGCTGCATCAGCTTCGCGACGAAGCAGGAACCCTCGATCGGCCATTCGAGACCCACGCAATCTCGGTGGATGCCTACAGCGTTGATGGGGTTCATCGGTTGGAAGAACTCGGTGTCACCGACGTCATCGTCGGCTTTCGTTGGCCGTATGCCGTTGGGCCAGACCCTGAGACACTTCAGACCAAACTGGACGCGCTGAACCGATTTGCTGACACCGTGATCGCAAGAGTGAAGGAGTAACGATGACCAAGGAAATGGATGCGAGAGAATTGGGTGCTGCGTCTCGAGCGGCGGTCGCCAGGAAGGACAAAGAAGGCTGGCTCCACCTGTTTGCCGAAGACGCCGTTGTTCAAGACCCGATCGGGAAATCACCTTTTGATCCAGAAGGCACCGGTCATCGAGGACGCGCAGCGATTGGAAAGTTCTACGACGAGGTCATTGCCTCGTCAGAAATGATCAAGTTCGACATCCTGTCATCGAATCTCTGCGATGACGAGGTTGCCGATGTCGGTCTCATCTACACCTGGCTGGCGGGCGGCACCCACGTCGCCATTGTCCACTGTGTCTTCACCTACAAGAAGGCTCCCGGCAAGAACGAGCTTGCGTCGCTACGCGCCTACTGGGAATTCGGAGCGACGAAGTTGGTCGAAGCCAGCGAAGTCGACGCGTCGACGCTCCCCGCTTAGGCGACACCACAACTCACGCACTTGGCAGGAGAATGACCTTCCCAAGTTTTCCACCAGAGGTGAACCGGTCGTACGCCGCTCGGACGTCGTTGAGGCCGAAGGTCGCACACACGGGCACCTGAAGGAGACCGTCTCCAAACAATGGGAGAACGTCTCGTGCGACTCCTTCTGTCACTGCTGCCTTGTCTTCAACAGATCGAGCTCGCAGCGTCGCTCCCGTGAGTTGTGCACGGGCACCCATCAACTGGAGCAAATTGATGTCGGCTCGAGCGCCGGCACCGACACCAATGACTGCAAGCCGTGCACCCATGGCAAGTGTCGTGAGGGCTACTTCAAGACTTGGGCCTCCAACAAGCTCAAGTACGACGTCGTACGGGCCGGCATGACCAATGTCCTCAGGGAGAACGACGACCGAGGCGCCAAGCGCACGCAACGCGTCGTGTGCCCCAGGATTTCGAGCTGAAGCAATCACCGTCGCTCCGAGCCTTGCGGCAAGTTGCACGGCAGCGGAGCCAACACCACCGGCGGCGCCGCTGACGAGCACTCGATCGCCGGATGTAAGGCGAGCCTGAGTCACCAGCGCATCGTGTGCGGTCGCGTAGGCCTCTGGAAAACCCCCAGCAACTGCAAGGTCAACATGATCGGGGATAAGAAGGAGATGTTGTTCGTTTACGAGACAGTGGGTTGCCTGTGCGCCACCGGCGACAATCGCCATCACCCGCTGACCAATGCTGGCGCTCCTGACGTCATCCCCAAGCCCGACAATGGTGCCCGCAAGTTCCAGACCTGGAACATCCACTGGAGCTCCGGCTGGTGCGGGGTAAAACCCCCGTCGCTGAAGAATGTCGGCGCCATTGAGGCCAGCAGAGGTCACGGCGACGAGAACCTCAGTTGGGCCAGGGACAGGATCAGGTCGCTCTTCGACCCGAAGGTCACCATCGTCGATTACTACCGCACGCATTGGGCCTCCTTGGGCTGGGAGACGAACGCTATCGCTGTCCGAGCGGAAGTGCTGATTGCTCCGCTACGTTGAAGGCATGACCCTTTATGACATTGCCCTCTCAAACCTCGACGGCTCGCCATCAAGCCTTGGCGCTTACGCCGGAAAAGCAGTCCTGCTTGTCAACGTCGCGTCGAAGTGTGGACTCACACCGCAATACACCGGTCTTGAAGTTCTCCAAAAGACCTATGGCGATCGCGGATTTACCGTCCTTGGCGTTCCTTGCAACCAATTCCTCGGCCAGGAGCCCGGCACACCAGAAGAGATCGCAGAATTTTGCTCGGCTACCTATGGCGTGACGTTTCCATTGACCGAGAAGATCGACGTGAATGGTGATGACCGTCACCCGCTGTATGCGGCCTTGACCCAAGTTGCCGATGACGAAGGTGAAGCTGGCGACATTCAGTGGAACTTCGAAAAGTTTCTGATTAGTGCCGACGGAGAAGTGGTGAAGCGCTTCCGTCCGGGTGTGGTGCCGGAAGACCCGGCGCTCGTCAGCGCGGTCGAAGCAGCACTTCCGACCGAGTGACCTTCCACCGCCTCAAGGCGGCAATCTTTGATATGGATGGGCTGCTCGTTGATACCGAGCGACTCTGGCACCAAGCAGAGATGGAAATTCTTGGCGAACTTGGCGTTGAATTTGATCGCGACGCCGGTAGGTCGTCCAAGGGGATGCGGGTTGATGAAGTGGTCGCCATGCACCATGGAGATTCTCCATGGGCGGACCCGAGCCCTGACGTCGTCGTCGAACAGATTTTGCAGCGAGTGGGCGATCTCGCAGAGTCCGTTGGAAATCTCTTGCCCGGTGTCCTCACTACTTTTGATCTTCTCGATCA